>NZ_JADMJX010000197.1 GCF_018780185.1 Rhizobacter sp.
ATGCAGGCTCAGCGCGTGGCGACGACATGGGTCAGAACTTCCGGAAGTCGGACTTTCGTTTCTCACGGAAGGCGGTCATGGCCTCGTGGGCGGCCGGACCCGCCAAAAGCTGGCGAAAGAGTTCACTCTCCCGCTCCAACTGCGCATCCACGACTGCCTGCGAACCGTTCCTAAGCAAGGCCTTGGTCGCGCATACCGCGACAGACGGCAACGAGGCCAGTGTCTTTGCCTGCGCGATGGCATGGTCGAGCAACGCATCATCCGCCAAGACCTTGTTCACAAAACCCATTTCAGTGGCTTCGACGGCGTCGAACGTTGCTCCGAGAAGCAACTTTTCTGCGGCCCGTTGGTGACCCACTGCAGCGGGAATGAGGTAGCTTGACGCGGCTTCGGGGCAGAGTCCCAGGCGCGCAAAAGGCAAGCTGAATCGAGCGCTTTCGCTCGCATATACCAGGTCGCAGTGAAACAGCATCGTCGTTCCAATGCCAACTGCAATTCCACCCACCGCGGCCACCACGGGTTTGGTCACTTTGCGCAATTGACGGATGAATTGGAGAGCGGGCGATTCAGTCCCGCCTGCTGCTTCCGCGTTGAAGTCATCAAGGTCATTGCCGGCAGTGAATGTGCCGGTCTGGCCGCACAGCAGGACCACACGAACGTTCGGATCCGTTTCGCAGGCAGCCAGCGTTCTCGCGAGTGAACCGTACATCGCTGCGGTCAATGCATTCTTCTTGTGCGGCCGGTTGAATTCAATTCTGCTGATGCCGTCAGCATGTGAAATAAGAACATCCATACGAATCGCCCTTGAGTCCTTGAAGTGAATAAAGTGTCCGCCCCAAGGACAAAGTGCGTCAGTGGCGATATCGCCGCTTGTCGAGCCAAAACAGCCAATGTGCTTCTGTGCCTATACCTGCACTCACCTACGCATTCAGTATTGGCTCCAGCACCTCCCACCAATGGGGCACCTACGATTGATCAATGCATAGGCATCGCCTAGTCGGTGCATACGCAGCGAGCAGGCATTGCACAAACACTGCACAAGCCCGGTCAATCAGTGGATAGGCCGCGCACAAGTTGGATAACGGTTGACCGACGGTTGCACAGTGTCTGAATAGGACGTGCACAGCGCACCTGACGAGCGCGCCGCCCCGTTGGTCAAAATCGCACGGAGCTGCTTGCGCGCTGGATTTAAGGATCAATCGAGCCCGCTCGGCCTGCCGTTCACGCCTTGAGCTTGCGCAACTCCTCGGCCAGCATCCACAGGGCACGGTTGAGGCTACCGCCAAGGCCGATGCTGCCCACAGGTCGGGTCTGCAGCCGCCCTTGCGCGCTGCGGCCGGGCTGACCACCAACGTGCGAGCCTCTTGTTGGAACACTTGAACGTTGGCCATGATTGATCTTCTGGCGTGATAGACCAGCCCGAGCCTAGCCCGGGTTGCCCTGGAAACTGATCTTCTCGCTCGGACTCTCTTGCTCCCGCCGACGGGCGGGCGGGGGCGGGCATGACCCCTCCCTCACAGGGTTGGGGATGGGTGGAGTCGTCAGCAACCGAAGCAGTGAGCCGGCTTCGCGGCCCACCGCATTGAGGATCCCCCCAAGTCCCCCTCACGGGTCGACGGCGGCGCAGCTGGGGGGAGCGCGGTAGGGCGACTGGCGCACGGACTGCCACCTCCCATGGTCGGCGCAGCGTCGCGGACGATGTGCCAGCTTGCCTGGCGCAACGGTCGCAGCAAAGAACTCCCGAGCAGCAGCGGCCCCGCGACCGACGTGACACCAAGGGAGCCGCAGGCGAGCGACTGGCGCAGCGGTCGAGCCGCTGCACACCAGCCTTCATCGGCCCGACTTTGTGCGCAGTGGGTGCCTCGCCCTGGAGCCAGCCTGTGGGGGACAACCCTGGGGGCAACTGGGCGTTCAGAATGCACCAGGTCAAGCGTTTTTGGGGCCTACAGCGCGCCCTTCGATTCCTGTCGGCGGGACCACCGAGTGGCCCCACAACACTCCCCCGCGGCCCCACACGTCTCTCGAGATCCCCCCGCACGGCGGGCTCAGGGCGGCGTGGCCACGGGGCCCTCATGCATGCGGTGATGCGCTTGCCGGGGCGCGCCTCGGTCCGGCCCCGTCGCTTGCGCCGGCGCCGTCCAGGGGGACGAGGCCGCAGGGCGTGTAGCGCCACGCACCGCGCGCCTGAGGCGTCAGCGAGCGAGCCGCGTCCAGCATCAGCCGGGCCGTGAACGCGATCGGGTCCAGGCGGGCTTCGAGAATCAGGCTGGCGTGCGGCCCACCCGCGCCGTCGCCCAGGCGTTCGATCAGCACGCCCCGGTTTTCGTGCTCCAGTGCGGCGAGGCTGTCGACCGGCAGCACCTGCGTCGGCTCGTCGGCGAACAACGGGTCGCCCTCGATCTGCTGCCGCACGCGCTCGAGGTCACCACCGCGGGCCAGCTCCACATAAACGTAGCGGCGCGCGCGGCCGTCGGGCTCGTGCAGCTCGGTGCACAGTGCACCACGCACTCCGGCCACATCTTCCGCGGCCGCGGTGTGGTGAAGCCTCGCTCCGACGCGCCGCAACACCTGCGAATGCCCTTCCGGGATCAGCAGTTCGAACAGGCGCTGCAGCTGCGGCAGCAGGCCCGGGTCCCACCCGGCGCCGACCACCGCGCCCACGCGGTGGCGCCTGGCGAGATGGGCGATTTCATCGTGATGCGCCCGCAGCGCGTCGCCCTCGAAGTCGGCGCACTCGACCAGCGGCACACGCGACTGCAGCAGCTCGTGGGCCACGCCCGGTGCCGCCTCGCTGCGAACGCACAGCAGCGCGGCGTCGATCGCCTCCAGCTCGCTCACGTGCGACACGCAGGCCACGCCGCGAATCGGGCTGCCGCCTGACGCGGCAAGGGTGTCGGCCCTGCGCACGATGCCCGCGAGCGTCATGTCAGGCGCATCGCGCAGTGCCTCCGCGCACGCCTTGCCGAGCCGACCCCAGCCAATCACGGCCAAGCGCAGGCGTGTCATGCGCGGCCCGGCTTCGAGGCGGGCTCGGGCAGTTGGTGCAGCACCTTCTTGAAGTCGTCCCACGCCAGCGCGGGCCAGACCTGGGAATGCGCTCGCCCGTAACTGCGCACGAGCACCGACACGCGTGCGGCCGACTCGACATCGGGTGCCTCGAACACGTCGATGTAGTCACACGGGCCGAGCACGGCATAACTCGCGATCCACGTCACCTCGGGGCAGTGCTCGCGGACCCGCTCGGCGACATGGCGCTCCAGCGTCGTGAGCGATTTCGGCTGGTGCAGCGCATCGGCCGACACCTGGGTTTGCATGATGAACAGCGGCACAGTGGGCTCCTGCAGAACGGGGCATACGGGCCCAGCTTAGGTCGTGGCAAGGGCTCCGCGTTGCGCTTGCGCAATACCTGCCCGAAGGTTCGCGCCAGCATGTGGTGTCGCATCGGGGCAGTGGCGCCGGGTGCGCGCACCCATGGCCCCAACCCACCAGGAACCGCCATGCACGACCACTGGGAACACTTCGAGCACGGTGCCGACATCGGCGTGCGCGGCTTCGGCGTGACCAAGGCGGCGGCCTTCGAGCAGGCCGCGCTCGCGCTGGTCGCCGTCATCACCGACCCGAGCCGCGTGGCCGTCGAGCAGACGGTGCCGATCGCCTGCGAGGCCGCCGACGACGAGCTGCTGCTGGCCGCCTGGCTCAACGCGCTTGTCTTCGAGATGGCGGTGCGCCGCATGCTGTTCGCGCGCTTTCACGTGGACTTGTTCGACGGCCGGCTGCAAGCCACCGCGGGCGGCGAGGCGACCTCGATCAAGCGGCACCAGCCTGCGGTGGAGGTCAAGGGGGCCACCTACACGACGCTGCGCGTGGCGCGCACCGGCGATGGAGGGTGGATGGCACAAACCGTCGTGGACGTCTGACCATGAACATCAACTCTCTACAGCGGCAGGGGCCCTGTGAATGGCGCATCGCCCCGACGGGAAAGATGAACGTCCCAGTGGTCATCTATGCCACCGAGGCGCTGGTGCGCGACATGGACGAGAAGGTGCGCGAGCAGGCAATCAACGTGGCCTGCCTGCCCGGGATCGTGCGCGCCTCCTACGTGATGCCCGATGGGCACTGGGGCTATGGTTTTCCGATCGGCGGGGTCGCGGCCTTCGACGCCGCGCAGGGCGGCGTGGTGTCCGCCGGCGGGGTGGGGTTCGACGTGTCGTGCGGCGTGCGCAGCCTGCACACCGGGCTGCATCGCGACGATGTGATGCCCGTGCAGCGCGAACTGGCCGACGCATTGTTCGGCCACATCCCCGCCGGCATGGGCAGCCGCGGCGCGATCCACCTCAACCAGACGCGCATGCACGACATGCTGGTCGGCGGCGCAAAGTGGGCGGTCGAACACGGCTGGGGCACGCCGGCCGACCTCGATCGCATCGAGGAGCATGGGCAGATGCTGCACGCCAAGCCGTCCTTCGTCAGCGACATGGCCAAGAAGCGCCAGCTCGAAGAGATGGGCACGCTCGGCAGCGGCAACCACTACCTCGAAGTGCAGGAGGTGACCGAGGTTCACGAGCCTGCGATTGCCGAAACCTACGGCCTCAAGCGCGGCGACATCGTCGTGACGATCCACTGCGGTTCGCGCGGCCTCGGCCACCAGATCGGCACCGACTACCTGCGCATGATGGTCGAGGCGGCACCGGCGCACGGCCTGAGCTTGCCCGACCGCGAGCTGGCCTGCGCGCCGCTGCGCTCGGAGCTGGGCCAGCAGTACCTGGGCGCCATGCGCGCGGCGATCAACTGCGCGCTGGCCAACCGGCAGATCATCACGCACCTGGTGCGGCAGGTGTTCGCACGCGTCATCGCGAAGGCCCAGATGCCGTTGCTGTACGACGTTTCGCACAACACCTGCAAGCTGGAGCAGCACCGCGTGGACGGCGAGCTGCGCGAGCTCTTCGTGCACCGCAAGGGCGCCACGCGCGCCTTCGGCCCGGGGCACCCCGAGCTGCCCGAGCCCTTGCGCGCCGCAGGGCAGCCGGTGCTGATCGGTGGCTCGATGGGCACCAGCTCGTACGTGCTCGCGGGCACGCAGGCCTCGGAGGCGCTCGCGTTCTCGTCGGCCTGCCACGGCGCCGGGCGCGCGATGAGCCGCCACGCGGCGCTCTCGCACTGGCACGGTCGCCAGGTGGTCGACGAGCTGGCCGCACGCGGCATCATCGTCAAGAGCGCGTCGTCACGGGGCATCGCCGAAGAGGCGCCGGGCGCCTACAAGGACGTCGCCGCCGTCGTCGACGCCGCCGACGAGGCCGGCCTGGCGCGCAAGGTCGCCCGCCTGCAGCCGCTGATCTGCGTCAAGGGATAAGGGGCCGGGTCGTGGAGACGATCACGCTGCTGCTCGCCGGCGACGTGATGCTCGGGCGAGGCATCGACCAGGTGATGCCCCAGCCGGTGGAACCGGTGCTGTACGAATCGTGGGTGCACGATGCACGCGACTACGTGCGCCTCGCCGAGCGGGCCAACGGCGTCATTCCGGCGCCGGTGGACATGGCCTACGTGTGGGGGGACGCGCTGGCCGAGATGGATCGGCTGGCGCCCGCGGCACGCATCGTCAACCTGGAGACGGCCGTGACGCGCCGCGGCGAGCCGTGGCCCGGCAAGGGCATCCACTACCGCATGAGCCCGGCCCATGTCGGCTGCCTGGCCACCGCCCGCATCGACGCCTGCTCGCTCGCCAACAACCATGTGCTCGACTGGGGCGCGCAAGGGCTCGACGACACCTTGGCGACGCTGCATGCGGCGGGCGTGCTGACCGCCGGGGCCGGCGCCGACCTGCAGCAAGCGCAGGCGCCCGCGGTGCTGGCACTGCCCTGTGGGTCACGGCTGCTGCTGTTCGCCCTGGCCACGCCGACCTGCGGCGTGCCGTCGGCCTGGGCCGCGCAGGCGCAGCGCAGCGGTGTCGCCTGGTTGCCGCGCCTGGACGAAGCCTCGGCCCAAGACCTGGCCCACCATGTGCGGCAGCACCGCCGTGCCGGCGACATCGCCGTGGTCTCGCTGCACTGGGGCGAGAACTGGGTCGACGCGGTTCCTGAGCAGCAGCGCTGGTTCGCGCACCGCCTCATCGACCTCGGTGCCGCGGACGTGGTCCACGGCCATTCGTCGCACCACCCGCTCCCGATCGAGGTGCACGCCGGCAAACTCGTGCTCCATGGTTGTGGCGACCTCGTCAACGACTACGAAGGCATCGGGCCGCACGGCCGGCAGCGCTCCGATCTGGGCTGCCTGTATGGCGTGACGCTGGACCGCGCCAACGGCCGGCTCGTCGGGCTCGACATCGTGCCGATGCAGCTGCGACGCTTTCGGCTGATGCTGCCGCAAGCGGCCGAGCGCGAATGGCTGCACCGCCTGCTTGACGAGGGCTGCCAAGCCCTGGGCACCCGCATCGAAGCCAGCGCGCAGGGGCACTGGCGGCTGGGGTGGGGCTGAACGCCCGCGCCGCGCCGCAGGCTCAACCGACGCCGTGTTTGCCGATGCTCACGCGCTTGGCCTGGCGGCCCTGTGCCGCCACCTCGGGGATGAACTGGACCTCGGTGCCCAGCTGCAGGTGCTCGAAGGGCACGCCCGCCACGTTTTCGGCACCGAAGTAGTACTCGTCCCCGTCGGGGGTTCGGATGTAGCCGCATTGACCCTCATCGCCGAAGCGGACCACTTCGCCGTGCAGCGGGACGGGGTGCAGCTTCTCCTGCCCGCGCCGGCGCCGCACCGCGTCCTCGAGCTGGCGCCTCATGTCGTCGAAGGCCTCGCGCAAGGCGACGTAGACGTCTTCATCGTGCACCCGGTCGACGACGAGCTCGTGGTCGGGCAGCGTCACGTCCACCCGCACGGCGAAAGGCCGTCCCTGGTGCTGGTGCTTGTGCGTCTGCTCGATGCTGACCCGGCACGACATGATGTCCGGGCAGACCATGTCGAGCTTGTCGGCCTTCTTGCGCGCGGCCGTCTCGACGGCGTCCGACGGCGCCATGCCCAGGAAGCGGATCTGAAGCGGTTGTTTCATGGCGATGTACCCCACTCAGGCCTCGCGGCCCGGATATCCGACGGTCTGTGCCAAGGTGATGCGCTGCGTCACCGTGAGGCCCAACATCTGCGCGAGTCGGCGGCGGTCGACCAGGCCCCGCACGACCGTGGCCAGGCTCATGCCGGCGCAGCAGAGGTAGACGTTCTGGGCAATGCAGCCGGCGTCCGCCCCTGCGAGGAAGGCACGGTCCTCGTCGCTCACGTCCGGCATGCGCGAAAAGTCGGCCACGTAGACCAGGTCCAGCGGCGCGGTCGCCACGAAGTCCTGGGTGCCGGTATATCGCCGCAGGTCTTCGGCACTGACCAGCAGCAGGCGATGCGCCTGCGCGTCGTACCGGTAGGCGCCCTCCGCCAGCACCGCATAGACATCGGTCTCCTGCCAGTCGTGGGCCGACGGCGCGGTTCGACCGTGGCGCTCCCGGCGGTTGATGCCGAAGCCGGCCCAGAGCAGCGCCGACAAGGTCTCCAGCGGCAACGGATCGGGCAGAAACGTTCGGGTGCTGTGGCGGCGCATCAGCGAGCGCTCCAACGTCACCTGCGGCGACAGCGCCGGCGCCGGCAGGACGACGGTATCGGTCTCGAGATCCAGGGGAATGGTGGACATCACCTTGCTCCTCACACTGCTCCCCACACGTGGGTCGCCCCGGCCAGGGCGCCGCCGCGACCCGAAGCACTCCCCGGCGGCCACGCCGCCCGCGCCAGGGCCTGGCCGGGCGAGCTTGGGTCCATTGATCAGTCCTGGGATTGAGCATGCGCAAAGTTCGCGCGCGCACCGCCGGCAGTCTGTGCCCAGACATGCAGGAGAGCGGTGACCATGGACACGATCGACTTCGCCAAGCAGCGCGCCCGGATGGTGGACAAGCAAGTCGCTGCGCGCGGCATACGTTCGGCTGGGGTTCTCGACGCCCTGCGCGAGGTGCCGCGCGAAGCCTTCTTGCCGCAGTCCTTGCATGAGTTCGCGTATGAAGACGCGGCATTGCAGGTCGAGCCGGGGCTGCTGGTGCCCCAGCCGTATGTCGTGGCCCTGATGACCGAGGCGCTCGGCCTGCAAGGCAGCGAAAAGGTGCTGGAGATCGGCACCGGGTCGGGTTACGGCACGGCGGTTCTTTCGCGCGTGGCGCGAAGCGTGTACAGCGTCGAGTCGTCCGACCTGCTGGCCGCCAGGGCGGCCGACAGCCTGGCCAGGCTCGGCTGCCACAACGTGCATGTGCTGCATTCCGATGCCAGCCTCGGCTGGCCGGATCACGCGCCCTACGACGCGATCTTCGTGAGCGTGGGCGGGCGGCAGGTGCCGCAGGCGTTGCAGCACCAGCTCGCGATCGGCGGGCGGCTGGTGATGCCGCTGGGCATCGACCCCCGGGCTCTGGAACTCGTGCTCGTGACGCGGGTGTCGCAAGACGGGTTCGACACGCAAGACATCGCCGATGTCCGCCTCGCGCCCCTGGCCGGCGAACCTGCGGCCGCCGGCGCCCCCACGCGCGCGAGGGCAGCCCGTGCGAAGGACACGCCGTTGGCGCAGGACATCGCGGCGAACTGCGAGGAGTTCGCGGCCGAGGACAGCGCCAAGCTCGACCCGCTGCTGCAGCGGATCGGCGATGCACGCATCGTGCTGCTCGGCGAGGCCACGCACGGCAGCTCCGAGTTCTATCGCATGCGCTCGCGCATCTCGCGCGACCTGATCCTGCGCAAGAACTTCTCCTTCATCGCGATCGAAGCCGACTGGCCGGACGCTGCCCGCGTGGACCACTACGTGCGTCATGCCCGATACGCCCCGTCGGAGTGGAGCGCGTTCGCCCGTTTCCCGGTCTGGATGTGGCGCAACGAAGAGGTGCGCAGCTTCGTCGACTGGCTGCGCGGCCACAACGCCGGGGCGGGCGAGCGCAAGGTCGCGTTCCATGGCCTCGACCTGTACAGCCTGTACAACTCGATCCGTGCCGTCCTGCGCTACCTGGACGAGGTCGACCCGCCGACCGCGAGAGTCGCCCGCCAGCGCTACGGATGCCTGACGCCATGGCAATCGGACCCCGCGAGTTATGGCCACGCCGCCCTCACCTCGGCCTATCAGACCTGCGAACGCGAGGTGGTGTCCACCCTCACCGACCTGCTCAGCAAGCGCCAGGGCCATGCGTGGCAAGACGGCGAGCGCTTTCTCGATGCGGTCCAGAACGCCCGCCTCGTCGCCAACGCCGAGCGCTACTACCGCACGATGTACTACGGCTCGCGCGCCGCCTGGAACCTGCGCGACAGCCACATGTTCGAGACCTTGAAGCAGCTGCTCGATTTCCATGGGCCCGACAGCAAGGCGATCGTCTGGGCGCACAACTCGCACGTCGGCAACTCGGCGGCGACGGAGATGCACCTGCGCGGCGAATACAACATCGGCCACCTGTGCCGCCAGAAGTTCGGCGATGCGGCCTGCCTGATCGGCTTCGGCACCCACAGCGGGACCGTTGCGGCGGCGTCGAACTGGGACTCGCCGATGGAGGTCAAGACGGTGCGCCCGGCCCTCGCCGGCAGCTATGAGCGCCTGTGCCACGAGGCGGGCGTGGCGCGTTTCGTTCTGCCCTTGCGCAGCCCTGCACCGCCGGCGCTTGTCGCCGGCCTGTGCGCTCCAAGGCTCGAGCGGGCGATCGGCGTGATCTACCGCCCCGAGACGGAGTTGCAGAGCCACTACTTCCAGGCGGTGCTGCCGCGTCAGTTCGACGAATACGTCTGGTTCGATGAAACCCACGCCGTGACCCCGCTGGACAGCAAAGAGATCGAGGGCATGCCGGATACCTACCCGTTCGGGCTGTGAGATGGGGCGGGCCTTGGGATTGACAGTCGGCGCAGCTTGGCGGCCGCGCGACATGACGTCGCCGACCGACAGCCGTCGCGCATCGAGGTCTCTGGCCACGGCCGAGACCACGATGTCGCGGTCGGTGGGCACGCCGACGACCACACGGCCCGGATCATCTTGTTCCACCACGAACAGGCGTCGACCCACACGAACGCGCTCATCCAACGGCCCGCAACGCAGCCGCTGCGCCGCCGCGGGCTCATCGCGGCGGGCGCCGTTCCAGCGCGCGGCCGACCAACTCGACCAGCACACCGAGCGAGAAGGCGACGAGGCCAGCCCCGACCGATGTGGAAAGCAGCATCACCAGCCCACCCACCACCATCAGCACGACGGACACGGAATGCCTGACGCGGCGCTTGTCGGCCATAGGGGGCTCCCGGCAGTTCTCCTGTCGCGATGATGCTCGCCGCCGGGCGGCGAAACATGAGCCAACGCAAGATCTCCGCCACTGGGCGCCGGGAGGCACCGACCCGCTTCCCCTCTGCGCCGCGGTCCAGTTGGATTGACGCTCCTCAACTCGGGCGTGACGGCAGAGCCCACACTGCTGGACGAACCCGTTCGGGATCTGCGAGCACGCGATGGCGACTTCCGTCGACAAGCCCCCTGCCCTGGCGCGCCGCCACGTCGTGCTGCTGGGGGTCGTCGCTGCGGCCTTGGCCGCCGCCGTGGCGGCGTGGCTGCTGATGCGGCAGGCCACCGTCCCCGACGGCCTGCTGCAGGTGAACGGGCGCATCGAGGGTGATCGCGTGACGGTCGCGTCGAAACTCGCCGGCCGCGTGATCGAGCTGGCGGCACGCGAGGGCGACACCGTGAAGGTCGGCCAGGTGATGGCCCGGCTCGACGACCGCGCGGTGCGCGCGCGGCTCGACCAGGCGCTGGCCGCCCAGCAGACGCTGCGGGCGCAGATCGCCGCGCAAGACAGCGCGCTCGCCGTGCTGCATGGCGAGACGCAGGTGGCCATCAAGGCGGCCCAGACCCGCATCGCCGCCGCCGAGGCCGACGTGCGGCGCGCCGAGGCCGCGAATGCGCAGGACAGGCGCGACCACGCGCGCGCCACCGACCTGTCCGCGCAAGGCTTCATCGGCCCGCAAGCCCTCGAGCGCGCCGGACTCGCGCTGAAGCAGTCGGCCGAGCAATACGACGCGGCGCAAGCAGTGCTGGGGCAGGCGCGGCAAGCCTGGCACGACGCCGAACTGGGCCCGCTGCGGGTGCGCTCGCGCGAAGCCGAACTGGCGGTGACCCGCGCCCGGCTGAGCGAAGCGACGGCCGCGGTGGCCGAGGCGCAGAGTGCCCTGGACGACCTGACCTTGCGCGCGCCGGTGGGCGGCACGGTGACCGGCCGCTTTGCCAACCTGGGCGAGGTGGTCAACGCCGGCACCCCGCTGCTGGAGCTCACCGACCTGGGCCAGCTCTACCTGAAGGGCTACCTCGCCGAAACCCAGATCGGGCGTGTGCGACTCGGCATGCCGGCCCTCATCCATGTCGACGCCTACCCGGGCGAGCCTTTCGCGGCGACGCTGCGCTACGTCTCGGCACGCGCAGAGTTCACGCCGAAGGAGGTGCAGACGGTGGACGAGCGCGTCAAGCTCGTCTACGAGGTGCGCCTGCATGTCGACCGCCACCCGGGTGGCCGACTCAGCCCCGGACAACCGGCCGACGGCATGATCCGCTGGCGCGAGGGCGCCGCATGGCAGACGCCGCAACCCTGAAGCCGCCAGGCGCCGAGCTCGTGGTTTGCATCGACGGCCTGGTCAAGCGCTACCGCCGGCGTGAGGCCGTGCGCGGTGTGTCGCTGCGCATCGCGCGCGGCGAGTTGTACGGCCTGATCGGCCCCGACGGCGCCGGCAAGAGCAGCCTGTTCAAGGCGGTGGCCGGCGTGCTCAGCTTCGAGGGCGGCACGCTCAGCGTGCTCGGCCAGCGCATCGCAAGCGAGCGCGATGCCGAATGCGTCAAGCAGCGCATTGGCTTCATGCCTCAGGGGCTGGGCCTGAACCTCTATCCCGAACTCTCGGTCGACGAGAACATCGATTTCTTCGCCGACCTGCGCGGCGTGCCGGCGCCGGCACTGGCCGAGCGCAAGGCGCGCCTGTTGGCGATGACGCGGCTGGAACCCTCGCGCTCGCGGCCGATGAAGCAGCTGTCGGGCGGCATGAAGCAAAAGCTCGGGCTCGCGTGCACGCTGATCCACGAGCCCGAACTGATCGTGCTCGACGAGCCGACCACCGGCGTCGACCCGCTGTCGCGGCGCGACTTCTGGCGCCTGCTGGCCGAGCTGATGCAGCGACAGCGCATGACGGCGCTGGTGTCGACCGCCTACCTCGACGAGGCCAGCCGCTTCGACCGCGTCGGCCTGGTGTACGACGGAGCGCTGCTCGCCGAAGGCGAGCCAGAGGCACTGAGCGCCCAGCTGGAAGCCACCGTCGTCGGCGTCGGCGACCCCAGCCCGCAGGTGCTGCAGCGCCTGGCCCAGGCCTTCGGCCACGTCGACCGGCACGGCGCGGGCGCGTCGGTGCTGGTGCCGACGCGCGACGCGGGCGCGGCGCGGGCCCGCGTGCTGGCCGCCCTGGCACCCGATGGCACCACGGTACAGCTGCGGCTTCGCCCCCCCGAGCTGGAAGACCTGTTCGTCGATCGCCTGCATGCACTGGCGCCGCCCGCCGCTGCGCTGTCGATTCGCCCACCCGACGGCGCCGAAGGGCCGCCCGACGCCCTGTCCGACCCGGCCTGCGCGGTCGAAGCCGTCGCCCTCACCCGCGACTTCGACCGCTTCAAGGCCGTCGACCGGGTGAGCTTTCGTGTCGCACCCGGCGAGATCTTCGGCCTGCTCGGCGCCAACGGCGCCGGCAAGACGACGGTGATCAAGATGCTGACCGGCATCTTGCCGCCCACCGGAGGCGTCGGGCAGGTCGCCGGCGCCGACATGCGACGCGCCTCGCGCCAGATCCGCCAGCGCATCGGCTACATGTCGCAGGCCTTCTCGCTCTATGCAGACCTGAGCGTGCGCGAGAACCTGATGCTCTACGCCGGCATCTACGGCCTCGCGGGCCGCGCCGCACGCGAGCGGGCCGGCTGGGTGATCGAGCTGGGCGGGCTGGGCGCCCACCTGGACGACGCCGCGGCCAGCCTGCCGATGGGCCTGCGCCAGCGCCTGGCGCTGGGCTGCGCGCTGCTGCACCGGCCGCGGGTGCTGTTTCTCGACGAGCCCACCTCCGGCGTGGACCCGCTCGGCCGGCGCCGCTTCTGGAACATCCTGTCCTGGCTCGCGCGCGAGGAGCGGGTCGCGATCCTGCTGACCACGCACTACATGGCCGAGGCCGACCTGTGCGATCACCTCGTGTTGCTGTTCGACGGGCGGGTGATCGCCGATGCGTCGCCCGAGGCCATGAAACGCTCGCTGCAACAACAGGCGGGGCAGCTGCTCGAAGTCCGCTGCGACGCTCCGCAACGCGCCGCCGAGCTGCTGCTCGCCGCCGGCTACGCCGACGCCGCGATGCACGGCCGCGGCGTGCGCCTGATGGCACACGACGCAGCCCAGGCAACGGCGCATGTGGCCGCCTTGCTGAGTGCGCAGCAGATCGCACTGCACGCCGTGCTGCCGCGCGAGCTCGGCATGGACGACGTGTTCGTGCGCCAGGTGGGTGCACTGCAGTCGCCCCCGGCGGGCCCAGCGACATGAAGGCCGCACGCATCGTGGCGCTGGCGCGCAAGGAATGGCGCGAGATCCTGCGCGACCGCATCTACCTGATGCTGGCCTTCGCGCTGCCGGTGGTGCTGATGCTGGTCTTCGGCCACGGCATGAGCCAGGAGGTCGAACACGTCGGCCTCGCGGTGCTCGACGAAGACCGCAGCGCCACCAGCCGCGACTACATCGACCACTTCACCCGAACGCATCACTTCCGCTATCTCGGCACGCTGGCATCGGCCGAGCAGATCGAGCCGCTGATCGCATCGGGCCGCGCACGGGTCATCGTTCGCATTGAGCCGGGCTTTGCACGCGACCTGCACCGCGGCGAGGCAGCGCAGGTGCAGTTCATCATCGACGGCACCTTCACCTCCCCGGCGCGCACGCTGCGCGGCTACGTCGAGGCGATCAACGCGGCGGCCAGCGCCGAGATCCGCGCGCTGGCGCTTGCGCGCATGAGCGGCCGCCCGATCGAGCGCACCCTGGCGATGATCCAACCGGTGAAGCTGCAGGTGCGCTATCTCTACAACGAAGAGGTGCGCAGCATCTGGACCATCGCCCCATCGCTGCTGATGCTCATCCTGCTGATGGTTCCTCCGCTGCTGATGGCGGTGAGCGTGGTGCGCGAGAAGGAGACCGGCGCCATCTACAACGTGCGCTGCTCGACCTTGACGCGTGCCGAGTTCATGCTCGGCAAGCTGCTGCCGAACCTGGCGGTGTCGTTCGCCAACGCCGTGATGCTGTGGGGCGTGGCGGTCGCCTACTTCGGCGTGCCTTTCAAGGGCAGCCCGCTCGTGCTGGCGGCCGGCACTGCGCTCTACCTGCTGGGCACCTGTGCGCTCGGTCTGCTGATCTCGCTGCTGGTGCGCACCCAGCAGGCGGCGATCATCATCGCGACGCTCACCGCCTCGATCGTCGCCACGCAGTTCTCGGGCCTGTTCGCGCCGGTCGATTCGATGACCGGCGTCAACCAGTGGATCGCCCGCGTGCTGCCCGCAAGCCACTACCGCGACATCGTGATGGGCACGTTCCTCAAGCGCAGCGGGTTCGAGCTGCTGGCGGCCGAGTTCGCCTGGATCGCCGGTTTCGCCGTGGTGCTGCTGGTGGCATGCCTCGCGCTGTTTCGCAAGCGGACGGCCACATGACACACGCCCGTGCGGCCCGGCGCTGGTGCGAGCAGGTGCGCGTGCTCGTGTCCAAGGAGCTCAGGCAGCTCTTCAAGGACCGTGCCCTCTTCGCCTACACGGTGTTCATCTTCACGGTCGATGTGATGCTCGCGGCCGGTGCGTCGTCGATCGAGTTGGAGCGCGCGCCCGTGGCGGTCTTTGCGCCCGAACACAGCGCCGCCAGCCGTGACCTGGCGGGGCGCTTTCGGCCGCCGTACTTCGAGCTGCGGCGCCAGCTGGTGGACGAACATGACGCCGCGGGTGCGCTCGACCGCGGTGACGTGCGCGCCGTGCTGTCGCTGCCGGACCACTTCGCCGAGGACCTGGCGCTCGGCCGCCAGACGCAGGTGCAGCTGCAGGTCGACACGGCGCAGGCCAATCAGGGCTTCCTCATCGCCAGCTACGCCGAGCGCATCAACGCCGCATTCGGTGCGGAATGGGCGCAACGCAGGCTGCGGCGTGAGGGCATCGACCCGGCGCGCCTGCCGGAGGTGCGCGCCGAGGTTCGCTACTGGCACAACTCGAGCCTGAACGAGCGCTGGTTCAACACGGTCTCGGAGCTGCTGACCATGCTGACGATCGCCGCCATCATCTTGCCGGCCGCGGCCCTGGTGCGCGAGAAGGAGCACGGCACCATCGAGCAGCTGCTGGTCGCGCCGCTCGCGCCGCTGCAGGTGGTGCTGAGCAAGGTGCTCGCGATGGTGCTGGTGATGCTCGCCGGCACCGCGATCGCCGTGCTCGGTGTCATGCACCTGGGCTACGGCGTGCCGTTGCGCGGCAGCGTGCCGCTGTTCTTCAGCGTGGTCGCGCTGTTCGCGATGGCCTGCGCCGGCGTGGGCATCGTCGCCTCCGGGTTTGCGCGCAACTCGGGGCAGATGGGGTTGATCGTGATCCTCGTGGTCGTGCCGATGGTGATGCTGTCGGGCACCTGGAACATGGTCGAGAGCATGCCGGCCTGGCTGCAGGTGCTGACCGAGTTCTCGCCGCTGCGCCACTTCATCGTGCTCGCCTATGGCATCCTGATCCGCGGCTCGGAACTCGACGTGCTGTGGCCGGCCTTGCTGAAGATGAGCGCCCTGGGGGCAGGCCTCTTCGCCATCGGCGTGCTGCGCTTTCGCAAGCAGTTCCGCTGACGCGGCGCCTCGGTCGGGCCCGCTCAGACCGGCAGCACGGGCTCGCCGCAGGACGCCGCGATGCGCTCGCGTGCCACGTCGCGCAGTTGCAGTGCGCCGTGCCATTCGTGGCCCTGCGCATGCAACGGGGCATCGACATGCACCTGCACCGGGTGGCGGTGCGGCCGCCACGAGCCGTCGCGCAGCACCGATCGTGTGCCGCGCAGCGTCACGGGCAGCAGCGCCACGCCGGCCTGGGCGGCGGTCACGAATGCGCCCATGTGGAAGCCGCGCAGGCCCGGCGCACGCGTCAGCGTGCCCTCCGGAAAGAACACCAGCGATTGCCCGGCCTGCACCGCCGCCAGCAGGGCCTTGGCGTCCTCCACGCTGGCGTGGACATCATCGCGCTCGACGAAGTGCGTGCCCATGCGCAGCAGCAGCCAGCGCAGCGGCCCGGACAGCGCCAGCTCGCGCTTGGCAACGAAGCTCACCTCGGCCGGAAGCACCGCAGTGAGCAGCAGCCAGTCGACGTAGCTCGCGTGATTGGCCGCCACCACCACCGCACGCCGGGTCGCGAGGTGTTCCTGCCCCTCGACGGCGACGGGCAGCCCCGAGGCGCGCACCACCAGCCGCGCGATCCGGCGCGCGGTGTGCTTGCGGGCCGTGCGCGACGGCAACAGCGCCGCAGCGACCGCCAACGCAGCGCCGAGGCCGAACACCACCCACACCCAGCCCGCAAACAGCGCGGCTGCGACGCGGCGCAGCGGCTCGCGCGTGCGGCGTGCGAACGCATCGAACGCCAGCCGGGCCAGCTGCGACGCCACCGGGCGGGCGCCGGCCGCGAGCTGGCCTTGCTCGTACAGCGCGCGGCAGGCAGCGCGGCGGATCTTGCCGCTCGACGTCTTCAACACCGTGCGCGGCTCGGCCAACACGATGTCGTCGGCTGGCACGCCGAGCAGCGCGATCGCGAGCTCGGCGATGCGAGCGCGCAGGGCCGCGCGGGGCTGCGACTCGCGCACCTGGGTCTCGGCGAGCACCACGACCCGATCGGTCGCGCTCCCGGGGTCGCTGGCGCCGAACACGGCCACACAACCCGTGCGCACGCCGGCCAGCTGGCCCACCGCCTCTTCGAGGTCGTACGGGTGGATGTTGTGGCCGCCGCGGATGATCAGGTCCTTGGCACGGCTGGTGAGATAGAGCTCGCCTTCGGCGATGTAGCCGATGTCGCCGGTGTCAAGCCAGTCGCCCCGAAACAGCGCCCGGGTCGCCTCCGGGTTGTGGAAGTAGCCGCTGCTCGCCGAGGGGCCGCGGAACTCGATGCGCCCCTCGCTGCGCTCGGGCAGCTCGGCGCCGTGCGCGTCGACGACGCGGATTTCGTGCCCCGCCAGCGGCAAGCCGCAGCAGACGATCTGCATGCGGTTCGCCGCCTGGGCCGCGGCGACCGGCAGCGCACGGCCCTCGGCGTGCAGCACGCGCCGGTCGATGCTGTCGATCTTGGGCCCGCGTGCCAGTGGCGGAAATGCGAGCCCGACGCCGTTTTCGGCCAGCCCGTACATCGGCATCATGGCGCGCGGGTCGAAGCCGTGAGGCTGCATGCGCTCGGCAAAGCGCGCCAGCGTGGCCGCGTGCACGGGCTCGGCGCCGTTGGCCGCGACACGCCAAGCGCTCAGATCGAGGCCCTGCAGCTCGTCGTCGGGCACCTTGGTCGCCACAATCTCGTAGGCGAAGTTGGGCGCCGCCGACAGCGTGCCCCGGTGCGTGTGCAGCGCGCGCAGCCAGCGCGACGGGCGCGCGAGAAAGTCTTGCGGTGGCATCACGAACAGCGGCACGCCGTGATAGAGGCTGCCCATCCATGCCCCGATCAGGCCCATGTCGTGGTACAGCGGCAACCAGCTCACGAACACATCTCCCGGGCCGACCTTCAGGGCCTGACCCATCGCGCGCACGTTGGCCAGCAGATTGGCATGCGTCAGCACCACGCCCTTGGGCTGACCGGTGCTGCCCGATGTGTACTGGAGCAGCGCCGTGTCGTGCGCACCACGCTCGACCGACTGCAGCTCGCCCCCGCCCGGCGCAAGCAACCGGTCGAGCGTGAGAACCGCGCGCAGGCCTGCGCCGCCCACCCTCAGGATGCGGGCTGGCGCCAGCGAACGCTCGTCGCTGATCAGCAGCACCGCGCGGCCGTTGTCGAGGATGCGGGCCTGGCGGCGCAGGTGGTCCTCGATCTGCGACGCGCGAAACGGCGGGTAGATCGGTATCGGCACGCCGCCGGCCAGCAGCACGCCGGCGAACGCCTCGAAGAACGCAAGGCTGGTCGGCAGCATCAAGGCCACGCTCTCGCCGGGCGCAACGCCCAGGCGCTGCAGGCCGGTGGCCACCGCACGCGCACGCTCCAGCAAGGCGGCGTGGGTGAGTTGCCCGACGGGCACGCCGTCGCCCAGCAAGGTGATGTGCACCCGCTCGCCGGCATGCTCGGCGTGCCACTGCAACACCTCGACCAGCGTGCGGGCGTGGTGCGGCAGCTCCAGGGCCTCGGGCGTAGGCACAGGCAGCTCGACGCGGGCGCGTGCCGGGTCCACGCCTTGGCGCGGTGCCGCGGCCGCCAGCGCTCGCAGGAGGTCGCGCGGGGTCTGCGCGTCCTGCACCATCGCCTCAGGCATGCGCACGGCGAAGGCCTGCTCCAGCCGCAGCATCAGTTCCATGCGCGCCAGGCTGTCGATGCCCAGCGTGCGCTCCAGGTCATCGTCCAGCGCCACGGGCGGGGCCTCGCCAGATCGCAGTTCGCGCAGCATCGCCGCCACCACGGCGAGCAGCTGCTGCGGCGTGGCGGAGCCCGGCACCTGCGAGGCGACCGATGCCGATCCTTCCTGAACACGATCCATGCGAACACCCCGCTGGCCTGCACCTGCCACCTTAGGCACTGACCACGCCTGCACCTTGCGAATGCTCAACCCAGGTCGCTGTGATTCCTGTCGGCGGGAGCACCTCCCCTCGCCGACCCGCCCCCCGTTCAAGCGGGGGCGGGCCCCGCGTCCAGGGGTTGAAACAAGTTGTGTGTCACCGTGACAATTCACACATGAGCCGCCACCGCCACCAACCAGAGTTCAAAGCCACCCAGGTTTTCGACTGGGCCAGTGAGCCCGCCGACGAGCGCCCTACCGACTTTGGCCGCAGCACCGGTCATTCGATGCTCTCCGGCTACGGCACCTTGGCTGAAACCCCAGCGTCTCGCCGCCGCCAGCAAGAGCGCAGCAACGGTTTCGCCAAGCTGCTGGTGTCGTGCGCGGTGTTTCTCGCCGCAGGCGTTGGCGGCCTGATGGTGGTGGTGCGCTACCTGCAAGCCTGAGCAAGCCCGAGCTCAACTCAGCGGCTCGCGCCTCTCAGCGCATGACCGGTGGCCAGTTGTGCGTCTCGCCCTGACAGGAGCGGCACCACGCGTACAGCGCGTCGTAGATCACCATGCCATGCGCGAGCATCTGGTGATCGTCGGCAAAGTTGTGCGACAAGCCCAGTGAAATCGCATACAGCCCCGCTGACTGCGGCGCCAGCTCCAGCCGCGAGGTGTCGGCGCCGCGCACGATGGTGGCCAGCTGGTCGAGCGCCGGGTCGCGCAACTCGTGGTGCTTGATGAAGGCATCGAAGCTGCAGCGCTCGCCCTCATGTGTCATCAACACGCCCGGAATGTCGTACGGCGTGGCGCCCGTTTCGGCGGCCACGGCCAGCACCCGGTCGGCGGGCACGTACAGAAACTCAGGCTCGCGGTCGATGAACCGAGCAATCAGCCAGGGGCAGGCGATGCGGTCGATCTTGGGTCGTTCGCGTGTCACCCACTTCATGGTGTTTCTCCTTTGGGCATGGTGGGCAGGCCGGCACGCTCCCAGGCGTCAATGCCGCCGCTGAGAAAACGCGCGTTCACGCCCATCGAGCGCAGGCGCAGGGCGGTGGCTCGGCCCACCTCGTGGCCATAGACGCAGTACACCAGCACCGGGCGGGCAGGCGGCAACTCGCTGGCCCAGTGGCGCACCCGAGCCGGGTCACGCCACACCGAGCCGGGCAGCACCGTCGGCGCCGCCTCAAACACAGCCGCCCGGCGCACATCGATCAACAGCGCCTCGGCCGCGTCATGTTGCGAAGCGGCCCAGGCCTCGCCGGTCGTGTGCACGGCGTCCTGGTAGCTCTGGTAGGCCGACGCCCACGAGATGGCGGCGATGAATTGCCCCACATCGGCAGGCAAGGGCAACACCAGGATCGGCACAGCGCCATTCGATGGCTCGCCACTCGACCAGCGGTTCTCAAGCGACCCGGTCTGCGGGTTGAACGCGAGCTCGACGCGCCCGCCACCGGCGTGCTCGTGTGCCAGCGCAACAAAGGCATCGCGCCACGCTTCAACGCTGTCGAAGCTGGCGCACAGGGCCAGGCTCATGGGGGGTGGCATGTTCATGCGGAGGCTCCTCAAAGAAACGACGGCCGCGCGAACGTCACGGCCAGCCCGGCGACGGCGCAGGCTGCAAGCAGCGGCAACACCCCCAGCTTGAAGCGAAACAGCGCCACCATGGCCGCTACCGCGATCAACGCCGACACCCAGTCGAAGCGCCCACCAAAGCCTTGTGGCCACAGCACGTGGTACGCGAAGAACAGGGCGAGGTTCAGGATCACGCCGACCACCGCCGCCGTGATGGCCGTGAGCGGTGCGGTGAACTTCAGATTGCCGTGCGTCGACTCCACCAGCGGCCCGCCCGCCAGGATGAACAGGAACGACGGCAAGAAGGTGAAGAAGGTGACCACCGTGGCCGCCGCCGCGCCGCCGAGAAACAAGGCCTCGGGGCCGAACACCTGCTTCAGCCAGCCGCCCACGAAGCCGACAAAGGCCACCACCATGATGAGCGGGCCCGGCGTGGTTTCACCGAGTGCCAGGCCGTCGATCATCTGAGCACCACTCAACCACTGGTGCTGCTCCACCGCACCCTGGTAGACGTAGGGCAGCACCGCATACGCGCCGCCAAAGGTGAGCAAGGCCGCCTTGGTGAAGAACCACCCCATCTGCGTGAGCGTGCCGCCCAGCCCGTATTGCGACACCAGCACGGCCATCACGCCGCCCCACAGCGCCAGCCCCACCAGCACCACCTGCACCAGGTGGGCACGCGAAAACAGCGCGTGGTGCGGGGTCGGTGTGTCGTCGTCGATCAGCGCCGGGCCGTAGGCCTTGTGGGCACTGCCATGGCCGCCCCCGACGATGAACACCTGCGGCGCGTGCTGCCCACCAAAGTGCCCGATCAAGCCGGCCACCAACACGATGGCGGGGAACGGCACGTCAAACGCAAAGATCGCCACGAAGGCCGCAGCCGCAATGCCCCACAGCCAGTTGTTCTTCAAGGCCCGTGTGCCGATGCGGTGGGCCGCATGCAGCACCAGCGCCGTCACCGCCGGCTTGATGCCGTAGAAGATGCCGGCCACCACAGGCACGTCGCCGTACACCAGGTAGACCCACGACAAGGCGACCAGGATGAACAGCGACGGCAGCACGAACAAGGCGCCGGCCACGATGCCGCCCCAGCTGCGGTGCATCAGCCAGCCGATGTAGGTGGCGAGCTGCTGCGCCTCGGGGCCGGGCAGCACCATGCAGTAGTTGAGCGCGTGCAGGAAGCGCTTCTCGCTGATCCAGCGGCGGCGCTCCACCAGCTCGGTGTGCATGATCGCGATCTGCCCCGCCGGGCCCCCGAAGCTGATGAAGCCGAGCTTGAGCCAGAACCAGAAGGCCTGGGCCAAGCTCACCGCAGCGGGTTTGTCGGTGGGTGTCATGTCGTGGACTCTGGCTGGGCCACGTAGAGCGCATCGAACACGCTGCAGGCGGCGCTGAGCAATGCGTCGTCGTCGGCGTGCAAACCGCGCAGGCCACTGAGGATGGTTTCGAGCCCCGCTGCTTCGGGCACCGGGATGCCGCCCACATCGAGAAAGTGCACTGCCTGGGCCACACGGCGCAGGCGCTCGTCGCCGTCGAAGCCGAAGCTCGCGGCCATCACCTCGAAGGTGACGAGTGCGCCCACGTGGCTGAAGGTGGCGCCGTCGAAGTCGAAGCCCAGCGCGCCACGCGGCGGCTTGAGCGGCTCTTTCAGCCACACGAAGCGAGCGTCGGCATCGATGAAGCGGCGCACGAACCAGGCGCAGGCCAGGCGGTCGACCCAGGGGCGCGCGCGCGTCGCCCAGCGTTTGCCGAGGTACTGGCTGCGGTCCAGGCGGGCCACGCCGCCCGCGCCCGGATGAGGTTCACCCGGTGAGTAGCGCGCATCGAGATCGCGCCGCAAGGCGGCCAGGAAGGCTTGCGCCTGCTGCAGCGACACGCCGGGGAAGTAGTCAATGCGTTGCACGCTGGCCAGTGCCTCGGCCAGGCTGCGCAGCCTGCGCCGCGCATCGGTCTCGGCGAGCGAGGCCAGCTCGCTGCGCAAGGCCTCGCCCGACTCGCGCCACTGCGCATAGGCCTCGGTGCGCGAGAACTGCGCCTGCAAAGCCTCGTGTTGCGGCGCGTCACGCGTGCCCAGCTCGAACACCGAGGCCGTGCCGCCGTGTTCGAGCACTTCGGCGGCAATCTCGTCAAAGGCCGCAGCGTGCTCGGTGGGCAGCACATAGGCCCCGTCACGCAGCGAGGCGCAACCCAAGGCCTTCAGGTTGCGCCAGATGCGCAGCCGCACGGCACCCGGTTGGGTGGGCAGGGTGACCAGCAGGAGCGTCCACATGTGTGAATCATATACTTCATCGGACGTAATAGTTGAGTCACAAACATGGACGCACGCAGCCAGCCCTCAGGCCGCGCGACGCAGCTTCACCGCGGGGAAGTCCACCGGCACCGCGAACGCCACGTTCACGTAGTTGGTGAACAGGTTCAGCGCCACGTGGGCCAGGATCTCCACCACCTCGGCGTCACCGAAGCCCGCCGCACGCACGGCCTGCACGTCGGCGTCTGACACCTGGCCACGCTCGTTGACCAGCTTCAGCGCAAAGCGCAGCGCGGCGGCGGTTTTGGGGTCGCTGGCTTCGCCCATCTGGGCAGCGGCCAACTCGTCGGCGCTGGCGCCGGCCTTGCGGCCGAGCGCCATGTGCGCGGCCAGGCAGTACTCGCAGGCGTTGCGCTCGGCCACGGCGACGGCAATCTTTTCGCCCAGCTGGGCGTCGAGCGTGCCCCGGCTGAAGGCGGCAAACGAGCCCCACATGCTCTTGAGCGCTGCGGGCGAGTGGGCCACCGCCTTGAACATGTTGGGTGTCGTGCCGAAAGCGGCATGAATCTGTTCGAGCAAGGCCTTGCTGTCGTCGGAGGCGGTGGCGGCGGTGAGAAGGGGAAGGCGCGACATGGTGGTTTCCTAGAGGTGTGGGTTCAAGAAGGTGTGCAACAGCACCCCGCCAGTGTTGGCGCGAAGCCGATACCATTGGTGAACATTCGTCCGCCATTGATACCAATCCGTCCAGATGCGCCCCACCCCATCCCCATCGAACGTCGATCGCCTGTCGTCGCTGCTGGAGCGCTTTCGTGTGCGCACCCACCTCTTCCACAGCGGGCCGCTGTGCGGCGTGACGCACTACGCCGCCCTGCCGGGGCGCGGCTTTCTGCATGTGCTGCGGCGCGGCGAGATGGTGCTCACGCACCGCGCACGCAGCGGGGCGCCGCGGCGCATCGAGGTGCGCGAGCCCAGCCTGCTGTTCTACCCGCGGCCCTTGGCGCACGACTTTCACAACGCGCCGGCGGAGGGATGCGACTTCACTTGCGCCGCGGTCGAGTTTCAAGGCGGAGAGAACCACCCGCTGGCGCGCGCCCTGCCGCCGGTGGTGGTGCTGCCGCTGGCCCAGGTGGCGGGGCTTGAGCACACGCTCGATCTGCTCTTCGCCGAGACCGAGCAGGTGCGCTGCGGTCACCGCCTGTTGGCCGATCGTTTGTTCGAGGTGCTGCTGCTGCAGTTGTTGCGCTGGCTGCTCGATCACCCCGAAGAGAGTGGCATGCCGAGCGGCCTGCTGACGGGGCTGTCACACCCTCATCTGGCCAAGGCCCTGGTGGCCCTGCACGAGCGCCCGGGCGAGGCCTGGACGCTGCCGCGCATGGCGGCAGAGGCCGGCATGTCGCGCAGCGCGTTTGCCGCCGCCTTCAAGCTGCATGTGGGCGAAGGACCGGCCGAGTACCTGGCGCAGTGGCGGCTGGCCATCGTGCAGACCGAGCTGCGCAAGGGGGTCTCGCTCAAGAGCGCGGCCGAGCAGCTGGGCTACAGCAGCACGTCAGCCTTGTCGCGGGTGTTTGCGCAGAAGGTGGGCACCTCGCCGCGCGAGTGGCTGAAGCGGGGCTAGAACTTCACCAGCACGCCGAACGACAACAGGAACGGCAGCTGCGTCACGTCCTTGCGCACCGTGTAATCGGCGTTGTAGCTGTAGCCCGAGATGTTCTTGCGCGCATAGGCGTTGATCACCTCGCCGAAGAAGCGGTAGCGCGGTGACAGCACCCAGTCGGCGCGCAGGTCGAGCCGGTGGTAGCTCGGCAGGCGCTCTGAGTTGACCCCGCCGTAGAGCGGGCGCACCCGGCCGTCGGGGTAAGGCACGGGGTCGGGGCCCTTGATGGGCGTGTTGGGCGCACCGGTGTGGTAGCTCCACTTGGCACCGAACTGCCAGCGATCCGACTGCTTGTACTGCAGCACCAGGTTGGCGATCACCGGCTGGTCGAACTCGAACGGGAACTCCTGGCCGGTGATGTCGTTTTGCCGCCGTGCGCGCGACAGGCTCAGTGACAGCCAGCCCGAGAACCTGGAGGCGCTGTCTTTCGCGGCGCCCTTCTTGAGCAGGAGCTCCAGGCCGTGTGCGCGGCCGCTGGCGCCGTTGACGTAATTGACCGGCCGCTCGGCGGCCACCACGAAGTCGCTGAACTTCTTTTGGTACGCCTCGACGCGCCACGACCAGTCTTCGTCGAGCTGCTGCGACACCCCCAGCACGCCGTGCGTGGCCCGCAGGTGCCACAGGCCGGTGTTGCCAAAGCCGGCCAGCACCTGGTCACCGGCCGGGAACTGGTTGTGGCGGCCCCAGGCGGCAGTGAACAGCAGGCTGGGTGACCACTTCCATTCGGCGCCGACACGCGGCTCGGTGTAGCGTCGGTCGAGGTAGCCATCATGGCTGTGGTGCACGCCACCGGTGAAGGCCCAGTCGGGCGTGGCCTGCCAGCGGTTCTTGGCGTAGAGGTTGGTGATGCTGGCGTTGATGCGGCCGGTGCCCTGCACCCGCTCGGCGCTGGTGAAGTCGCATTCGGCCTCGAACTCGGTGCAGCGGGCGTTGAGCGCATCGATGTCGTATTCGGCCCGCACCGATTGCAGTGACCCGCCGAGCGAGGTGTCGTGCTCGGCCGAAGGCTTGAACTTGAACTGCTCGCGCACAAACCAGGTGTGGGTGCGCGCCGTGGCGTTGAGCGCCGTGCCGACCTGGCTGGTGTTGGTGTCGAGCGTGTGGCCGAGCGCGAGCTTGTTGCTGGTGCCGCTGCTCAGGTCGGCGTCCCACACCACGGCCTGGGTGCCGTAGCTGGTGTCGATGGCGCTGTCGCCGGCGAGCACCGGCTGCTGCGTGCCGAGGCCTGACGTGGTCGGGATCTTGAAGTCGATGCTGTCCGACGCGCCGGTGGCGTGAAAGCTCAACTGATGTTGCGCATTCAGGTTCCAGATGTACTTGCCCTGGTAGTCGTAGTAGCGCGGCACGGTGATGATGACGCCCGAGTCTTCGTCTTCGACCGTGTCGACCAGCAGGTCGATGTAGCTGCGCTTCACGGCGAAGTAGAACGACTGCTTGTCGTTGACCGGCCCTTCGACCAGGAAGTCGGCGCCCAGCAGGCTGACGTTGATGACCCCGCCCAGGCGGTCGGTGCGCGGGTTGCGCAGGCTCACGTCGAGCACCGCGCCGATCACGTCGGCGTATTCGGGGCCGAAGGCGGCGCTGTAGAGCTCGAACTGGTTCACCAGGTCGCTGTGCACCACGCTCACCAGGCCACCCACGTGGAACAGGTAGCCCACCGGCAGGAAGTCGATGTAATAGGCGTTGTCGTTGGGCCGCGAGCCGCGCACCGCGGGCTCGCTGCTGCTGTCGCTGGAGGTCGCCACGCCAGGCAGGCTTTGCAGCGCCTTCATGGTGTCGCCGGCCGTGCCGGGCACCGTGCGCAACTCGTCGCCGGTGAGCACGGTGCGGCTGGCGGGGCTGGCCGGGCGGCGGCTGGTGATCTCGACCGGCGCCAAGGTGGTGGCCGCCGGGCTGGCGGCACTGGCGGGCGCCTCGGGGGCGGCGGGTTGGGCCATCACGATCGGGGTGGCCAGAGCTGTGGCGACAACAACCCAGTACCCGCGGTTCTTCAAACGCATCTCACTCCCTTCGTGGCGTCTGCGCGCCCAGGCCTGCAACTCAGGCGGTACCAAACTTGGTGTCGAAGCGGATGCCGACCTTCTGCAACAGCTCGGTGGGCAGCAACCCGCCGGCACACACGATCACCGCATCGTTGCGGTGGCTGGCCACGCGCCCCTCGTGCTCGATGTGCACGCTGCGGGCTTCGATCGATTTCACCTGCGACTTGAGCAGCACCTTCAGGCGGCCGGCCTGTTGCTGCTGCTCCAGCAGCATGCGGTTCTTTTGTTTCACGCGTGCGAAGGCCTCGCTGCGGTACGACAGCGTGACCTCGGTGCCAGGCTCTTGCGACAAGGCAATGGCCGCTTCGAGCGCGCTGTCGCCACCGCCCACCACCAGCACCGCCTGGCCGCGGTATTGCTCGGCGTCGACCAGGCGGTAGACCACCTTCGGTGTTTCTTCGCCCGGCACGTCGAGCTTGCGCGGCGTGCCGCGCCGGCCCATGGTCAGCAGCACCGTGCGGGTGCGGTACTCGTGCTGGCTGCTGCGCACCACGAAGCCACCGTCGCGCGGCTCGATGCCCAGCAGCTGCTCGCGAAAGGCGATCTTGAGCCCGGTCTTGGCGACGATGCCGTTCCAGAAGTCGAGCAGCTTTTCTTTCTGCACTTCGCCAAACTTCACCTTGCCCACCAGCGCCAGCTCCACCGGCGCCGTCATCGCGATCTTGTTGCGCGGGTAGTGAAAGACCGCACCGCCGAGCGAGCTCTCTTGTTCAAGCAGCTTGTAGCGCAGCTTGTGCTGAATGGCCGACAAGCCCGCCGACAACCCGGCCGGCCCGCAACCGACGATCACGACGTCGTAATCGTGCTGCCCGCCCGTGCGCTTGCGGATGGCATCCATCGCCTGCCGACCCTGCTCGGCCGCCTTGCGGATCAGGCCCATGCCACCCAACTCGCCGGCGATGAAGATGCCCGGCACATTGGTCTCGAACTCGGGGCTGATGTTGGGGATGTCGACGCCGCGCCGCTCGGTGCCGAACACCAGCTGGATCGCGTCGACCGGGCAGGCCGTGAGGCAGGCCCCGTGGCCGATGCAGGAGGCCGCGTTGATGAGCACCGCCTTGCCGTGGATGATGCCGAGCGCCTGCTCGGGGCAGGCCGCCACGCACGAGCCCGAGCCGATGCAGATGTTGCCGCCCACCACCGGGTGCAGCGACTGCGGCTCGGCCATGCCGGTGGCGATCGACTCTTCGAGCTGGGCCACGTGCTGGCGCTGGCGGCGTGCCTGGCGACGCAGGTACAGCACCGTCACCACGATGAAGATCGCCGCGTAGAGGTAGAGCCAGTTCACTTCACCACCGTATTGATCTCGATGCGCAAGCCGCTCGCACCCACCGCCACCGGCGCCGACTGGCCCGACAGGTCACCGGCCTTCGGAATCGCGTCGCCGCTCTTGCTGATGCGCGCGCTCACGATCACCTTGGAGGCGCTCGACAGCTTGGCCGTGGGGGCCATGGCCAGGCTGTCGTCGAGCTTGAAATCGAGCGGCAGGTCTTTCACCTGCTTGCGCAACACGGCGAGCGGCATCGCACCCCCCTCGGCCGCACGTGCAAACACGAACAGCGTGTCGCCCGGGCTGGCCTGTTTGGCCAGGGCGGGCGCCATGGAGACCTGACCACTCACGCTGGCCGAGGCCGCCGCAACGACCGGTGCCGCAGCGGCCGCCGGCAGCTTGCCCAGCTCGCGCGCCTCGGCCGCGCCGCCCTTGGCCTGCTGCACCAAGGCGCTGTCGGCCGGGCCGACCTGCACGGCTCGGTCCCAATGTTTCACGGCCGCCGCGTAGTCCTTGCGTTCGAAGGCTTCGGTGCCGGCGAGCGCCAGGGCCTTGAGGTTGTCGGGTTCGAGCTTGAGCGCCCGCGCGATCAAGCGCGCGGGCTCCCCGCTCAGCTGGCGCTGGTTCTGCGTGGCCAGCGCGTCGGCGTAGTCGGCCAACAGGCTGGCATCGTCGGCCTGCAGCTCGACGGCCTTCTTGTAGGCGCTCACCGCCTCCGGGTTGCGGCCCAGCACGGCGTACGAACGGGCCAGCATGGCCCAACCGTCGGCATCGTCGGGCTGCGCTTTCAGGCGCTCGGCGAGCTTGTCGGCCATCGCCGCAATCTGCTCGAAGCTCATCGCATGGGGCTGGCCGGCCGGCGCCGATGCACCGTCGTTCGCAGGCACCGCCTCGGTCAGGCGTTCAGGTGAGCCCGTCCACCAGTAGCCCGCAGCCGCCACCACCAGCACCGCCACGGCCAGCAGGCTCAGCAGCTTGCCGGGCACGCGCAGCGAAGGGGCACCCGCCGCTGCGCCGGGCGCGCTCATCACCGCATCGACAAGGCGGCGCTCCAGCTGGGCACGGCTCTCCTGGTAGGCGGCATCACTCAAGGCGCCGCTGGTGTGCAGCTCGGCAAGCTGCTGCAGCTGCTTGCGCAGTGCGGGAACGTCGTCACTCATGCTTTGTCTTCCATCACATCCAGGTCGTCGGGTTCGAAGCGATCGGCGCTCAGCCGCTGGCGGCGCCGGATCACGATCACCAGCACCGCCCCGCCGATCAGCAACAGCAGCATCGGGCCGAACCACAAGAAGGCCGTGCTTGCATTCAGTGGTGGGCGGTAGCGCACGAAGTCGCCATAACGCGCGGTCATGTAGTCGATGATCTGCTGGTCGCTGTCGCCGCGCTGGATCATCTCGCGCACCTGGGCGCGCAAGTCGACCGCCAGAGCGGCCTGCGAGTCGGCAATGGTCTGGTTCTGGCACACCAGGCAGCGCAGCTCGGAGGCAATGCGCTGCATGCGCGCCTCGGTCACCGGGTCTTGCGCCGCAGGCTCGGCCTCCTTGGCCGCGCCGGCCACCGGGGCACACAGGGCCACGCAGAGCAGCAGGCCACCGACCAGGCGATCAAACATGGCGGGCTCCGGGCAGTGCCTCCACCGGCGCAGCTTCGTCGCGCCGCGCCCGCGCGCGATAACGCCGGTCGCTGGCAGCCAGCAAGCCGCCGAAGGCCATCATCAGGCAGCCGCCCCACACCCAGCCGATGAGTGGCTTGACGTACACGCGCACGATCCACGCATCACCCTCGACCGGCTCGCCCAGCGACACGTACAGGTCGCGCAGGAAGCCGGGGCGAATGGCCGCCTCGGTCATCGGGTTGCGCTGAACGCGGTAGACACGCTTCTCGGGCCGCAGCGTCGCCACCGGCTTGCCATCGCGGGTGACCTCGACGTTGCCTTGTGCGGCTTCGTAGTTGGCGCCATTCACGTCGCGCACACCGAGCAGCGTGAAGGTGTAGCCGCTGACCTGCGTGCTGTCGCCGATGTTCATCTTGAGGTCGCGCTCCACCTCGTAGCTGCGCACCACCGTGACGCCGAAGATGAAGGCCGCTACACCCAGGTGCGCGATCATCATGCCGACCATGGCGCGTGGCAGCTGGTGCAGGCGCTGGCGGCGCTCCCACAGGTCGGTGCCGACGCTCGCGACGACCCACCAGCCCATCAGGAAACCCAGCACCGTCATCAGCGAGGCACCGCCCGCCGCCCAGGCGCTGAGCGCGGTGGCGACCACCGCCACACCCACGGCCCAGCGCAAGCGGGTGGCGAGCTCAGGCAAGGCAGCCTCTTTCCAGCGCGCGAGCGGCCCCACGCCAAGCAAGAAGACCAGCGGCACCATCAACGGCACGAACACGGTGTCAAAGTACGGCGGGCCGACCGAGATCTTGCCCAGGTTCAACGCGTCGAGCACGAGTGGGTAGAGCGTCCCCAGCAGCACCGCGCCGGTGGCCACCACCAGCAGCACGTTGTTGGCCAGCAGCAGCGTCTCGCGCGAGAGCAGCGCAAAGCGTGCGCCCAAGCCCACGCTCGGCGCACGCCAGGCGTAGAGCGCGAGCGACGAGCCGATCACCACCGCCAGGAAGGCGAGGATGAACAGGCCGCGCCGCGGGTCGGTGGCAAACGCATGCACCGACGACAACACGCCCGAGCGCACGAGGAAGGTGCCCAGCAGCGAAAGCGAAAACACCAAGATGGCGAGCAGCACCGTCCAGGCCTTGAAGCTGCCGCGCTTCTCGGTGACCGCCAGCGAGTGGATGAGCGCCGTGCCTGCGAGCCAGGGCATGAAAGAGGCGTTTTCCACCGGGTCCCAGAACCACCAGCCGCCCCAGCCCAGCTCGTAGTAGGCCCACCAGCTGCCCATCGCGATGCCCACGGTGAGGAAGACCCAGGCGATGCTGGTCCAGGGGCGGGTCCAGCGGGCCCACTCGGCGTCGAGCTTGCCGCCGATGAGCGCGGCCACCGCGAAGGCAAACGCCACCGAGAAACCCACATAACCCATGTAGAGCGTGGGCGGGTGAAACACCATGCCGGGGTCTTGCAGCAAGGGGTTGAGGTCGCGCCCGTCGAGCGGCACCGGGAACAGGCGCTCGAAGGGGTTGGAAGTGACCAGCATGAAGAGCAGGAAGCCCACGCTGATGAGCCCCATCACTGCGAGGATGCGCGCGAGCACCGCCATCGGCAGGTGGCGGCTGAACTGCGCCACCGCGAGCATCCACACGCACAGCATCAGCACCCACAGCAGCAGCGAGCCTTCGTGGCCGCCCCACACGCCGGCGATGCGGTAGGGCAGCGGCAGTGCGCTGTTGGAGTTGGAGGCGACGTAGAGCACCGAGAAGTCGTGCCGCACGAACGAGGCCACCAGGCAGGCCATGGCCACGCACACCAGCACGAAGAGCAGGCGTGCCGCAGGCCGCGCCACCGCCATCCAGTCGTCTCGGCCCTGGGCGGCACCGAGCATCGGCAGCGTGCCCAACACAGCGGCCACGCCCAGCGCCAGCCAGAGCGTGAAGTGACCCAGCTCAGGGATCATCTCTGCTCGGTCGCTGACTGCCTGGCCCGGCGGTGCCGCATCGCGGCCATCACCGGCTCGACCAGCATGAAGGCCGCCGTGACCGCATACGAGCCCCACACGTAGAGGCCGTAGCCGCCCATCGCGAAAAACTCCGAGGCGCTGTTCCAGTTCATCAGCGTGCTCCTTCTTTCAACTGCTCGCCAACCCAGGCGGCATCGCGTTCGCGCTCGAGGATGACGGCGCGGGTGCGTGTGAACACCACCGCAAACGCATAGGCCCAGAAGGCCAGCGTCATCAACAGCATGGCGGTGAGCATGGTGCTGGCCATCTTGGGCGCAGCCGTCATGCTGATGGTGGCGCCCTGGTGCAGCGTGTTCCACCACTTCACCGAGAAATAGATGATCGGCACGTTGATCGCGCCGATGATGGCCACCAGCGCACCGGCGTTGTCGGCCCGGCGGGTGTCGTCGATGGCTTCGACCAGTGCGATGTAGCCGAGGTAGAGAAACAAGAGGATCAGCTCGGAGGTGAGCCGCGCGTCCCACACCCACCAGGTGCCCCAGGTGGGCTTGCCCCAGAAGGCGCCCGTCCACAGCGCAACGAAGGTGAACATGGCGCCGGTGGGGGCGATCGAGCGCGCCACCATCGATGCAAGCCGCGCCTTGAAGGCCCAGCCGATGCCGGCCCAGAAGGCCATCACGAGGTACAGCAGCATCGACATCCAGGCGGCAGGCACGTGGATGAAGATGATGCGGTACGACTCGCCTTGCGTCGCGTCGGTGGGCGCGACGAAAAACCCGATGTACAGGCCGGCGATGCTGAGCGCGATGGCCGCGACCCAGAACCAGGGGATGAGCGCACCCGACAGGCCATAGAAGCGTGACGGCGCGGCAAAGGTGAACAGGCGCATCGACGGCAGTTTGGAAGGCGAGTTCATGTCGTTCCTAGAAGGCTCGGTCAAGGTCATTCATTCGGTCGAAATGCGCAGCGCGGCCGCCGTGGCCCAGGGCGCGAGCAAGCTGGTCACGATCAACAGCGCACCCAGCAAAGAATAGTGCCCCTGAGCCGAGATGCCCGACTCCACCGCGCCCACCGCGCCGGTGCCAAAGATGAGCGCCGGGATGCACAGCGGCAAGATCAGAAGGATAAGCAGCACTCCCCCGCTGCGCAGCCCAAGCGTGAGCGCCGCGCCCACGCCGCCGAGCAGGCTCAGGATGGGCGTGCCCAGCAGCAGGCTGAAGGTGAGCGCGGCAATGGCGTCGGCGTTCATGCCGAACAGCAGGCCGAACAGCGGCGCCACCAGGATCAGTGGCAGCCCGGTCAGCATCCAGTGCGCCAGCGCCTTGGCCGCGGCAATCAACACCGGCGACTCGCCGCACAGCAGCATCTGCTCCAGCGAACCATCGGCATGGTCGGCGGCATAGAGCTGCGTCACCGACAGCATGGCCGCCATCAGGGCACAGACCCACACCACGCCGGGGGCGATCTGGCGCAGCATCTGCGCTTCGGGGCCGACGCCGAGCGGGAACAGGCTCACCGCCACGGTGAAGAAGGCGATCGGCAACAAGGCCTCGATGCGGCGGCGCGCAGCGAGGCGCAGGTCGCGCGCCAGCACGGCCGTGAATGCACCGCTCATGTCACGGCCACTTCATCGAGCTGCACCACCACCGGCTGCGGCTCGCGCAGCGTGAGCGCCTGGTGGCTGGTGAGCACCACGCTGCCGCCGCGCTGCGCATGGCGCGTGA
>NZ_JADMJX010000296.1 GCF_018780185.1 Rhizobacter sp.
CGGCGTTTGTGACGGGGCAGGTGCTGTATCTGGATGGCGGGATCACGGCGAGTCAGTGACACGTTGTGAGGGCAGTGCCGCCCAGGGCACAGGGTGAGGGGCTCCGTTCATGTCCCCCGGGCCGGGCGTGGCCCGACCCTCCTCCTTGACTTCACTGCGCCCCTCACCCCGCGCCCTGGGCGCGAGACGCACAGCCACGCGAAGAGACGAAAGGGCACCCTGTCGCAGCGCGTCCCACCGAAGTCACCTAACGGCTTTCAGCTGAAGTAAGGCCGCTCAGACGCAAACAACAAACGTTTGGCCCCATCGCGCCAGGCCTTGGGGGCCTTGGTGCCCATCACGATGCTGCCCATGCTGTAGCCATGGCCGCGCAGCTCCGGCGGCAAACCCGCCAACAAGCGCTCGGCCTCTTCGGGTGGCGCCCCGTTCTTGAGCACATCGGCAAACCGCAACATCGTGGCGGCGTGCCGTGACGCCGCGCGTCGCACGGCTGGCTCGAAGGGCGCCTGGTCCTGGCGGGCACGGATGGCCAGGGCCAAGGAGGCCCAGACCGTGCTCTCGTCCAACCCCTGGTCCATCGGCAGCGCCAATGCCTTTTCCAGCAGGGCCGCGCTGGCCCCATCGGACGCCGCCGCCAGCCGCTGCACCCGCGCCTCGGACTGCGGTTGGTCATGCGCGAACTTCAGGGCACGCTCCAGGTTGCCGCGCGCCAGCTCCGGGTAGGCGCGGTAAGGCGAGTCGCCCAGGCCTTCACCGCTTTCCAGGGCCAACAGGCGGCGCAGGTCTTGGGACTTGTTGCCCAGCTCCTTCATGACATTGGCGCGGTCGTTCGACAACAAACGCTGGATGCGGGCCATGTCGATGCTGACGCTGTTGGCCAGCGGCGGCAGTTTGCGTCGCACGACCTCATAGGCGCTCAGCGCCTGCTGCCAGCTCTGCCGTTCGGCGTAAACGTAGCCTGCGGCAAACGCAAACCAGCCATGCTCAGGGTGGCTGGCGTGGCCTTCGACGAACGCCCGGTCGCGTGCGGCATCGTCGCTCACACAGCGCTGCGTCGCGTACGCGAGGTTGACGTTCTGCGGCGCAGCGGCTGCACGGGCCTGGTGACGCGCACACACCTCGGCGCGACCGCCCTCGCCGGCACCGTCGAGCTCCAATCGCAGCAGCATCACATCGTCGGGCGACTCGGCCAGGCGCTCGGCGAGCAGCTTTGCAAACCCGGGTGTGGACTGGGCCAGCGCCAGCCAGTGGCCCACGTCTCGCGAGTCGAGCGCATCCCAGCGCGCGTGCGTGGCAACCAGGCGCTGCTGCTCGGCCGGGTTCTGCAAGGCACCCATCTGGGTCGTCGGCGGCTCGGTGCCCAGGCCCGAGATCACGCCACGCTGCCCTCCGCCGCCCTTGGTGCTGATGCTCTTGGGCGGGTCGGTGAAGAGGGCATCGGCCGAGGTGTTCGTCCAGCGGGGTGCCCCCAGCAGGCGTTCGGGCCGCGGTGGTGTGTTGCCATACACCGCCGTCCATTCGACCAGCGGAGCGGCGGCGGCCACGTTGTAGACGAACTGGCCGAAGCTGCTGTTCGCGTCAGCCTCGAAGCTCTCGATCAGCTGGCCTTGTGCGCTGCGGGTTTCGATCTTGACGCTGCCGCCGGTGGACGCCAGGTCGCGCCGCAGCGCTTCAAAAGGCGACACCCGAACCGGTGGCGCCGCGCCAATGCGCACGTCCACTGGCCGCGCCAGGCCGTTGTAGATGGTGACGCTGCCGTGGCCCACCGTGCCGCCCAGGCTCAGCACGGCGGCCACGATGCCGCCCGCCACCACCAGGCGTGCGGCGGCCGGCAGCATGCCATCGGCGGTCTGGAAGCGACCCCACAGGTCGAGTTGGGTCTGGCGCTTGCGTTCGGCACCGTTGAGCAGCGTGTCGTAGCCCTGCGGCACACGGGTCGGTGCCGGCGCCGCGTCGGGCTGGGTGCCTTGGCGCACATGGTCGGCCAGGGCCGCCTCGTGGATCAGCAACAGCTCGAGCGCATGGATGCTCAGGCTGCTGCAGGCACCTGCAGCCTGGTCGACCCAGCCGTCGACCACCTTGAGCCAGTCGCCCACGGTTTCTTTGCTGACACCGGGCAGCTTGAGATCGTCGAGCAGCTCGGTCCAGGCCTGGATGCCCAGGCGTTCTTGCAGCGTTGCATCCAGGGTCATCTGGCTGGCCTGGGCGAAGGCCTTGGCGAGTGCGTCACGCAACAGGTTGCCGTCACGCACGATGCGCTGGATACCGGCCGCGTTGACACGCCGCGTGGCGGTGGCAACGTTGACCGTGTTGGCCAGCAGGCCTTGCAGGTCGCGCAGGTTGGCCTCGGTGTGATCGGCATAGTGCAGCGCGGCCAGCAAGCCTTGCAGGTAGTCGCTCCAGCCGGCGCCGAGCCGCGCTGCCGCTGCACGGTGCAGGCTGCGGCAACGCCGGTCGTGGGACTGCAGGCGGCCCTGCACCTGGGCCAGCTCGCGCTCGACCGCACCGATGGCCTGCGGCAACTGCTTGCGCCGCAAAGTCTTGCCGCGGTGGCGGATCACACCACCCGGCGGGCGCAGCACGCCACTGTGCAATGCGCGCAGTTGAGCGAGCTCTTTTTCCACCGTCCGCAAGCGCTCCATGTCGGTGGCCAGCGTCTCGGGGTAGAGGCCATCGAACGCCTGCGCGGTGGGTGCGCCCACGGTGTCGTAGAGCGCGGCGAGCTCCGCCGTGCAGCGCACAATGGAGCGGCCGAAGTAGACACCCCGGTAGTGGCTCTTGAAGTACTCGCGCCCGAACTGCCTGCTCAACGTTTGCAAGGATTCGTCGGACACGGCAGACGCAGGCGCATCAACCCCCAGCAGCTTGGCCGTGACCTGCTCGCGCAGCAACTGCGCGCCGGCAAACAGCACCCAGGCGCTGCGATCGTCGATGGGTGCGTGCACATAGTGGCGCTTGGCGTTGGCTTCGCGCTCATGGTTGAGCGGGTGGGTGAGCCACATCTGCGGCGGCTGCGCCAGTTCGGCCTTGAACACACGGTGTTCTGCCGGCTTGAGGCCGGTGACGGGCGGCACCCGGCCGTAGCTGGGGTCGTTGAGCAGCTGACCCATGTGCGCCACCACCTGGGTCTGGATGGTGAACATGTCAGCGGTGAGCTTGCCGCGAGCCTTTTCGTTCACGACAAAGGCCGCTGCACGGGCCCAGGCGTCGTCGGCCGCCTGCAGGCGATGCAGGGCATGGATGAGCGCGTCGCTGCCGGTGAGCGACACCGCCACCAGGTCGGCGTTCATCTCCATCTCGCGTGACAGGGCACGCTGCATCAGCACCACCACCTGGAAGGCCGAATCGACCAGCGAGCGAATCGACCAGACGATCAGGCTAAGCAACCAGCCCACCCAGGCAATGCGCACGTCGAAGCGCGACAGGCCTTGCAAGAATTCGTCGAGCTTGTCGCGCCGTGCCACCAGGTGCGCGGCGATCTGTTGCGCCACATAGACCCAGCGGCCCACCGCCATGGCACGCTGTGCAAAGTGGCCGAACTCGTGCGCCAGCACGGCGCGAAACTCACCCAGCGTCAGCGAGTTCACCAAGCCCAGGCCGATCTCCAGGTTTTTCTTGGACGGAAAGAACAGGTTCAACAGCGACAGGTCGTAGAACACTGCCGCATTGACACGCGGCGACACAAACACCTTGTGCGGGCGCGGCGCACCGGCCTTGTCGGCCAGCGCATGCAAGAAGCGAAACAGCTCCGGCTGCTGTTCGGGAGTGATCTCGATGCTGTCGTCTGTGCCGCCATGCTTGACGAAGAAGATCGCCTTGAGCATGAACACCGCCAGGAACAGCGCGCAGGCGCCGACGATCCAACCCCAGAACGCGTCTTTGCCACCCGGGCCGGCACCGATCGTCAGCCGGTAGGCGGTCAGCACGAACCAGCTGGCGAGCGCGAAATAGAGCAGCACAAACACCACCAGCCCGGCCATGGCGAACCAGGCTTGCCGTTTGTAGGCCGGTGTGGGTTTGGCGAGCTTGGCGAGAAGCTGGCTCGGCTGCGCCGCGGTCTTGGTGTCCACAGGTGTCTCCCTCGGTGTCGTTGCATGTCGCGGCTCTGCACCGCGGGTCATGGCCCGCGAGTCGGTGCTAACCGGTCAACGGAGTGTCGCAACTTTTCAGAGGGGTTCGATCAGGGCTTGTGCGAACGCGCCTGAGCGCGACATCTCCGCGCCATCGCCGCCCGGGTCAGCGCCCCGCACGCCGCTTCGCAAACCCCACGAACCACGGCACACAGTCCGCATTGGCCATTGCATCGAGCTTGAACACCTGCTCGGCCGGCGTGCCCATCAAGAGCTTCTTCACCGGCAACTCCATCTTCTTGCCCGACAGCGTGCGCGGGATGGCGCTCACCTGGAAGATCTCGTTGGGCACGTGGCGCGCCGACAGACCGGCCTTGATGGCCTCGCGCATCTTCTTCTCCAACGCGGCATCGAGCACCACGCCCTCGCGCAACACGACGAAGAGCGGCATGTAGCTTTCGCGACCCAGGTACTCGAGATCGACCACCAGGCTGTCGAGCACCTCGGGCAAGGCTTCGACCGCGCGGTACAGCTCGGCCGTGCCCATGCGGATGCCGTGGCGGTTGATGGT
>NZ_JADMJX010000084.1 GCF_018780185.1 Rhizobacter sp.
GAGGCCGATGAAACCGATGCTGGGGTTGCTGCTCATGCTGTTTTCTCTTTGGCGGTGGGGGAGACAGTGGTGATGGGGGCCTGCGGTGCGTCGCTGCGCGCGTTGCACCACAGGTGGATGAGTCGCTGGTAGCGCGTGGCCACCTCGTCGATCACGCCGGCGTCGTCGAGCGTGCCGGCGAACCAGGCGGCCGCGGCATCGGCAAAGATCGAGCGGCCGACCGCGAAGCCCTTGCACAGCGGCTGGTCGGCGGCGGCCCGAAAGCCGGTGGAGAGATCGGCCTCGCTTGCCTCCAGGCCGAGCAGCAGCACGCCGCGGCAGTGCGGGTCGTGTTCGGTGATCACGGCGTTGATGCGCTGCCACGCGGCGGCGTCGGTGGGCGGCTGCAGCTTCCACCAGTCGGGCCACACGCCGGCGGCATAGATCTGCCGCATGGCGCGCGCCATGGTGTCGGCGTCGGCCGGGATCTCGCGCGGCGGGATCACCTCCACCAGCAGCTCGTGCCCGGTGGCGTTGCAGGCGTCGGCCAGGGCCACGACGGTGCGCAACTGTTCGGCGGCCAGCTCGGGTGGGTCGTCGGGGTGGTGGGCCAGCAGGCACTTCACCACGTGCTCGCCGGGCCAGGTGCGCAGCGCCAGCGCGACGTTGGTGCCGGCCTCGAACGCGAGCGGTCGCGAGCCGGGCCGCTCGACCGGGCGGCCGACCCACCAACCGGCGCCGGTGAGCTGGGGCAACACGTCTTCGCCGTAGCGGCCGTCGATGATCACGCCCGGCGTCGGAAAGCCGGCCGCGCCGCCCGCGCTGGCCTGGGCGGTGTCGTAGCCCTGGCGTGCCGCTTGCGCAACCAGCTGCTTGAAGTCGGCGATGCGCGCCGTGGCCGCGCCATGGCGGCTGGCCAGGTCTTCGAGCTGCGAGCGGTGGTCGAAGGCCAACACGGCGAGCGACCCCCAGCGCCGCGTTCGGGTGGAGGCACGGTGCAACTGCTCCAGCCGGGCGTCTTCGCGCAGGCGGCGCGTGGGCGAGCCGTGCTGCAGGAAGTGCTGGAGTTCGTCCCAGCTCGGCATGGCCGGTGCGCAGCCGTGGCGCGAGACCACAATCGCGCCGCAGGCGTTGGCATAGCGCAGTGTCTGGGGCAGCGGCTCGTTGCGCACCCAGCCGCGCAGCAGGCCGGCCATGAAGGCGTCACCCGCGCCGAGCACGTTGAACACCTCGACCGGGAAACCCGGGCCGGTGACCCCGTCTTCCACACTTGCCGGGATCGGGCCCTCGAAGGCCACGCAGCCCATCGGCCCGCGCTTCATCACGATCAGCGCCTTCGACACTTCGCGGATGCGCCGCAGCGCCGCCAGGTTGTCGCTGAAGCCGCCGGCGATGTGGATCTCTTCTTCGGTGCCGACGATCAGGTCGCACAGCGGCAGCACTTTTTGCAGATGCGCGCTGACTTGCTCCGACGGCACATAACGCTGCTCGCCCAGGCCGGGCGACGTGAGGCCCCACAGCACCGGGCGGTAGTCGATGTCGAGCGCGATGCGTGTGCCGGCGGCGCGTGCGGCCTCGATGGCGCTCATGCAGGCGTCGAAGGTCTGCGCGTTGGAGAGGTGCGTGCCCGACAGCAGCAGCGTCTGGGCCGAGGCCACGAAGGCCGGGTCGATGTCGGCCACCGAGAGTGCCATGTCGGCGCACTGCTCGCGGTAGAAGACCAGCGGGAAGGTGTCGCGGTCGCGGATGCCGAGGAAGACGAGCGCGGTCAGGCGCTTCGGGTCGGTGCGCACCTGCGACACGTCCACGCCCTCGGCCGCCAGCGACTCGCGCACGAAGCGGCCGTTGTGCTCGTCGCCCACGCGGGTGATCATGCCGGCCTTCAGGCCCAGGCGCGAGGCACCCACCGCGGTGTTGCACGGCGAGCCGCCCAGGTACTTGGCGAACGACTGCACGTCTTCGAGCCGCCCGCCGATTTGTTCGCCATACAGATCGACCGCCGCGCGGCCCATGCAGATCAGTTCCAGTGCACGCATTCAGCGGCCTCCCTTGCCGTTGGTGGGGCGTTTTGTCTTGGTGGCCGGTTTGCCGGTCGTTTTGGCGGCGCCGCGCGCCGATTGCTCGGTCAGCTGGTGGCCGGTGCTCACCACCACGGCCTGGGCCAGGCAGAGCGGCGCCACCAGCGAGCGGAAGGCCTTCTCCGCCCCCAGGCTCAGCTCGAAGCACACGCGCGCCGACGGCTTGAGCGGCGACAGGGCGCTGTCGGTGATGGCGATCACCGGGATGCCGCGCGCATGCGCAGCGTTGGCCGCGTCGATCACCTCTTGCGAGTAGCTGTGGAAGCTCGCGACGATCAGCACGTCTTCGGGCTCGATGTTGTTCAGCGAGTTGGCCAGCATGCCGCCCAGGCCGTCGATCAGGTAGGTCTTGAGTTCGAGCTGGCTCAGTGCATAGGCCAGGTACGAGGCCACCGGGAAGGCGCGCCGCTGGGCCAGCACGTGCACGTGGCGCGCCGCGCAGATCAGCTTGGCGGCGCTCGTGATGTCGGCCTCGGCCACGTTTTCTTCGAGCTGCCCGAGCTCGGACACGGCCTCGCCCACGAACTGGTGCAACACGCCCGAGCCGCCGTTGTTGGCCTTGCCGTGGCGGCGCAACTGGTCGATGCGCTCGCGGTAGCTGACCGAGCGCTCGACCAGGTGCTCGCGGAACACACCCTGCATCTCGGAGAAGCCACCAAACTCGAGCGCATTGGCGAATCGGATCAGCGCCGAAGGCTGCACACCGGCCGCATCGGCCACCGCCGCCACCGTGCCGAGCGCGAGCTCGTTGGGCTTGTCGAGTGCAAAGCGGGCGATCAGCTGCAGTTGTTTGGGCAGCGTGGGGTAGGCGCGTGAGATGGCGTCTTTGAGGTCGTCGTAGTTCAGAGCGGCGGTCATCGGGTTTTCACAGGTGTCAAACACATCAAACACAGAACAAACGTTCTTGCATGAACGGAGAATAGAACATACATTTCATCCTGTCCAGCATTTGTTTCATTCGACATGTCCACACAAACCCGACCTGCCCCGCTCGTCACCACGCCGATGGTGTTCACCGTGGCCCTGCTTGCCAGCACACCCCTGTGGCTGAGTCAGGTGGGGCTGTACCAGTACCTCGCGCTTGAAATCATGATCTGGATGATGTTTGCGCTGGGCCACAACCTGCTGCTCGGCTACGGCGGCCTGCCCTCGTTCGGGCACGGGGCCTACTTCGGTGTGGGGGCCTATGCCTTCGGCCTGCTGCAGCAGCGTGCCGATGCCGGTTTGCTCGCCGGCCTGCTGGGCGCGGTGTTGCTGAGCGCCGTAGCCGGCATGCTGGTGGGCGCGTTCATCTCGCACAAGCGCGGCATCTATTACGCGCTGCTCACCATCGCCTTCGGCCAGGTGTTCTGGTTTGCGGCGGTCAAGCTGCACGGCATCACCGGTGGTGAAGACGGCTTGCTCAACATCAAGCGGCCCGACCTCTCGCTTGGCTTCATCGACATCAAGCTCGGCAGCAACGAAGCCTTCTTCTACTTCGCGCTGGTGCTGTTTGCGCTGGTGCTGGTGGCGCTGTGGCGGCTGATCCACTCGCCGTTCGGGCGCGTGCTGCGCGCCATCAAGCAAAACGAGATGCGCGCCGCCTTCGTGGGCCACAACGTGTGGCTCTACAAGTGGCTGGCCTTTACGCTGTCGGCGAGCGTGGCGGGCCTGGCGGGTGCGCTTTTCGCGATGGCGCAGCAATCGGCCTACCCCAACGTCATGAGTCTGCACAACTCGGGCTTCGTCGTGATGATGGTGCTGATCGGTGGCGGCCTGGTGAGCTTCTGGGGCCCGGTGATCGGCGCGCTGGTGTTCATCCTGACGAGAGACTTGCTGGGCGCCTACACCGAGACCTGGCTGCTCTGGTACGGCCTGGTGTTCATGGTGATGGTGCTGTTCCAGCCCGACGGCGTGGCCGGTGCGTGGCAGAAGGCGCGGGCACGCTTGGCGCGGCGCAAACAACCGGCTCCTGCACCGTCCCTCAACCACACCCCGAAGGAGGCATGAACATGGCCCTCTTTGAAGCCACCCAACTGCACAAGCGTTTTGGCGACAACGTGGTGCTGGAGAGCATCTCTCTCGCCTTCGAAGAAGGCCAGCTGAACGGCATCATGGGCCCCAACGGCGCGGGCAAGACCACCTGCTTCAACGTGCTGACCGGGCGCTACAAACCCGACCGCGGCACGGTCAAGTTCGCGGGCGAAGACATCACCGGCCTGTCGCCGCGCGAGATCGCCTGCAAGGGCGTGTCGCGCTCGTTCCAGATCATGAATCTGTTCGACGACGACAGCGCGCTCGACAACGTGCTGATCGCCTTGCCCTCGGTGCGCGCCAAGGGCTACTCGATGGCGAGCGACCTCGGCCGCGACAGCGCCGCGCACGACGAGGCCGCCGCCATCCTGGCCCGCGTGGGCCTGGCCGGCAAGGAGCGGGTGCAGGCCGAGAGCCTGTCGTATGGCGAACGGCGTGCGCTGGAGATCGGCGTGGCGCTCGCCGCAAGGCCGCGCCTCTTGTTCCTCGACGAGCCCACCGCCGGCCTCGGCAGCGAAGGCACGGCGCGCCTGGCCGAGTTGATCGCCGAACTCAAACGCCAACTCACCATCGTCATCATCGAGCACGACATGCATTTCCTGTTCAGCCTGGCCGATCGCATCTCGGTCATCCACTGGGGCCAGGTCATCGCCCAGGGTGACCCCGACGGGCTGCGCGACAACCCGTGGGTGCAACGCTCCAACCTGGGAGCGGTGGCATGAGCGCGGTGTTGAAACCTTCCGCATCGGAGTCGGTGCTGTGCATCGACAACATCGAAACCTTCTACGGCGAAACGCAGGCACTGTTCGGCGTGTCGCTCAGCATTGCTCCCGGCGAGGTGGTGGCCCTGCTCGGCCCCAACGGGGCGGGCAAGACGACCACGTTGCGCTCGATTCTGGGCCTCACGCCGCCGCGGCGTGGGCGCATCCACTTCGACGGGCAGGACGTCACGCGCCGCCCCACGCACGAGATCGCCGCCATGGGCGTCGGCTGGGTGCCCGACGACCGGCGCATCTTCCCCACGCTGACCGTGGCGCGCAACCTCGCCATCGCGCGCAAGAAGACGCGCTTCCGTTCCTGGAACGAGAAGGAGTGCTTCGAGATCTTCACCGCGCTCGAATACCTGATGCAGCGCGAATGCGAAAACCTCTCGGGCGGCGAGATGCAGATGGTCGCGATCTCGCGCGCCCTGCTGGGTTCGCCTGGCCTGGTGCTGTTCGACGAGCCGAGCCAGGGGCTTGCGCCCAAGGTGGTGCAAGACGTGATGTCGACCGTGCTGCGGCTCAAGCGCGAAGGCGTGTCGGTGCTGCTGGTCGAGCAGAACGTGGCCTGTGCGCTCGGCGTGGCCGACCGTGTGATCGTGATGCGCCACGGCAAGGTGGTGCACGAAGGCCCGGCCGAGCCGCTGCGCCAGGACCCTGACCTGCAACGACGTCTGCTAGGAATCTGACGCCATGAGCTCTCAACCCCTTCTCCAAGTGCAAGGCCTCGTCAAGCGCTACCAGCGCGGATGGCCGCAACGCCAGACCACCTTCTGCCTGGAAGCCGACTTCCAGATCGACGGCCCCGCCATCGTCGGCGTGATGGGTGCCAACGGCGCCGGCAAGACGACGATGTTCGAGCTGATCACCGGCAGCAACCTGCCCACCGATGGGCGCGTGCTGGTGGCCGGGCAAGACATCCACCGGGTGCGCTACCGCGAGCGTGACCGCCTCGCGTTGCACTACCACCAGTCGTACCAGGTGCGTTCGTTCACCCGCACCCACCCGGCCTTCATGCTGGAGCACGCGGCCAGCGAGCGTGCGCAGGTCCACCTGTTCGACGAGCCGCAGTTCAACACGCAAGACGGCTACATCGGCTTCATGCTCGATTTCTTCCGCCGGCTTCGCGCAGAAGGACGGCTGGTGTTCCTGTGCCTGCACCCCAACGAGCCGGTGCACCTGGACATCTTCAACGAGGTCTGCGACCGCTACCTCTTCGTGCACAAGGACGAATCGCGCGTCAGCCGCGTGATGCAGGCCGGCTCGCTCCACCAGCTGGCGCGCGATGCCCGCGTGCGCCACTACCTCGGCAAGCTGGCGCCACTGGCCGACAAGGCGGCTTGACACACCTGCCCGAAAGGGCAGGGTCGTGTTCGCAGCGCTGCGGCGAGAATCGCGCCGATGAAGTTGCTGCTGGTAGATGACCACCCGCTGTTCGGCGTGGGCTTTGCGCATGCGCTGACGCATGCGCAGGCTGGCGTCGAGGTGCAGACCGCGCTGACGCTCGACCAGGGCCTCGCGCTGGCGGCACAGACCCGCGAGCTCGACGTGGTGCTGATCGACTACCGCCTGGGCGGTGACAACGGTCTCGACGGGCTGCGCCGCTTCGGCGCGAGCCACCCGCTGGTGGCGCGGGTGCTGATCTCGGGCGATGAAGACACGGCCCTCGCCGCCCGCGCGCGGGCCGCCGGGGCGGCCGCCTTCCTGGGCAAGTCGCTCGCCATCGGCCAGGTGCTCGAGGCCTTGCAGATGGTGTGCAATGGGGGCGAGCATTTCAGCCACGCCGCTGCGGCGCTCTCACAGCGGGGTGCCGGCGACGCCGCACCGACGGCACGCCAGCTCGAAGTGCTGTCGCTCATCGCACGCGGCCGGCAGAACAAGCACATCGCCGACGAACTGGGCATTGCCGAGCGCACGGTGAAGCTGCATGTCACGGCGCTGCTCGATGCCCTGGGCGCGAGCAACCGCACCCACCTGCTCGTGCGGGCGCGTGAGGTGGGGTTGCTGTAGATGGGGCGCTTGGCGAGCTGGTGGCCGCTGATTCCCGATGCCGTGGAGCCGGAGCAGCTCGCACGCCTGTTGCTGGTCAGCCCGATGGTGTCGGTGCTGAGTGCCGTGGGTGCGGTGGTCTCGTGTGTGCTGTATTTCAATGGGCCCGTCGATCGGGAGCTGATCGTCTGGCTGGCGCTGTTCGGCAGCATGAGCCTTGCCCGGGTGCTTGCGGGGCTGTATGCGCCTCGCGCCCGCAGCTTGCAGACCCATCCGCGACGCTGGGCCCGCTGGGGCCTGGGCAGCACGCTGGTGCACGGCCTGCAATGGGGCCTGCTCAGCGTGGTGTTGAGGGTGCCGGGCAACCCGGAAGCCGAGTCGATCCTGCACATCACGCTGGCGGCGGTGGCCATGGGTTCGGCGGTTCACCTGTCGGGCTTCTACCGCGTGCTGGTGGTGTTTGTCGTGTGCGTGCTGGGGCCGCTGGTGCTGCGCGACCTGCTCGTCGGCACGGCGTACCACGCCGTGATGGCCGGGATGATCTTCCTGATCGGCGTGTACACGCTGCTCAATGGCCGCAACCAGGCGAAGCTGATCCAGGCCTTGCACCAGGAGAATCAGCGCAGCGAGGCCGCGCGCCGCGCCGCCGAGGAGGCCAGTGCCGCCCGCACCCGCTTCTTTGCCGCCGCCAACCACGACCTGCGCCAGCCCTTGCATGCCATGGGCCTGCTGGCGCAGACGCTGTGCGCGCCGGGCTCGAAGGCCGCGCCGGTCGATGTGGCCGAGGTGTCGGGCCACCTGGTCGAGTGTGTGGAAGGCATGACCAACGTGGTCGACGACCTGCTGGAGATCACCCGCCTCGATGTGGGCCACATGACGCCGCAGAGTTCGGTGTTCGGGCTTGACGACCTGTTGCGTGAAACCTGCCAGCCCTACCAGGCACTGGCGCGCGCCAAGGGCCTGCAGCTGGCCGTCGACGCCGGGCGGCTGGCGGTGCGCAGCGACCGCGCGCTGGTGGCGCGCGTGCTGGCCAACCTGGTGTCCAACGCCATCCGCTACACGCGCGCAGGGGCCGTGCGCATCTACGCCCGACCCGACGGCGATCAGGTGGTACTTCGGGTGGAAGACACCGGCATCGGCATCGCGAGCGACCACCTGCCGCGCATCTTTGAAGAGTTCTACCAGGTGGGCAACCCGGCGCGCGACCGCCGCCTCGGCCTGGGGCTGGGCCTCGCGACCGTCAAACGCCTCAGCGATCTGCTGTCGTTGTCGGTGTCGGTGCAGTCCGCGCCGGCGCAGGGAAGCGTGTTCACGTTGACCTTGCCACGGGCTCCCGATCATGAGCTCGCCCCCATGCCACCGGGTGGCACGCCTGCTGTCGAGCCGCTGATCGCATCGCAACGGGTGCTGCTGATCGAAGACGATGCCGATTCGCGCAATGCCCTGCTGGGCCTGTTGCTCCAATGGGGCTGCGACGCACGAGCGGCCCCGGGCGCCCGTGAAGCGATCGCGTGGCTGGGCCAGGGCTTCACCCCCGACGTGCTGGTGGTCGACCTGCGTCTGGCCGACGGCGCCAGCGGCCTCGACGTGATCGACTCGCTGCGTGCGGCCGTGGGCCACGAGCTGCCGGCGCTGGTGGTCACTGGCGACGCGGGCAGCGAGCACATGCTGAAGGCCCAGTCGCGCGGCTTTGCAGTGCTCGTGAAGCCGGCCCGCCCGGTGCAGTTGCGTGCCTTCCTGAGCCAGGCCTTCAGCGCCCCCTGAGTGCGCGCCCTGCTTGCCCGACTGCCCTTTGGTGCTATGGGCGCCGGGGCAGCTGCTGCCTAGCATCGACCTCGCAAAGCCGTGCGCCTGGGTGCGGCTCGTCAGGGGAGACATCGGGCATGAACAACACCCTCATCAGCGGCTGGGCCATTGCTGCCGCGTTGGCCGTTGCCAGCCTGGCCGCGTGTGGCGGCGGCGGGGGTGGCAGTGCCCCGCCTCCTCCGGCACCACCCCCACCGCCGGCAACGGGGTGGTCGGTCACGTCGCCACCGCTGTCGGCCGGTGGCTCAGGCAGCGCCAAGGTGGTGGTAGACGCTTCGGGCCGCGCGCTCGCCGCGTGGCTGACGCTGCGCGCCGGCACGCTGATCGACGACGACCTGGTGGTGAGCCGCTACGAGCCTGCCAGTGGCTGGAGCGCACCGCAGGCGCTCGAATCGCGCCTCGGCGACGTGACACGTTTCGAGATGGCGATGGATGCCGCCTCGGGCCGCGCCGTCGTGCTGTGGACGCAGGCCAGCGACACCAGCAACAGCGGCGCCTGGGCGCGCCACTTCGACCCCGCCGGCGGCTGGACGCCGGTGCAGGCGCTCAGCACCGCCACCGGCGTGGTCGATGTGCTGAGCGTGGGCATGGACGTGCAAGCCAATGCCGTGGCCGCCTGGTCGCAGCTCGACGGCTCGCGCTTCAGCATCTGGGGCAACCGCGGCAGCGCCGCCGGCACCTGGGGCAGCGCGCAGCTGCTCGAAAACATGGACGAGCTTGGCCGCGTCGACGGCAACCCACGCATCGCCGTGGCGCCGCAGGGCGACGCGCTCGTGGTGTGGCAGGCCAGTGGCGGCACCCCCGTCAACCGCGGCACCTGGACCAACCGCTACACCGCCGGCGGCGGCTGGGGCACGGCGAGCCAGCTCGTCTCGGTCTCGGGCGGTTCGGCCCCCGACATCGCGATCGACGCGAACGGCAACGCGGTGATGGTGTGGTCGCAGATCAGCGTGGTCTCGGTCACCGAGATGTACGCCCTGATCCAGGCCAAGCGCTACCAGGCCGGCGCCTGGGGCGCGCCGCTGCAAGTGGCGCGTGAGCTGGGCGCCAACAGCGTGCTGAGCACCGTGCACGTGAAGATGAACGCGGCCGGTGCGGCGCTGGTGGCGTGGGGGCAGGGCGACGAATCGATCCGCGCCACGATCGCATCAGCGGGCGGGAACTGGCCCGCACCCAGCATCGTGAAACCGGTGGGATCGCGCTCGGCGGCGACCGGCGTGCGCGCGGCCATCGACGGCGAGGGCAACGCCTTTCTCGCCTGGTCACAAGGCAACGACGTCGGCACCGTCGACACCATGCTGAGCGCCTACACCGTGGCCGGTGGCTGGGTGGCGGGCGTGGCGCACGACAACATCAACGAGATCGCCACCGACCCGGCCATCGCGATGGATGCGCGTGGCAACGCCTGGTCCCTGTGGACGCAGTACACGGGCGCATCCACCGGCACGCAGATCGTGGCGCGGCGTTTCAGCTCGGGGCGCTGACGCGTCGCCGCCCTCCACCCCACTCACTCAACCAGGAAACCACATGACCCGAACTCTGCTTGTTGCCCTTGCCGTGGCTGCCGTGGCAGCCGCCGGCTGTGCCTCGATGGCGGTGACCGACCAGGCCCTCGTCGACCGCACGGCCTTCGCGCTCGGGCTCGACAAGAGCGCCTTCACCATCAGCAACCGCACCGATGAAGGCACCACCACCCGTTATGCGGTGAAGACCAAGGCCGGGCAGGAATACAACTGCTTCGTCGGCGGCTCGTTCAATGTGACCGGGCGCTCGGTGTCCGAGGCCATCTGTACGCGCAAGGGCGAGCCCATGAAGAACCCCTTGTTGCGCTGACGGTGATGAGCGCCACCCTCGACGCCTGGCAGCGCCAAGGGCGTTTCATCGACTGGCGTGGCCACCGGGTGTTCGTGGCCCAGGCCGGCCGCGGCCCCGCGCTGCTGCTGGTCCATGGCTACCCGATCGGCTCCTACGACTGGCATGCGGTGTGGGACAACCTCGCCACGCGCTTCACCCTCATTGCACCCGACATGCTGGGCCTGGGCTTTTCCGACAAACCGGCCGGCCACGCCTACTCGCTGCAAGACCATGCCGACCTGCACGACGCGCTGATCCAGCGACTCGGTTTGCGCCGCCTGAGCGTGATGGCGCACGACCTCGGCGTGAGCGTGGCGCAAGAGCTGCTCGCGCGGCAACTCGAAGACGCCCGCCGCCCGCAAATCGATTCGGTGGTGCTGCTCAATGGCGGCTTGTGCCCCGAGGCCTACCAGCCGCGTGTCATTCAACGCCTGCTCTCGTCACCGCTCGGCCCCTGGATCGGCCCCCACATTCCGCGCGCGGCCTTCGACCGCTCGGTGCGCCGGCTGTTCGGCCCCAAGACAGCGGCGTCCAACGACCTGCTTGACGATTTCTGGCGCCTGGTCACACACAACGACGGCCTGCGGGTGGCGCACGCCGTCGGGCGCTTTTATGTCGACCGGCTGGCCTGCCGCGACCGCCTGGTCGAGCCACTGTTGCGCCGCACCGTGCCGACCCGGCTGATCAACGGCGCCGCCGACCCCAACTCAGGCCGCCACATGGCCGAGCGTTACCGTGCGCTGGTGCCGAGCGCCGACATCGTGAGCCTGGAGCAGGTGGGCCACTGGCCGCAGATCGAAGCGCCGCAGGCCGTGCTGGCCGCAGCCATGCCGTTTCTCATCGGGCAGGCGGCGTGAATGCCGCGCGGCCTACAACGGCAGCTCGGTGAAGTAACGCCCGCCTCGGCGCCTTCCCGATGGCTGTACAGCGGCTTAATCGTGGCGTATGCGTCCGCCCATCGTGTCCGCTGCCTCGCTGGCCTGCGCCAGCACGGTCTTCCTCGCTTCGTTGGCTTCACCCATCGGGTGAGGTTGCCAAAACTCAACGAACCGCACCAATCCTCAAGATCCACGCGCTTCGCGCACCTTCAACTGCCGTTCTTAGGTTCAATGTGGTGATGCCGAGTCATCAAGTGCATCGAGCACCCCGAACGCAAGCTTGGCTATCTCGTCGTCGCGCAAACCGGCGCCCGCGGCCACCAGCTGTTTGAACGCGAACGGGCCCAGGTGATTGGCGGCGAGTTGCTCGACCCTCTGTGTTGCGCGAGCCTCGTTGATTTCGCGCGAGCTGCCGTTGCCGGCGTAGCACGCGTTGGCATACCCGAGCAAGCGACTGGCTGAGCGGGGTCGGCCTTCGATCGCTGCCAGCAAGGCCAGGTAGTCAGCCCAGTAAGGTTGCCAGGCCATCTGCAGCGCCTGCGACCACCCCTCCACGGCGAGCTGCCTGGCCTGCGTCGTCTCGTTTTTGGACAACAACGCCGCCGTGAGGTTGAGGCGTGCCGCAGGCAGAGCCGCGAGTTGCCGTGTCTCGTGCAGTTGCGCCTGGAGCGCTACACCGCACGCGATGGCTTCGTCAACGCGCCCGTGGGCGAGCAGGCTGTCCATCAGGTTGGCCTGTGCCACCAGCAGCTGCCAGGACCAACCCGCCTGGTCATACAGCGAAAAGGCGCGGTGGCGCCATTCGATCGCGGCTTCAAACTTGCCTCGTGCGCTGAACCAGCAAGCCACGGCAGCGGCGCCCTGGGCACGCACCACCGCAGGCCAGTGGCTGTCTTCAATCGAGCCCAGTTCGTTGATCTCGGCGTGTTGCTCATCATCGGGCTCTGCGACTTCGCAGTACACCAGGATCGAGAGTGCGCGGTACAAGCCCACCGGGTCGCCCAGATCCCTGAAGAGTCTGACCGCGTGCATGGCATGGCGGCGTGCGAGCGCCGGCTGCGAGGCACCCCAGTCGAATGCGGCTTCCAGATTCCAGCGCGCCCGCAGCGGCGCCGGTAGTGCATCGGTCACTAGCGGGCGGGTGGATTCGAGCAAGCGGCGCCGGTCTTGCGGGCGTTCGTTGGAGACGACGAGTGCGAGCGACGCGGCCAGCGACACCGCCGTCTCGGCGTCGTGGTTCAAGGCCCAGGCGCAGGCGGCGCGCCCGCTGTCCAGGTCGGGCATCAACGCAGCACGCCAATGGTCCACCGCCACTCGGCCTTCAAAGCACTCGACATAGGCATCTTCAAAGAGCACGCGGCAGGCCAGCGCGTGCCTGCGATGCAGTTCTTCGGCCTCGCCCGCTTCGCGCAGGCGTTCGATCGCAAAGGCACGTGTTGTCTCCAACAGGCGATAGCGCACCGGATCGAGCCGCTCAATGGCAACCAGAGAGCGATCGACCAGGCCGCCGAGCGCATCGAGCACGCTCCACGCATCGAGCTGCGAATCGGCGACTATTTGCTGGGCACTGGCCAGTGAGAAGGTGTTCGCAAAAACGCCCAGGCGCTGCAGAACCGTTTGCTCGGTGTCGCTTAGAAGCGAGTGGCTCCATTCCATCGCGGCCCGCAGCGTCTGGTGACGCTCGGGCGCGCCGCGGCGGCCGCCGGTCAGCGCCCGAAAGCGTTCGTCCAGCACAGCCAAGAGGGCGGGCAAGCCGAGAAAGGGCGCACGTGCTGCCGCCAGCTCGATGGCCAGCGGCAGGCCGTCCAGCCGGCGACAGACCTCGACGGCGAGTGCGATGTTGCCGGCCGTCAGAACGAAGCGTGTGTTGGCCGCTTTCGCGCGCTGCGCAAACAACGCCACCGCGCCGTAACGCAGCGCCTCGTCGATGGGCGTGGTGCTCTCGGGCACGGCCAGGGTGTTGAGCCGGTAGACGGTCTCCACCGACAGGTTCAGAGGCACCTGGCTGGTCACGATCAACCGCACACCCGGTGCAGTGTCGTGCACCGCTTGCGCCAGCTGCGAGACGGCGCCGACCAGGTGCTCGGCATTGTCGAGCGCGACCAGCATCTGCAGCGGCTGCACGGCGATCAACAAGGTCTTGAGGGGTTCGCCCGCTGCCGAATTGAGACCCAGCGCGGTCGATATGCACCCGACCACCAGATCGGGGTCGGTGAGCGCGGACAAGTCGACCCAGCACACGCCATGCTCATAGACGCGGCGGCGGCTGTGCAGCAGCCACTGGGCGAGACGCGACTTGCCGACGCCGCTCGGGCCTACCAGCGTGATCAGGCCGTGCTGGGATATCAGCTCGCTCAGCGCGGCGAGATCGTCGTCGCGACCGACCAGCGGCTGGATCGCGTCGGGCACATTGGTTCGCCTCGGGGGCAATGCCGGGGCGGTGGCGTCTTGCCTGGGTGTCGGATCAGTGCCGAGCAGGCTCATCGAGAACCGGTAGCCCAACCCGGGGATGGTCGCGATGGCCTGCGGCCCCAGGAGCTTGCGCAAGCCCGACACCTGGACCGGCAGGTTGGCCTCTTCGACCACCAGCCCGGGCCAGACCTCATCCAGCAGCTCGGCCTTCGTGACCACGCGGTCGCGGCGTTCGATCAGCGCCAGCAACAGATCAAAGGCGCGCGTACCGATCGCAAGCGCACAGCCGTCGTCCAGCAGCTGCCGCTCGGCAGGCAGCAGTTCGAAATGGCCGAAACGAATGCGATTGGGCACCATCACCTCATTTCACAAGAGCACGCGGTCGCTCTCGAGGCGGTTCAGATCGTCTGGCGACGGGGCAGCTTCTGTGCCGGACGGTCGAGTCTATCGAAACCGCCCGCCCCGGCCTGTCGAGGGGCCCGCGCGCATGCCGCCCGACCCTCTCTTCGACCCCGGGCCCAGGGCCATCGGCATTCAGGCATGAGCCCCATGCAGCGTTCGCTCTCGGGGTGTTTTAGAACGTTTAAAGACGGCGCAGCTTCGTTGCCAGACAGTCGGTGCCTCGACACGGCCAGGGTGCCACTCATGAACAACTCACTTGTGCTCCGAAGCGAGGGCTGGCGCGCTGCGCTGCGCCGCAACGTCATGGCGGGCGTGTGCGCCCTGGTCACCGCGTGCGGTGGTGGGGGTGGTGCTCCGCCACCGCCACCCGCTGCACTGCCCCCGACCCTCACGCAGCAACCCGCCAGTCTCAGCGTGACCGAAGGGCAGGCCGCGAGCTTCACCGTCGCTGCGACGGGCGACGCGCCGCTCGCCTACCAGTGGCAGCGCAACGGCGCCGACATCCCCGGCGCGACCGCCCCCACCTACGTGCTGGCGGCCACCGTGCTCGGCGATGGCGGGGCCACCTTTCGTGCCGAGGTGAGCAACGCGGCCGGCAACACGACCAGCAACGCCGCCACGCTCACCGTGATGGTGAGCGTGCCGGTGCTCACCATCACGCTGCAGCCGGTGGCCACCACGGCCGTCGCCGGAACGCAGGCCAGCTTCAGCGTGGCCGCCACCTGCAGCGCCGGAACACTCGGGCTCAAATGGCAACGCGGCCACACCTCGGGCGGCATTCTCAACTGGGCCGATATCGCGGCCGCCAACGCGAGCACGTACAGCTTGTCCACAGCCATCGGCGACAGCGGCGTGCAATTCCGTGCCGTGCTCGACTGCGGCGGGCTGAGCATCACAAACAGCCAAGCCGCGCTTCTCACCGTGACACCGCCGCCCACGGTCGCCATGGCTTTGCTGCCCACCGTCGGCTTGCGCCCGCAGGCCGAGATCTTCAGCGTGGCCGGCATCGACCAGGACGCAGCCGGCAGCTTCAGCTTCATCACCTCAAACCGGATCAAGCGTCTGAGTGCCGACCTGAGCAGCATCACGCCGGTCGCCGGCGCAACCCTGCCCGGGGCCGCTGACGGCACCGCCGATGTCGCCTTGTTCCGCCAACCGCTGGGGCTGGCGCAAGACGCTGCCGGCAACCTCTATGTGGCCGACACCGCCAACTACACCATTCGCCGCATCGCCCCCAACGGCACCGTGAGCACGCTGGCAGGTACGGCCGGGGTGTCGGGCACCGCCGACGGCACGGGCGCGGCTGCACGCTTCTCGCGCACCAGTGCGATCGCCATGGGGCCGGACGGAGACCTTTATGTGGCCGACCAAGACAACTGCCGCATCCGCCGTGTCACGCCGGCCGGCGTGGTGAGCACCTACGCGGGCAGCGTCTTTGGCGTTGAGGATGGCGCGCCCTTGACCGCACGTTTCGTCGGACCCAGCGCCGTGGCGGTGGCCGCGAACGGCGATGTGCTGGTGGCCGACGGCCCCCGCATCCGGCGCATCGTGCGCAGCGGCGGCGGTGCTGCGTCGGTGCAAACGCTGGCCGGCAGCGGGGCGAACGATCCCGCCAGCCCCGACGGCGTCGGCATCGCGGCGGTGGTCAACCCCAGCGCCATGGTCGTGCGCGGCAATACGCTTACCTTTCGCGACGCCAGCGGCATGCTGCGCCAGATCGATCTGACGAGTGCCGTCGTCACGACCTTGGCTGGCTCGCGTGTGCTCGGCGCAGGTTTTGTGGATGGCACCGTCCCCACCGCGCGCATTGATATCGCTGGCGGCGTGACGCTCGCGTCGGGCGGCGGGTTCATGCTGGCCGAAAACCGCGCGCTCCGCCAGGTCAGCGCGACCGGCGTGGTGCACACGATCGCCTCGGGCTTCGCGCAGGGCATGGCGGCCGCTGGCGTGGGCACGCTCACGCAGATGCCGTTTGCAAGCCTGGCCAGCAGCGGCGGTTTGCAGGCCGTGGCCATCGACCCGGCAGGCAACGCGGTCGTGGTCGAGACGGGAACCCGGCTCGTGCGGCGCATCAGCCCGGCCGGTGTGGTCACGCTGGCAGCCGGCCTCACGGCGGGGCCGGGGCCAGGCAGCGTGATCGACGGGGTGGGCAGCGCGGCGCAGTTCAATGTCGCGTTCGCGGCCATCGCGAGCGACAGTGCCGGCGTGCTCTACCTGGGCGACAACTACGGCGTGCGCCGCATCGCGCTCGACAACACCACGACCTTGCTCGCAGGGTCGCGCACCGACCCGGGCGCGGTTGACGGTAACGCGGTCACGGCCCGCTTCATGGGGATTCGTGGCGTGGCCGTGAAACCCGCGGGTGATGTGTACGTGGCCGACAGCAGCAACACGATTCGCCGCGTGGATGCGGCGGGCGCCGTCAGCACCTATGCCGGCGTGATGGGGCAGGGCGGCAGCACCGACGGGCCGGTGGCCACGGCGCGCTTCACGCTGCCCGGGCCGATGGCCTTCGCGCCCGACGGCAGCCTGTTCGTCGTCGACAAGATCGCCGGCAACGGCGTGATCCGCCGGATCGCCCCTGACGGCGCCAGCGTGAGCACCGTCGCCCTTCCGGCCGACAGCCAGGTGACCGCGCTGGCTGTCGATGCCACCGGCACGCTCTATTACGCCGGCTACCCAGGCCTCATGCGGTTGCCACCCGGTGGCACGCCCAGCGTGCTGGTGCCGCGCGGTGCTGGCGTGGTGCTCGGCGCCAACCCCAGCGTGGGCGACGTCGACGGCATCGCCGTGCTGGCGCCCGGCCAACTGGTCGTGCTCAGTGGCGGCCAGATCCTGAGGGTGACGCTGCCCTGAGCGCGCGCCCTCCCTCACACCCACTTGCCTTTTCACGGGAGAGACCATGAACACACTTGTCTTGAACACGCGGCGCGCGAGGGCCACCGCGATGGTGGCCGCCGCGGCCTTCACCCTGGCCGCATGCGGTGGTGGCGGCGGCGATTCACCGCCCCCACCACCACCCACAGAGACCCTGTTCGTTCCCGCCAACGCCTGGACCGGTGCCGCGCCAACCGGCGCGCAGACGCTGACGGCCGACGAGTTCCGACGCCGGCAGGTGGCCGGCGAGCTGATGCTCGTCACCTCGGCCACGCAGGACGCGCAGCGCAGCGCACAGCGAGCGCATGTGGCGGCCGAGCGGGCCTTCCTGGAAAGCCAGCCCGACCTGAGCGATGCGGTGAGGGCCTTGCTGGCGCAAGCGGCCGCGGCCCCCGACCTCGAGGCCGGGGCGGTCGCCTCGCTGGCCGGTGGGCGCAGGGTGGCGCTGAACAGCCTGGGCACCGCCATCGTCAACGCCGCCGCCGCCCACCGGCGTGCGCGCGACCCGGCCCTGGCCCTGGCGGCCTACGAGTTGTCGCACGCGCTGCTCGACGATGCGCTGAAGGCGCAGCTGCCGGCACCCGCCACGCTGGCCGGTGCCACGCTCGCGCAGGTCCGGCAGGCGGCGCTGCAGATGGAAGCGGCGCTTGCCGCGCTGCCCGACATCGACAACACGCGCCTCGACCCGAGCGCGCCGCCCACGCCGTCCACACCATCCGGCACACCGAACGGCAGGCAGCGTGCGTTGGCGTTCAGCCCCGGTGCCGGCAGCGACAACGACGGGACCTGCGCAGCCACCGGCCTGGCGCGGCGCTATCACTTTCCGCTGCGCAACTTCGTGTCACCCGTCAAGGACCAGGGCGAGCGCGGCCTGTGCTGGGCCTTCACCGCCATTGCCGCGGTGGAAAGCCGCGAGCAGGTGCAGCTGGGCACGACACCCAACCTGTCGGAGCAGTTCCTGGCCAACCGGGTCAAGCTGCTGTGGTCGCCGAGCGACTTCGTCGATGGCGGCTCGGCGGCCTTCGCGCTCAACACCGCGGAAGACCTCTTCCAGCGCCTGCGGGTCGAAACCGCGTGGACCTACAACCCGGCGGCAGGCCGGCCCGCCAATGCGTTCGACGCCGGCGTGGGCGGCACCTCGGCGTCGTACACCGGGGCCTGCAACGGCTACACCGGCACCTGCTCCGAATCGGCGCACCAGAGCGAATGGGCCTGCGCCTCGCTGCTGGGGGGTGCGCTCTTCTGCGCCCACGTGAACCAGAGCTTCCCCGACGCGGGCGTGCGCGGCAGCCGCGTGCTGCCCGTGTGGGCCAGCGGCCAGTCGTGGGACGTGGCCATCCTTCGCACGCACCTGGCCGCCGGCCGCTCGCTGATCGCCACCTTTCCGGTCTACGAAGGCTTCATGGCCGCCCCGGCCACGGGCATCGTGTCGACCTACCTGCGCCAGAGACGGGACGCCACGGGCAACCTGGTGGACGGCAGTTATGGCGACCACCTGGCGCAGATCGTCGGCTTCGTCAGCAACGAGCAGCTCTCGCTGCCCGGCGGACCGCCGAGCGAGGTGGGCGGCGGGGGCTACTTCATCCTGCGCAACTCATGGGGCTGCAACGCGGGCGACGCCGGCTACTACTACGTGCCGGCCGATTACGTTCGCGACAACTTCCATTCGCTCGAGGTGCTCAACATGCCGCCCAACCGCAGCGCGCGCTGGAATGCCGACCAGCTGGCCCCGGGCGGCACCGCCGGCCTGAGCGTGGCCCTGCGCAACAACGCCGCAGCCAGCTTGCGCGTGCGCAGCGAACTCGCGGCCGAGATCCTCGTCAACCACCCGGTGGCGAACTATGTGCGGCTCACCGCCAGCTCGGACCGCGATGGCCTGCTGTTCGATGGGCAGTGGCTGGTCAATGCGCCGGTGGGCGGCAGCCTCTTCGCCAACTCGCTGCCGGTCACCTTCCAGACCGAAGGGATGCGGCGCGTGACGCTGGTGGCGCGCTACGGCTCGCAGCAGGTGACCACCACCAACGACGTGATGGTGCTCAACGCGGCGCCCACCCTCGCCTTCGAGACCAGCGGCACGCCGCAGCAGAACGAGAACTTCGTGGTGAACGTGGTGGCCACCGACGTCAACGAAACCGACCCGAGCGCGATGTGCAACGCCATGACCTGGTCGGTGAGCGCCCCCGACACCCTCGTCTCGGGCAGCGGCTGCACGCGCGTCATCCGCTTCGGTGCCGCCGGCACCCGCCAGGTGAGCGTCGCCACGCAAGACCGGGAGGGCCTGCCGGCGGCTGCCACCGGCAGCTTCAACGTGGCGCCGCCGCCGGTCAACCCGTACCCGCGCATCAACGCCTTCAGCGTGATCTCGCGCGACGTGCTGCTCATCGAGAACCAGCCCTTCGGCTGCATCCCGCGCACGGTGGCCAACAACGCGGTGATCGACCTGCGCCAGTTCGGGTGCAAGCCCGGCATCGTCGGGCCCGACCTGTCACGCTTCTTCGGCGAGGTGGCCGTCGAGAACCCCTCGGGCGAAGTGCTCAGCTACGACTGGACCTACACCGACTACTACGCCAACGGCACGGCCTCGCCACGCTCCGGCACGGCGAGAACGGCCACGCCGCGGGTGGAGCTGAACCGTTTCCTGTATGTCGGCCTGGACCCGGTGACCACCTCGGCCTTCCGCTGCACGCTCGACGTCCGCGTCAACGCGCCCGAGGCCTCGCGCAGCAAGACCCTGCGGGTGTGGAGCGGTCAGTGCATCAACGTGGAGGTGGCGCCGCGCTGACCCGCGCGGGCAGAAGCGCAGCGACTGGGGGGCCCTTACAAGGGCAGTTCGGTGAAGTAACGCCCGCCGTGGTAAATCAACGGGAGCGCACCTTCACGCCGCTCGCAGCGCTCGACCTCGCCGACGAAGATGATGTGGTCACCCTCTTCGTACTGGCTGCGGTTGAAACACTCGAACACCGCGGCGCTGCCTTCGATCACCGGCGCACCGCCGGCGCCGCGGCGGAAGGTGACGCCGGCAAAACGATCAACGTCTTTGGATGCAAACCGCTCGGCCAGCGTGCGCTGCTCAGCCGCGAGGATGTTGATGGCGTAGTGCGAGCCGGTGCTGAACGCCGGCATCGAGCCCGCCCGCTTGGACAGGCTCCACAGCACCAGCGGGGGCGACAGCGAGACCGAGTTGAACGAGTTGGCCGTGAGGCCCACCGGGCGGCCGGTGGGGTCGAGTGCGGTGACCACGGTAACGCCGGTGGCGAAGCTGCCGAGCGCGGAGCGGAATTCCTGGGCGGAAAAGCTGGGGGTGACCGGGCGCAGCAACGCGTTCATGCACCGATTGTGGCGGAGTCGGCTGCAGGCGGCCAACTCCTATCTAGGGGGTCTCTCCGGGGAGGGAAATGTGGGCACTCCATGGCCGCCGCATGAGACTTATTCACGCACTTGGCCCGCACGCCCCCCGGCGCCGGGATGCGCTGGATGTGGTTTGACCTGCTGCCGCGTGTGGGAGCGCGGATGTCGCTCGCCGAACGGTAGAGTTCGCGTTCACCCCAGAAGGAGCCCGACACATGTCAGAAGAACCGATCGATCTCTCATCCATGCGGCACATCCGCGCAGCCCGTGAAGTGGGTTCGGCGGCCGACGGTCAAGCCGTCGTCCTCAACTTCGAGATGAGAGACGGCACCGCGGAGCGGTTCGCAATGAGCCCCTCACGGGTCGGCCCCTTGGTGGCCTCCCTGTTGTTTGCCTCCGAAGTGGCGGCAAACGACCGACAGATTGCCGCCGGGAAGGGAGCGGCAGGGGGCGAGCAGTCAACGCTCATCGACATCGTTCGTGTCAATGCCAGTTCAGCGCCCGGCGCTGACTACGTGTGTGTCCGCATGGTCATCGGCGAAGGCGTCAACCTCGATTTCCGCATTCCCTTGGCGGTCGTCCCGGCCTTGCAGGGAAAGATCGCGGAGGCTCTCGCGCTTGCTCAGCGCGGAGCCTGAGGTCAGCCCACCCGAACTTGGCCCACCCGAAATGCTCACCTTTCGTCCGCTCACGGCCGATGACCAGTCGCAACTGTGGAACTGGCTGCACATCGCGCTGTGGGACCCGCCGCCAGCCGGCCTGCGGCCCCTCGAAGCGCTTCAGATCCCTGGTGTTCGCATCTATGCAGAGGGCTGGGGGCGGCCCACGGATGTCGGCGTTGTCGCTCAGGTCGATGGGGTGGACGCAGGGGCTTGTTGGATGCGATTGCTGCCCTTGGGTGTCGGCCTCGCGTCAATCGACGCCGAGACACCTCAGCTGGGCATCGCTCTGTCATCGCCATACCAGCACAAAGGGCATGGGCGCCCCCTGATGCAGGCGGCACTCAAGGCGGCCGCACAAGCTGGCCATGCCCGGGTCGCGTTGACCGTTCACCCTCAGAACCCGGCCCAACGCCTGTACGAGGCCTGTGGCTTTCGCAAAATCGAGGTCCGTAACGCATACCACCTGATGGTGGCGGATGTGGCCTAGAAAACCTCGGGCGTCATCCGCCCCGCGCGCCGCGCAGTGCGTCCCTAGAATCGCGCCCATGACCGTACCCCCTGTGAGCCTGCAAGCCCGCTTCACGGCCTTGCACCGCCTGCTGGTGGTGATGCTGCTGGGCTTTGCCTCGGGCCTGCCGCTGGCGCTCACCGGCCAGGCCATGCAGGCGTGGCTGAGCGTCGAAGGGGTCGACATCGCGACCATCGGCTTTCTGAGTCTGGTCGGCCTGCCCTACACCTTCAAGTTCTTGTGGGCCCCGCTGATGGACCGCTTCGAGCTGCCCTGGCTCGGCCGGCGGCGCGGCTGGCTGGTACTCACGCAGCTGGCGCTGGCGGGCGCCTTGTGGTGGATGGCGAGCACCTCGCCGACCGCGTCGATCCGCCTCTTTGCGCTGCTGGCGGTGCTGGTGGCCTTCATCTCGGCCTCGCAAGACGTGGTGGTCGACGCCTACCGCACCGACCTGCTGCCCGCGCGCGAGCGCGGCCTGGGCGCCTCGACCAGCGTGCTGGGCTACCGGCTGGCGATGATCCTGTCGGGTGGCATCGCCTTCATCTGGGTCGACCCCACCCAGGGCGGCGGCTGGTCGTGGCCCGAGGTCTACCGCTTCATGGCCGGTTTGATGGTGGCGGCGGCGGTGTTGTCGGCCCTGCTGTTGCCGCGCCTGCCCGCAGAGGTGCGCCCGACCAGCGTGGCACGCAACGACCTGCTCGGCTTTCTGGCTGTGGTGCTGGCGGTGGCGCTCGGCGTGGTGCTCAGCGACCGTCTTGGCCCGCCGATCGCGCGGGTGCTGCTCGCGCCGTTTTGGGAGGGCAGCAGTTTTTCCACCGACCTGCAGGGCAAATGGACGGCGCTGCTGGCCTTGCTGCTGGGCGTCGCCTTCACGCTGCCGCTGGCGGCATGGGTGGCCAAGGTGGCGCGTTTCGAAACCCTGGTGGGCGGCTTGCGCAGCTACTTCAGCCAGAGTGGCGCCGGCGCGTTCCTGGCCTTCATCGTGCTCTACAAGCTGGGCGACGCGTTTGCCGGCTCGCTGATGACGCCCTTCCTGCTGAAGACCATGTTGTTCAGCCAGGCCGAGGTGGGGGTGGTCAACAAGCTGATCGGGCTGTGGCTCACCATCGGCGGCGCACTGCTTGGCGGCGCGCTGATGTTCAAGCTGGGCCTGTGGCGCTCGCTGATGCTGTTTGGCGTCTTTCAGATGGTCAGCAACCTGGGCTTCTGGTGGTTGGCCGTGAATGGCAAGGGGTTGATGCCGGGCCTGGTGATCCCGGCCTTCGACTGGGGCTTCGTCAAGCTCGCCCAGGCCACGCCGGTCGATGGCGGGTTGCTGATGGTGATTGCCGCCGAGAACCTCTCGAGCGGCATGGGCACGGCGGCGTTTGTCGCCTTCCTGATGAGCCTGTGCAACCAGCGGTTCACCGCCACGCAGTACGCGCTGCTGTCGGCTTTTGCCTCGGTGGGGCGCGTGTGGGTCGGGCCACTGGCGGGCGTGATGGCCGAGACCATCGGCTGGCCCAGCTTCTTCATCGCCTCCACCGTGTTGGCCGCGCCGGCGCTGGTGATGTTGTGGTGGCTGCGCGAGCCCGTGCGCGCGCTGGAAGTCGACCCCAGCGCCCCCAAGTTCGACGATTGATGTGTCCACCGCTGGACCCGTGCGGAACCCGCCAGCCCTCCTGAAGTCAGACCCGTCATGACCCATCCACACACAACTACCCCCTTCACTTGCCACTGCCCGCTGCACTCGCGCCGCCTGTTCACCACCACGCTGCTCGGTGGTGGTGCGTTGCTGGCCCTGCCCGCACTGGCGCGCGAGGGCGTCGACGTGGGGCCGCAGTCGGTGTTCACCAAGGCCATCTCGGCGCAGCAGGTGGAGACCATGGCCCAGCAGAACTATGTCGACATGAAGCGCCAGGCCAGCGCCAAGGGCGCCTTGGTGCGCGACGACGACCCGCAGCTCGTGCGCTTGCGCAGCATCGCCAAGCGCCTGGTGCCGTTCAGCTACGAATGGAACCCGCGTGCGCGCGAGTGGAAGTGGGAGGTGAGCCTGATCGGCTCTGACCAGATCAATGCGTTTTGCATGCCCGGCGGCAAGATTGCGTTCTACACCGGCATCTTGCAGAAGCTGCAGCTCAATGACGACGAGGTGGCGATGATCATGGGCCACGAGATCGCCCACGCGCTGCGCGAGCACGCGCGCGAGCGCATGGGCAAGACGGTGGCCACCCGCGGCGGCATCGAGATCCTGTCGGCCATCTTCGGCTTGGGCAATGCCGGCCGCCTGGCGGCCGACATGGGCGGCCAGCTGCTCACGCTCAAATTCGGCCGCGAAGACGAGTCCGAGGCCGACCTGGTCGGCATGGAACTCGCCGCCCGCGGCGGCTACGACCCGCGGGCCGGCGTGACGCTGTGGAACAAGATGGCCGCCGCCGCCAAGGGCGCACCGCCGCAGTTCCTGTCGACCCACCCGTCGGGGCCGACCCGCATTCAAGACATCCAGGCCAGCCTGCCCAAGGTGCAGGGGCTGTATGCGAAGGCGCCCAAGCCGGAGCAGCGCTTCGGGCCGCCGGCAGCAGCCGGCAAGAGCTGAGTCGGGCTGGGTCGGCGCCCCTCTCGTCAGGGGTTAGGCATGTCCCCCGCGTTTGAAGGAGAAGCACGCTCACCCGGCTCACCAAGTCGCGGATGCTCGCGGTTTGGCTTCGTCGCTCGGACACCTGGTAGGGGCTGTCCATGGGCCGGGTGGCGGTGCTGCAAGACTCCAACATGATGCGTTCCCCTGGTGCTTGTCGGCGGGCTGACAAGCCCCTCGCCGTGACCACCAATTTAGGGATGACGCGACACAAAAGCCGGTGAGTCTGACCGGCCGGCTTGTGACTTATTGACCTCGGGGTTTCACGAGCGGGTCACGCGCCCGTCACGTGCCGCGCACATACGGGTTGTGGCGCCGCTCCTCGCCGAAGCTGCTCTCCTCGCCGTGCCCGGGGATGAACACCACCTCGTCGCCCATCGGCCACAGGCGCTGGGTGATGGAGCGGATGAGGGTGTCGAAGTCACCCTGCGGGAAGTCGGTGCGGCCGATGCCGCCGGCAAACAACACGTCGCCCACGAAGGCGCGTTGGCTGGTGGGTTCGAAGAAGACCACGTGCCCCGGTGTGTGGCCGGGGCAGTGGCGCACCTGCAGCGTGACGTGGCCGACCTGCACCGTGTCGCCGTCGTGCAACCAGCGGGTGGGGGTGAAACTCTCCGCCGGCGGGAAGCCGAACATGCGGCTTTGTTGCGGCAGGCCGTCGATCCAGAACTGGTCGGCTTCGTGTGGGCCGATGATGGGCAGGCCGCGCTCGCGTGCCAGTGCGCCGGTGGCGCCTGCGTGGTCGATGTGGGCGTGGGTGAGCCAGATCTGTTCGAGCCTGAGGCCCAACTTGTCGGCGGTGGCCAGCAGGCGCGGCAGCTCGCCGCCGGGGTCGATGACGGCCGCTTGCATCGTCTCGCTGCACCACACGAGCGAGCAGTTTTGCTGAAAGGGGGTGACCGGGATGGTCAGGTACTGGAAGCTCATGTCACGAAGGCAAGCGGAGTGCAAAGTATGAAACTGGGGCCCAATGTATCGAACTCACCTCAGCTCGCCGGATCATGCAGCCCATGAACAGCACCCCGACCACGGGCCCGCACAGCCTGCTGCGCGACGAGCGGCTCAAGTCGCTCGTCCAGGGCGCATTGCGCGCGTTCAACGTGCAGAGCCACGCCGGCGAGCCGCAAGCCAAGCCGCTGCATGCGGCGGCAGTCGCCATCGCCATCATTGACGAAGGCCATGGCGCTGACTTGCCGGGCCTGGCGCGGCACGCGCAATGGAGCACCCAGGCCGCCTTGCTGCTGACACGGCGCTCGCTGCAGCTGCGCCGCCACGCCGGCCAATGGGCGCTGCCGGGTGGGCGCATCGACGCGGGCGAGACCGCCGAGCAGGCGGCCCTGCGCGAGATGGCCGAAGAGGTCAACCTGCACCTCGACGGCAGCGCCGTGATGGGCCGGCTCGATGATTTTGTGACCCGTTCGGGTTTTGTGATCACGCCGGTGGTGGTGTGGGCGGGTGCGGCGCGCGACATCGTGCCCAACCCCGAAGAAGTCGCCAGCGTGCACCGCATTCCGGTGGCCGAGTTCTTGCGCGCCGACGCGCCGATGCTCGATCAGGCCGAACACAGCGAGCACATGGTGCCGCGCATGCCCCTGGGTGCCGACTGGATTGCCGCGCCCACCGCGGCCATGCTCTACCAGTTCAGAGAGGTGTGCATCGAGGGCCGGAGCACCCGCGTGTCGCATTTCGAACAACCGCTGTTCGCCTGGAAGTGACGCCAGGCCCGCGTCAGCGTGTGGCGCTGCCTTCGCGCAGCGCGAGGTCGAGCAAGTCGCTCACCCGCTCGATCAGCGGGTGCGCTTCATACGGCGCACCGGCCACGCCCAAGATGGCATGCAGGGGCAAGCGCGAAGGCCGCTCGATGGCCTGCTCGGGGTCTTCGGCGGCAAGACCGTGCAGCGACCGCGTGGTGGGCCGGCCGGTGAGGTCGACCATGGTGCCGACCATGCGGGTGGCGTTGCCGTTGGCGTCGCGCTCCACGACCCGGCCACGCGACAGCACCGTGCGGTAGCCCGAGCCGTTGCTGCGCAGGCGAAAGCGCATCTCATAGCTGGATGCCTTGCCGTCGAGGTGCGAGCGCAGCGAACCCTGCATGGACTCCAGGTCGTCGGGGTGCACCCGGCAGCGCCAGAACCCGGTGTTGTCGGGCTCGTGGATGCGCGGAAAGCCAAGGCGCGCCTTCCATGGCGGCGAGTAGTGAACCATCTCCTGAAAAGGGTCCAGGTCCCACACGCCGAAGCTGGCGTTCTCGATGGCCAGACGCCAGCGTTGCAGTTGGGCGGCGCGGTCCAGCGTCATGCTTTGAGTGAGGAGGTTGCGGGTGTCAAGCTGGAATTCTCCCACCGTCGCCCCGCTGCCCCTCGTGCTGGTACGGGTTCAACTTGCCCCACCGTGGCGTACGGCGCACTCCAGACGCGCCCGCCGTTGCTCAGGCCAACACGCGCCGCAGCCAGCGGTTGAGGTCGCCGATCTCCTCGGCGCACACCGAGTGCGGCATCGGGTAGTCGTGCCACTCGATCGGGTAGCCCAGGGCGGCCAGCGCGTCGCGCGAGGCCACGCCGCGCGCGAACGCCACCACCGGATCTTGCGTGCCATGCGCCAGGAACAAGGGCACGTCGCGGTTGGCCGCGCTGCGCTCGGTGGCCGTGCTGGCCGCCAGCGGCAGGTAGCCCGACATACCCGCCACCCCGGCCAGCCGCTCGGGGTGGCGCAGGCCGGTCAGCAGCGCCATTGCGCAGCCTTGCGAAAAACCGGCCAGCACGATGCGCGAGGCGGGCACACCACGCGCCTTTTCTGCGGCGATCAGTTCTTCGATCAGGGCTTGCGATTCACGCAAGCCGGCTTCGTCTTCGCGCCGCGCGAGGTCGGGGCCGAGGATGTCGTACCAGGCGCGCATCACGTAGCCGCCGTTGATCGTGACCGGCCGCTCCGGCGCATGCGGCAGCACGAAGCGCACCGCGCCGAGGGCGCTCAGGTCGAGCTCTTCGGCGATGGGTGCGAAGCCGTGGCCGCTGTCGCCCAGCCCGTGCAGCACGATCACGGTGCGTGTGGGCGAGGGGCCGGTTTCGATCTCGAGGGTGTCCAGTGACATGGGGGCTCCGCGGTTGGCTGGGCGCCCATCGTAAGGGCCTCAGCGCGTGGTGGTGGCTCCAGCCCCGCGAAAGGCCCCCGGCGTGTCGCCCGTCCAGCCGCGAAACGCGCGGTGGAACGAAGCCGTGCTGTCAAAGCCCAGCTGGGCACTGATGGCGTTGATGGGCTCGTGTCCGCGGGTCAGCATCTGCAAGGCCATGTCGCGGCGGAACTCGTCTTTCACGCGCTGGAAGCTGGTGCCTTCATCGGCCAGGCGGCGGTGCAGCGTGCGCGCCGACACATGCAAGGCCTCGGCCGCGCTCTCGGCGGTGGCGGGCAGCGGGAGGCGCTCGGCCAGGTAGGCGCGCAGGCGCAGGCCGAGGCGTTTTTCGTGCTCGCCCACGAACAGCCAGTCTTCGGGAGCGCGCAGCAAGAACTCGTTCAGCTCATGCTTGTTGCGGCGGATCGGCAGCTGCAGCAGCTCGGGCTCCAGGTGCAAGGCAGCCTGCGCCTGGTTGAAGAACACCGGGCCGGGGTACAGCGCCAGGTAGTCGCTGGCAAAGCTCGGCTGCGCAAACGTGAAGTCGACGCGGATCAGCGGCAGGCGCTGCCCCACCAGCCAGGAGAGCACACCATGCACGACCTTGAGCAGCATGTCTTGCGCGAACGGCTTGCAGGGCAGCGGTGTCTGGGTGGAAGCAATGGCGATGCGCGCGCTGGCGGGGTCAGGCAGCAACACCATGTGCAGGTCGTCGCGCAGCATGCGCGACATGTAGGTCCAGCGGTGCAGCGCCACCATCAGGTTCTTGGCATCCATCAGCGCCAGGCAGGTGAACTTGAGCGCGCCATGGCGAAACGCCCGCGGGAACAGGCGCAGCATCTCGTCGTCCAGCGCGAAGGCGAGCGCGCGGTAGATCGCCGAGAACTCGGCTTCGCCAATGCGGGCGTCAGCTTGGGTGAGCCGAGTGGGGTCGAGCCCCACCTTTTGCAGCAGCGCGGTGTCGGTGGGCGAGACCTCGGCAGCCTGCAACAAGGCGGCCAGGTAGCCCATCGAAAGAGTCGGCGTCAGCGCAGGTGCCATGGCGCTGAAAGTAGCACGCGCGCCTGGGTGGCGCGACTGGTGGAAGCCTGGGCTTCCACCCGGTCTGCAGGGTCTTAGAAGCGGTAGTTGAAGCCGATGGCGATCATCGGGATCGCCTTGATCTTGCCCGCGCCGTCGCGGATCTCGGCCAGCTCGGCGTCGATGTCGGACTGCGGGATCAGGCTGAAGTTGTTGCCGCTGTGCGACTCGGTCACCTTGGCCTTGCCGATCGATGCGCCCAGATCGAACACGAAGCCCCAGCCGGTGCTCAGCTGGTGCCCATAGCCCAGCCCCAGGTAGGGCGTGGTCTTGGGGAACTCGATCTTCACGTTGAAGCGGTCGGTGCTGTCGGTGGTGTAGGTGTTGTTGCCAATCGTCATGGGGGTGCCATTGCCCCTGGCCAGCAGGTCGAGCTTCATGTTGTTGAAGGTCACGCCACCCGTGAAGCGAAAGCCGCCCCCATCGAAGGGAAACCAGTCACCAAACAGGCCGACGCGGTTGTAGGTGGCCTTGCCTTCGTAGTCGATGCCTTCTTCACGCTCGTTCTTGTCGCGGCTGCCGAGGGTGCCGAAATCGCCGCGCACGGTGAACTGTGGTGACAGCGCCTGGGCAAAACCCAGCATCACGCCGTGCGTGCCGATGCCGGTGTACACCTCGCCGGCGTTCGCGCCCGCGGCCAAGGTCACAGCCGCCAGGGCGATCAGGGTGCGCTTCATGGTGTTCCTTCTGAGATTTGACCCTGCACAGCGCAGGTGAATCTCATTCTAGGAACGGGGGGTGGGGGCGGGATCGGCCAAACAGCCGATGTGGCGTGACGCTTTTCACCCGATCGGCGGGTGGTTCAGCGCAGCGCCTTGCCTGCCATTTGCAAGATGTCGTCGAGCGGGTTGCCGTCGCCGTTCAAGTCGAGCATCGAGGCCAGGCCACCACTGCCCAGCGGCCCGAGCGGGCCACCCAGGTCGTCGAGCCCGGACGATTGCGCCTGCGTGTCAGTCCAGCAACTCGGCGGGCACGTTGCCGCCGTTGGCGGCGATGTGCGCCAGCACGTTCTTGTGCAGCCAGATGTTCATCTTGGCCGAGTCGCCCATCAGGTCATCGGGGCAGTTCAACTCCTTGGCCAGCTCCTTGCGGGCCGTCAGGCTGCTGTCGATGTCGAGCAGCTTGAGCAGGTCGACGATGGAGGTGCGCCAGTTCAGCTTTTGCGGGTTGGCTTTGGCGCGCTGCTCCAGCTGCGCGACCACGTCGACCACCGCGATCGGGTTCACCACCGCGGCGGCGGGTACCGAGCTCGGCGTGGATGCAGCCGCTGGAGGGGGCGCCACCGAAGCGGGCGTGACGGGCGCCGCGGCCGCTTCTTTCATGCCGAGCTTTTCGAGGATGTTGCTGAAAAATCCCATGGTGCGCTTCCGATTGAGTGATCAGAGGCGCATGGTAGGCCGGATGGGTTACAGCGTGAAGTCGTAATCGATGATCAGCGGCGCGTGGTCGGAAAAGCGCTGTTCCAGGAAGATGTGTTCCTTGCGGGCCAGCGCGGCCAGAGCCGGCGTGGCCAGGTGGTAGTCGAGCCGCCAGCCCACGTTCTTGGCGTAGGCCTGGCCGCGGTTGCTCCACCAGGTGTATTGCTCGGCCTTGTCATTCAGTGTGCGAAACACGTCGACCAGGCCCAGCTCGTCGAGCGTGTGGGTCATCCAGGCGCGCTCTTCGGGCAGAAAGCCGCTGTTCTTCTGGTTGCTGCGCCAGTTCTTGAGGTCGATCTCCTTGTGCGCGATGTTGATATCGCCCACCAGGATGAACTCGCGCTCGGCCTTGAGCCGCTGCAGATAGGGCGTCATCAACGCGAGAAAGCGGAACTTGGCGAGCTGACGCTCCTCGCCACTGGAGCCGCTGGGGAAGTAGCAGCTGATGATGCTCAAGCGGCGTGCGGGCGTGTCGAAGCGCACTTCGATGTAGCGCCCCTCGGCGTCGAACTCGGGCGCGCCGATGCCCACCACCACGTCGCTGGGTTCCTTGCGGGAGTACACGCCCACACCCGAGTAGCCCTTCTTCTCGGCGAAGTGGAAGTGGCCCTTCAGATCGTGCAGGGTGTCGAAGCGCTCGGCGATGTCGGCGGCCTGCGCCTTGATTTCTTGCACACCCATACAATCGGCGCCCAGGGCTTCGGCCCAGGGCAACAGGCCCTTGGTGGCGGCAGAACGAATGCCGTTCAAATTCAAAGACACCAGTCGAAACACGAGACACCCCCCGATGAGCCCCAACTCGCAAAACATGTCTTTGGAACAAGACAGCCTGGCCCAGGACTTCGTGAAGTTCTCGGTCGAAGCGGGTGTGCTGCGGTTCGGGGAATTCAAGACCAAGGCCGGGCGGCTGTCGCCCTACTTCTTCAACGCCGGCCTGTTCGATGACGGCGCCAAGCTCGCTCGCCTCGCAGAATTTTATGCGCGCCGCCTGCTGGCCTCGGGCATCCAGTTCGACATGATCTTTGGCCCGGCCTACAAGGGCATCACGCTGGCGTCGGCGGTGGCCGTGGAGTTGGCCCGCCAGGGGCACAACGTGCCCTATGCCTACAACCGAAAAGAAACAAAAGATCACGGTGAAGGCGGCACGCTTGTCGGCGCGCCGGTGGCCGGCCGCGTTCTCATCATTGACGACGTGATTTCTGCGGGAACTTCGGTGCGCGAATCCATCTCGATGATCCGGGCAGCGGGTGCCACGCCTTGCGCGGTGGCGATTGCGATCGACCGGCAGGAAAAGGCGTCAGAGAACGGCGTCGACGCCGAATGGTCGGCGGTGCAGTTCGTCGAACGGCAACTGAAACTGCCAGTTTGTGCCATTGCGACGCTGAATGACTTGCTGCAGTATCTGAAAACCAACCAGGACGCGGCCCTGGGCGAACACTTCGCCCGTGTGGCCGCGTACCGCGAACGTTATGGGGTGTGATTTGTTTCGTTCACGCGCTGTTCAATCCACTCTGTTCTTGAGCCTGCTGGGCTTGGCGGGCAGTGCCTCGGCTGCGATTTACAGCTGCGTCGACGCCAACGGTCGCCGCCTGACCTCCGACCGCCCGATCGCCGAGTGCCTGGCGCGTGAACAGCGCCTGCTCAACGCCGACGGGTCGATCAAGCAGGTGGTGCCGCCCACGATGACGGTCGACGAGATGGCCGAAGCCGAGGCCAAGAAGCGCCAGGCCGAGGTCGACCGGGCCGCACAGCAAGACGCGATCCGCCGCGACCGCAACCTGCTGGTGCGCTTTCCCAACGAAGCTGCCCATACCAAGGCGCGTGAAGCGGCGCTCGACGACGTGCGCAAGGGTGTGAAGTTTTCCGAAGAGCGCCTGGCCGACCTGCAGCGCGAGCGCAAGCCGCTGCTCGATGAGAGCGAGTTCTACAAGGGCAAGAAAATGCCCGCCAAGCTGAAGCAGCAACTCGACGCCAATGACGCTGCTGCCGCGGCGCAGCGCTCGCTGGTGCAAAACCAGAAAGACGAGATCACCCGCATCAACGCGCTCTACGACGTCGAGCTCGGCCGGCTCAAGAAGCTGTGGAGCGGCACGCCGGTGGGCTCGATGGGGGTGTTGCCGGCGGCGTCTTCGCCGCCCGCTCCGCGCAAGCCGGCGGGCAAGTAGCCCGCCGCTGGACCCGTTCGCCCTGAGCTTGTCGAAGGGCTGGCTCGCACGTCACCAGGGCTTCGACAGGCTCAGCCCGAACGGCGGAGGTATCAGCCCCCGAGCTTCTTTTTCAGCAGCTCATTCACCGCGGCCGGGTTGGCCTTGCCCTTGGTGGCCTTCATGGCCTGGCCGATCAGGGCGTTGAAGGCCTTGTCCTTGCCAGCGCGGTATTCCTCGACCGACTTGGCGTTGGCGGCCAGCACCTCGTCAAGGATGCGCTCGAGCTCGCCGGTGTCGCTCATCTGCTTCAGGCCTTTGGACTCGATCAGTGCGTCGACCGAGCCGCCCTCCGTCCACAGCGACTCGAACACCTGCTTGGCGCCATTGTTCGAGATGGTGCCGTCGGCGATGCGGGTGATCAGCTGAGCCAGCGTGGTGGCGTTGACGCGGCTCGCATCGAGCCCCAGGTCTTCGGTGTTCAGGCGCCGGGAGATCTCGCCCATCATCCAGTTGGCGACGAGCTTCGGCTGCCCGCTGGCCTTGGCGGCTTCTTCAAAATAAGCGCCGAACGCCTTGTTCTGCGTGACCATCGCTGCGTCATACGCAGGCAGGCCGTAGTCCTTCTGAAACCGCTCGGCCATCAGGCGCGGCAGCTCGGGCATCTCACTCCTCACCCGTTCGACCCACTCGGGGGCGATCACCAGCGGTGGCAGGTCGGGGTCGGGGAAGTAGCGGTAGTCGTGCGCGTCTTCCTTGGTGCGCATCGCCCGCGTCTCGCCGGTGTCGGGGTTGAACAGCAC
>NZ_JADMJX010000277.1:0-2580 GCF_018780185.1 Rhizobacter sp.
TGCCCAAGGTCGTCTCCGACGTCATGAAGTACAAGGGCAACTACGTGGCTGTGCCGGTCAACGTGCACCGCGTGAACTGGCTGTGGGCCAACCCGGCAGCGCTGAAGAAGGCCAACGCCAAGATGCCCACGAACTGGGACGAGTTCTTCGTCACCGCCGAGGCGCTGAAGAAGGCCGGTGTCATCCCCGTCGCCCACGGCGGCCAGAACTGGCAAGACTTCACCACCTTCGAATCGGTGGCCCTGGGTGTCGGCGGCGCCGACTTCTACCGCAAGGCCCTGGTGCAGCTCGACCCCGGCAGCGTCAAGAGCCCGACCATGCTCAAGGTGCTGACCACCTTCAAGAAGGTGAAGGACTACACCGACAAGAATGCCTCGGGCCGCGACTGGAACCTCGCCACCGCGATGGTGATTCGTGGTGAAGCCGGCATGCAGCTGATGGGCGACTGGGCCAAGGGCGAGTTCATCGCCGCCGGCAAGGCGCCGGGCAAGGACTTCCTGTGTGCCGCAGCCCCGGGCACCGCCAACGCGTTCACCTTCAACGTCGACAGTTTCGCGATGTTCAAGCTGAAGAACACCGCCAACCTGCAGGCGCAGAAAGACATGGCCGCGGCCATCATGGCGCCTGAGTTCCAGGAGGTGTTCAACCTCAACAAGGGCTCGATCCCCGTGCGCCTGAACAGCGACATGGCGAAGTTCGATGACTGCGCCAAGCTCTCGTCGAAGGACTTCGTGGCCACCGCCAAGAACAACGGCCTGGTGCCCTCGGTGGCGCACGGCATGGCGGTGTCGTCGGCGGCCGAAGGCGCGATCAAGGACGTGGTCTCGCAGTTCTGGAACACCGACACGATGACGGCCGAGCAGGCGATGGATCGGTTGCTGGCGGCTGCCAAGACGAAGTAAACCGGCTCAGCTCCGTCATTCCCGCGAAGGCGGGAATCCACGATGTGTCACCACACTGGATTCCCGCCTGCGCGGGAATGACGGGCTGGCTTCTGTCCTGCTCTCATGACCTCCACCTCCCCCGCCCCCAGCTTCGCGGCCCGCCTCTCCCGCTGGATGCCGCGCCTCGCCGTGGCGCCCAGCTTCGCGCTCGCGTTCGCCTTCATCTACGGCCTGATTGCGTGGAACGGGGTGCTCTCGTTCTCGGCCTCGCGCCTGCTGCCCAACTACGAGTTCGTCGGCTGGGCGCAGTACGTCACCTTGTTCGAGAGCGAGCGCTGGTGGGTGGCGCTCACCAACCTGGGCATCTTCAGCGTGCTCTTCATCGGCGTGGGCCTGGCGCTCGGCCTGGGCCTGGCCATCCTGCTCGACCAGAAGATCCGCGCCGAAGGGGCGCTGCGCACCATCTACCTGTACCCGATGGCGCTCAGCTTCATCGTCACCGGCACCGCGTGGAAGTGGATCCTGAACCCCGGCCTCGGCCTCGAGCACCTGGTGCAGCAATGGGGCTGGACGAGCTTCAGCTTCGACTGGCTGGTCAACCCCGACAAGGCCATCTACACCGTGGTGATCGCCGGTGTGTGGCAGAGCGCCGGCTTCGTGATGGCGCTCTTTCTCGCCGGCCTGCGCGGCATCGACGACTCCATCATCAAGGCCGCGCAGATCGACGGCGCCTCGCTGCCGCGCATCTACTGGCGCGTGATCATCCCGAGCCTGCGGCCGGTGTTCTTCAGCACGCTCTTGGTGCTGGCCCACATCTCCATCAAGAGCTTCGACCTGGTGATGGCGCTCACCGCCGGCGGCCCTGGCTTTGCCACCGACGTGCCAGCCACCTTCATGTACGCGATGAGTTTTTCGCGCGGCCAGATCGGCCTGGGCGCGGCCTCGGCCACGGTGATGCTGTGCACCGTGGCGGCCATCGTCGTGCCCTATCTCTACTCCGAGCTCAGAGGGGAGCGGCGATGAGCGCGCGCACTGTTCACCGCATCGCCATCTGGTCGGTGCTGCTGCTGTTTGCGGCCGTCTTCTTGCTGCCGCTCTACGTGATGGTCGCCACCTCGCTGAAAGACATGGCCGAGGTGCGCGACGGCAGCCTGCTCTCGCTGCCTGGCGGCCTCAACTTCGACGCCTGGCACAAGGCCTGGTCGCAGGCCTGCACAGGCACCGACTGCGGCGGCCTGCGCCCCTTCTTCTGGAACTCGGTGCTGATGGTGGTGCCGGCGGTGCTGATCTCCACCGCGCTCGGCGCCGTCAACGGCTATGTGTTCGCCAAGTGGCGCTTCAAGGGCAGCGAGTTCATGTTCGGCCTGATGCTGTTCGGCGCCTTCATGCCGCTGCAGGTGGTGCTGCTGCCGATGTCGCAGGTGCTCGGTTGGTTCCAGCTCGCCGACTCGATCTGGGGCCTGGTGATCGTGCACGTGCTGGTGGGCCTGGCGACGACCACGCTCTTCTTCCGCAACTACTACGTGAGCCTGCCCGACGAACTGATCCGAGCGGCCATGCTCGACGGCGCGGGCTTCTGGCGCATCTTCTGGCGCATCGTGTTGCCGCTGTCGGCGCCGATCATGGTGGTGACGCTGATCTGGCAGTTCACCGCCATCTGGAACGACTTCCTGTTCGGCGTGGTGTTCTCGGCGGG
>NZ_JADMJX010000277.1:2680-32716 GCF_018780185.1 Rhizobacter sp.
GGCGCGGTCGACATCCTCAAGGGCATCGACATCGAGATCGATGAAGGCGAGTTCCTGATCCTGGTCGGGCCTTCGGGCTGCGGCAAGTCGACGCTGCTGTCGATGATCGCCGGGCTCGACCAGCCCACCAGCGGCAGCATCCACATCGGCGAGCGCGATGTCACGAACCAGCTGCCGAAAGATCGCGACATCGCGATGGTGTTCCAGAGCTACGCGCTGTACCCCAACATGAACGTGGCCGAGAACATCAGCTTCGCGCTCGAGATGCGCAAGGTGCCCAAGCCCGAGCGCGAGGCCGCGGTGCAGCGCGTGGCCAAGATGCTGCAGATCGAGCACCTGCTCGACCGCAAGCCCGCGCAGCTCTCGGGCGGCCAGCGCCAGCGGGTGGCGATGGGGCGTGCTTTGGCACGCAACCCCAAGCTCTTCCTGTTCGACGAGCCGCTCTCCAACCTCGACGCCAAGCTGCGAGTGGAAATGCGCGCCGAGATCAAGCTCTTGCACCAGCGCACCCGCACCACCACGGTGTACGTGACGCACGACCAGGTCGAGGCCATGACGCTCGGCGACCGCATCGCGGTGATGAAAGACGGCACGGTGCAGCAGTTCGGCACCCCCGACGACATCTACAGCCGCCCGGCCACCCGCTTCGTGGCCGAGTTCATCGGCTCACCGGCGATGAACATGCTGCAGGCCGATGCCGTGAAGCAGGGCGACACCGTGCTCCATGTGAAGGGTCAGGCCATCATGCTCAGCGCGTCACAACAGCAGGCCTTGCAACAAACGCCCAACGCAGGCTGTGTGATCGGCCTGCGGCCCGAGTGCATCCAGCTTGCCGACGAGGGCGTGCCGGGTCGCCTGACCCTGCTGGAACCCACCGGCCCCGACACCTATGCCTTTGTCGACACCGCCATCGGCAGCCTGGTGCTGCGCACCGGCGGGCGTGTCACGCAACGGGTGGGCGACAGCGTGCGTGTGGCCTGGGATGCACGCGACCTGCATGTGTTCGATGCGGCGAGCGAGGCGCGCATCGGCTGAGCGCTTCCACCATTCGGGCTGAGCCCTTGGTTCCGCAGCCCCACCTCACCCGCCATCTCACCCCCCACCGTTCGGGCTGAGCCTGTCGAAGCCAGCGCAGTGCACGGCGCACCCTTCGACAAGCTCAGGGCGAACGGAGGTTGTTCAGCGCTTGGCCTTGGCGATGGCCTTGACCGTCGCCTTCTTCTTCACCGGCTTCGCATTGCGCGCCCGCAGCGCCGCCTCCATCGCGAGCCGCGCCCACGGCAGCATCAGCGCGGGCGACTCCATCGTGTCTTCGGGAACGGTCCAGTAGCTCACCGTCACCTGCTTGCCGGCCCCGTCGTACACAAACGGCTCGCAACCGGCCGCCTCGAAGCGGGGCCGCGTCTGTGCATCGGCTTTCAGGTAAAGCCGGTCGGCGATGACCAATGCGAGGAACACCTCGTCCACATAAAACCCGTAGCCCCCGAACATGCGCTTCACGCGCGTGGGGCCGAGCGTGCTGAGCAGCTCGGCGCAATGGGCGGGAAATTCAGCCAGTGTGGCCATGCGCCAGACCTCGTGCGATTGATGGTGATCTGCATCATAGGAGCCGACCGGCGCGCCCCGCACAATCGGCACGCTTCGTGTCTGCCTGCGCTCCATGTCCACTCCTGTTGATCGCCACACCCTGTTTGAAGACGCGCAAGCGCTGATCACAGGCACCTTGTTCATCTCGCTCGGCGTGGCCTTGTTCAAGCACGCCGGCCTGCTCACTGGCGGCACCGCGGGCCTCGCGTTCTTGCTGCACTACGCGAGCGGCGTGAGCTTCGGCCAGCTCTTCTTCCTGATCAACCTGCCTTTCTACTGGCTCGCCTGGCGCCGCATGGGGCGCGCCTTCACGGTGAAGACCTTCGTCGCGGTGGCCTTGCTCTCGGCCTTCACCGAGCTGCAGCCGCTGGTGCTCGGCTTTGGCACGCTGCAGCCGCTGTATGCGGCCGTCATGGGCGGCTTGTTGATGGGCGCCGGCTTCCTGATGCTGTTTCGCCACCAGGCGAGCCTGGGTGGCGTGGGCATCGTGGCCCTGGTGCTGCAGCAAGAGCGCGGCTGGCGCGCCGGCAAGGTGCAGATGGCGGTCGATTGCGCCATCGTGCTGGGCGCCTTGTTCGTGGTCGCACCCGACCGCATTGCCTACTCGCTGGTCGGTGCGGTGGCGCTCAACCTCACGCTCGCCGTCAACCACAAGCCCGGGCGCTACGTCGCGATGTGACTGCACAATCAACGCTCTTGTTGGAGACCTCGCATGACCCCCGAAGAACGCAAAGCCCTGCGCGAGAAGCTGATCGCCGCCCGACAGGCCTTGCCCGACCGGCTGGAGCTCGCCGTGCAGCTGCAAAGCGTGTTGCGCAGTTGGCTGGTGAGCCGGCGCGAGTCGACCATCGGTGCCTACTGGCCGATCAAGGGCGAGTTTGACCCGCTGCCTGCGCTCTTTCGCTGGAGTGAAGGCGGGCCCGAAGGTTCGCCACGCCGCATCGGCCTGCCGGTGGCCGACAAGGCGACGGGCGAGCTGCGCTTTCACGTGTGGTTCCCGGGGTGCCCGATGGAGCTCGATGCGTATGACATCCCCAAGCCCAAAGACACCGACGAGTTCAAGCCCGCGCTGCTCCTCGTGCCTTGCGTGGGCTTTGGCCCCGGCGGCATCCGCCTCGGCTATGGCGGCGGTTTTTACGACCGCACCTTGAGCGAGCTGAACCCGCGCCCGCTGACCATCGGTGTCGGTTACGCCCACGGCTTCCTGCCCTTGTTGCGCGGTGGCCCCGACGACCTGCCACTCGATGTGGTGCTCACCGAAGAAGGCGAGATGTGGCGGCGCAGCGCTTGATCGCGCTGCCGTCTTCAGAATTGACCGCGGTCAACCGGGCGCAGGAATCGGACGACGAAGATCGTTGACAAGGGGCCGACCTTGAGCCTGGAGACGAGTATGCCCACGTGCCTTCGAGTTCAATGGTTTGTCTGGCTGCCTTCGTTTGTGCTTTTGCTGTGCGGCGCGGGGTCCGTGTGCGCGGCTGGCGATCTGGCTTTTGCGGTCGCGAGACTTCCGCTCAGTCTGCCGGTCTATGTGGCGGAGGCCAAGGGTTACTTCGATGCCGAGAAGCTCCAGGTCAAGACTGTCGACTGCGAGATCGGGCGGCAGTGTCTTGACCTGCTGCTCGATGGCAAAACGCAGCTCGCAACCACGGCGGATGCCCCCATCGTCATTTCGAGCCTGCGTGGGGCGCGGTTCGCCATCCTCGCGACGATCGCAACGACGCGCAACAACAAGATCGTCACGCGCCGAGGGCGTGGAATCACAAGCATCGCGGACTTGGCAGACAGGCGCGTCGGCACGTTTGTGGGCACCTCGGCACATTACTTCCTGGAATTGAATCTGTTGTCGTCGGGAATCGACCCCGCGCGAGTGGTGGTGCTGCCCATACAGCCGGCCGATGCCGCGAAGGCGTTCGCCTCGGAAGCCGTTGATGCCGTGGTCGTTTTCGAGCCGTTCGCACTCAACGTGGTCAGGGCTTTGGGCGCACAGGCCCAGGTGGTGCCCAGCAGGCGCCTGCCTGCCGATACCTGGAACGTGGTCGTCGCCGACGCCCTGTCAGGCCAGCGTGAGCTCGAACTGCAGGGGCTGTGCCGCGCCCTGGACCGGGCGATGCTCTTCATCGCGAGTGAACCGGCGCAGGCTCGCGAGATTCTGCGCAGGCGCCTCGGGCTCGACGACGCCGCGCTCGAATGGGTGTGGAAGGACACCCACTACGCGCTGGAGTTGCGCCAATCCCTCGTCACCGGGCTCGAAGGGCAGACGCGATGGGCGTTGCGCAGCGGCCATGCCACCGGCACGAAGCCCAACTACCTCGAGTACATCCGCATGGGCCCGCTCAGTGCCGTGCGCCCCGGGGCGGTCAGCATCGTCCGATGAGCACTCGACATGCGCCTGCGCACTCAGTTCGCGATGTTGGTGACCTTGGCTGTGGCGGTCGGGGTCGGCGCCTTGTCGACGCTTGTGTGGTCGGTGCGTGAGGCGCGAACGGCGGCCCACGAACAAGAACTCGCCGTGACTGTCGCCCGTGAAGTGACCGGGCTGCTGGTGCTCACCCAAGACTATCTCTTGCACGGCGAACCACGTGCACAGCAGCAATGGCTCGCCCGGTATCGGATCCTGAGCGAGGCGATCGCAACGCAAGCAACGGCCCGCTCAGGAGCCGAGCGCGAAGGCGCCCCGGGGGAGGAGATCGAGGCGTTGTCTGTGCTCTTTGCCGAACTGAAGAGCTTGCCGGAGCCCGGGCGCGACACCCCTCTTCTGGCCAGGCAACGCGAGTTGCTGGTGGACAGCCTGCTCACAGAGGCTCAGACCATTTCCGAGCACGCTTACACGCGCGAGCGAGAGTTCACGCGGCGCCGCAACGCGGCCGAAACACGCCTGATGACGCTCGCCGTGCTGTTGCCCGCCGTCCTGGCGCTCTTGTTCGCGCTTGGCGGTTGGCTGCTGGCACGCCGCGTCCTGCGCCCACTGGCACAGCTGAGTTCTTCGATGGACGCGGTGGCATCCGGTCAGCTGTCAGGGCGCACCGGGAGCACTGCCCGGGATGAACTCGGCGAGTTGTCTCGACGTTTCGACAGCATGACCGCACAGCTCGAGGAACGCAGCGCGTCATTGCGCTCGAGCGAGGCGATGCTGCGGCTGGTGACCGACAACCTCCCGGCCATGATCGGCTACTGGGACAGCGAGTTGCGCAACCGGTTTGCCAACGCAGACTACGTGCGCTGGTTCGGCAAGACGCCGCAGGAGATCCACGGTCGAACCATCGGCGAGCTGCTGGGGCCCGAGTTGTATGAGAAGAACCGGCCATTCATCAACGCGGCCCTGGCAGGCAAGCGGCAGGACTTCAGCCGCAGCATCCCCGGGCCGGACGGTGTATTGCGCCACAGCCAGGCCTCCTACATCCCGGACGTTCACTTGGGCCGCGTCGACGGGTTCTTCGTGCTCGTGACTGACGTCACTGACCGAGTGAAGGCCGAACAGGCGCTCGCGCAGTCGCTCGCAGAGAAAGAGACTCTGCTCAAGGAGGTGTACCACCGCATCAAGAACAACTTGCAGGTGGTGCAGAGCCTGCTCAACATCCAGAGTCGCAGCGTGCAAGACGCAAACGCCCGCACCGCGCTTCAAGACATGGCGCAGCGTGTGCGATCGATGGCCCTCGTGCACGAGCAGCTGTACCGGGCCCCCGACCTCAGCGCGATCCCGCTCAAGAAATACGTCGAGGACCTCGTGCGACAGATCGCCACGGGCAGCGCGCGCGCGCTCGACGAGATACGCGTGGAGGTGCAAGCACCGCCGCAGCTCGATTTGGGCATGGACGCGGCGATTCCACTCGGCTTGCTGCTGACCGAGCTGCTGAGCAACAGCTTCAAGCATGGGTTTCCCGAGGGCCGCCAGGGGCGCATCGTCGTGCGCTTCGATCCAGAGCCCGACGGTGTGCGGGTCTGCGTGTCGGACGACGGCGTGGGCCTCCCACCGGGGTTCGACCCCGAAACTGCGCACTCCATGGGGCTGCAACTTGCGTCCAGTCTCGCCACTCAGCTTGGCGGGCGGCTGCACTTCGAATCCGGGCCCGGAACAACGGTGTGGCTCGTGGCGTCTCGCCTTTGAAGACAGGAAACTTCCATGAACAGCCCCTCGACACTTGCCACCATCCTGATCGTCGAAGATGAGGCCGTCATCGCACTGGACCTCAAGACGCAGCTCGCTGGCCTCGGATACACGGTTGTCGGCATTGCCGAGTCGGGCGACCAGGCGCTGGCGCTGGCGCGAAAGTTCCGGCCCGATCTGACGCTCATGGACGTGCGGCTCAAAGGCCCGATGGATGGCATTCAGGTGGCATCCGTGCTGGTTCGTGAATTGCACGCCCCGGTGCTCTATCTGACTTCTTTCAGCGATACAGACACTGTGCAACGCGCCGCGCAGACCGGCCCCTATGGGTATCTCACCAAGCCGTTCGAGATCAAGGAGTTGCGCGCCGGCATCGAGGTGGCGCTGTTCAAGGCGGGCATGGAGCGGCGTCTTCGCGAGTCGGAGCGTTGGTTCACCTCGACGTTGCGCTGCGTGCAAGACGGCGTGCTGATCACCGAGGTGGACTCGCGGGTGCGTTTCATGAATTCGGCGGCCGAAGCACTGACCGGGTGGGCGATGGAAGACGCCGTCGGGCGCCCGCTGGCCGACCTGCTGCACTTTGCCGGCCCCGCCGATTTGCAGACAGTGGCAGCGCGAGCGATGAGCGAGGGCCGTGTGGTCGGCGTGGAGCACGCGCGTCGTCTGCACGCCCGCGACGGTCACGAGGTGCCTGTCGACGTATCGGCCGCACCGGTCAACGACGAGCAAGGCACGCGCATGGGCGCCGTTGTGGTGTTGCGCGACGTGACGGAACGCTTGCGACACGAGGAGCGGTTGCGCGCAAGCGAGCAGCGCTTCCGCAGTGCGTTCGATCATGCGCCCCTTGGCATGGCGCTGGTGTCGCTGGACGGCCACTTCATCCAGGTCAACGATTCTTTGTGCCGCTTGTTGGGGGGCGACGCGGCGCGTTTCAAGGGGAGCGCGCAGGCCGACGTGACCCACCCGGACGACCGCGCCCATGAACAATCGCGCCTGCACGAACTGCTCGCAGGCGAGGTGGCCGTCGTGCAGCTGGAGCGGCGCTACCTGCCGCGTGGCGGGGGCGACCCGGTGTGCACCTTGGCCAGCGTGTCGCTGCTGAGAGAAGGCGGTGAGCCCGTGTGCTATCTGTATCAGGTGCATGACCTGACGGCACAGAAGAAGGCCGCGGAACAACTCGCCGAAATTGCCGCGCAGCGCATGAAGGCGGAGGTGGCCGAGTCAGCCAATCGCGCCAAGACCGAGTTCCTGTCGCGCATGAGCCATGAGTTGCGCACTCCACTGAACGCGGTACTCGGCTTTGCGCAGTTGATGAAGATGAAGGGCGTCAGCGAGAACCCGAGCGCGGCTGCCTACACCGAGCACATCCTGCAAGCCGGGCAGCATCTTCTGGTGCTGATCGACGACGTGCTCGACCTTCAGCGCGTGAACGCCGGGCGCATGGATCTGAACATCGTCCCGGTCCCGCTGGAAGACAGCGTGGCCCGGACGCAGGAATTCCTCACGCCGATGGCCACCCAATATGGCGTGCGCTTTGAACGTGCCATCCCGCCCGGGTTGCGCGTCCCCGTTGATGAAGTGCGGCTGCGCCAGGTGCTGCTGAACGTTGGATCGAATGCGGTGAAGTACAACAAGCCGGGCGGCACCGTGACGTGGCGCGCGGAGACCGCAGCAAACGGGCGGGTGCGGCTGTTCGTGGACGACACCGGCAGCGGGATTTCTTCGCAAGCGTTGGCGCGGCTGTTTCAGCCGTTCGAACGCCTGGGCAAGGAGCAAACGGCCATCCCCGGCACCGGTCTGGGGCTGCTGATCGCCCGCCGAATGATGGAGGAGATGGGCGGAGCCTTGAGCGTGAGCAGCCAGCTCGGGGTCGGCACATCGGTGTGCATCGAGTTCGCGGCGACCTGATGGGTCGCGTCCGGCGGGAATGACCGCGGCCAGCGGTCCCCAGGGTGACGCTGGCCCCCACCCCTGTGGCGTGCCCGCGCGTTTGTCAGCGATCCACGCCCGACGGGTTGACCGCAACGTTGTCAAACTTCGCGTCGACGTTGCCGCTGCTGCACGGTGGGCCTGATGACCTGCCGCTCGACATGATGCTCACCGAAGAAGGCGACATGTGGCGGCGCTCGCCCTGACGCGGCGGCCCCTCCCGGACGGCGCTTTTTGCGGTGCATCAAACCTCGGCGACTGAGGTGTTGCCGCCAGGTCACACGAGCCTGCTGCGGCGGCGGTGATTGAGTTCACGCAATTTTTCGCATGCCATTTCACCAAGACTCCCGTTGTGTCGCTTCGTCAGGCGCAACCAACGCAACTCAGGAGTCTTCATGAAAACCTTCCCACTCAGCGCAAGCCTTATTGCCCTCGCCCTCGCGTCGGGCAGTGCCTTTGCCCAGCAGTCTTATGTCGGGGGCGCGATCGGCCAGTCTCGGGCCGACATCGATTGCACGGGCACCACCAGCTGTGACCGCAGCGACACCGCCTTCAAGGTGTTCGGTGGCTACATGTTCGTTCCGCAGGCGGGGGTGGAGGTCGCCTACTACAACCAGGGCAAGGCCAAGGTGGCCGCGACCGACCCCGTTCTCGGCAACGTCACGGGCGAGTTCAAGGGCGACGGCTTCGGCGTCTATGGCGTGGCGGTTGCACCGTTTGACAACGGGGCTTCGGTGTTCGGCAAGCTGGGCGTGGTGTCGGCCAAGATCAAGCTCGATGCCACCGCGTCCAACTTCGGCACGGCCGGCGAATCCGAGCGCCACACCAATCTGGCCTGGGGTCTGGGTGCGGGCTATGAGTTCACCAAGAACGTCGGCGTGCGCTTCGAGTTCGAGCGTGTGCGCGTCAAGTTCATGGATGAGAAGAACGACGTGGACATGATCACGCTCGGTGTGCTGTACCGGTTCTGACCGGGCTCGGCGTCGCTTCGCGCGCGTTGTCGACGCACGGCGTGCGGCCACGGCTAGCGCAGGATATCGATCCTGCTGTTGGCCAGGTCCACGCTGAAGCTGCCGCCGGGTGATTTTTGCCGCACGAGTTCTCGGGCCACGGTGTCGTAGACCTGCGCGCGGCGCTCCGCGCTTTCGAAGGCAGCAGGGCCCGGGCCGAACACGAGTGCAATGGCCGGTGGCATCGCGAACTCCCAGTCAAAGCGGGTGTGCTGCCCGTCTTCAACGTGGAAGATCGAGCCGCCGCGACCCTCGCTGGTGATCTCGACCTTGGGCGCCACCCCCGAACAGCAGACGGCGTTCATGCGGGGTGCCGGCATCAGGGCATGGCCACGCCGTCGATGCGGTCGAGCCGCACCACGATCCGGCCGTGCTGCTGGTTGCGCAGTTCCACCCACTGGCCCGGCTCGATGCGTACCACCGCGCCACCAACGGTCTGGCCGGCCACGTAGAGCGTGATGCCGCGCTTGTCGCGCAGCGCCGAGGCGAGCGCCTGCTCGATGCCTTGCAGCGCGTCGGCGGCGAAGGCAGCGCCGTGGGCGAGCACCAGGCTGGCGGCGGCGAGGGCCGAGCGGGTCGAAACGAAGCGGGCGCGGGCGAGTGTCATGGGGCGGTTGTCCTTGGATCCGTGGAATCAGCCGGCCATCGTCGCCGGGCTGCGTATCAAGGCGGTTCCATGGGGCACGCGCGCTGTTTCAATTGTTCCGTTCCGGCGCATCGGCTGAACGCTTGGCCCCGAATCGGTGGTTCTTCACGCCGCGCCTTTCGGCGCCCGCGTACTGCACGCAGACAATGCAGGCCGTGCAACGCGGCGAGAGCCATGGATCCGTTTTCCGTCATCGTCATGCTGGCCATTCACCTCGTTGCAAGCGGCGGGTTGATGTTTCTCGTCTGGCGCCTGATGCCCGATGCGCCGGGCCTGGGCCGCTGGGCGCTGGCGAGCACGCTGTTCGGCGTGGGCTATCTGGCCCGCCTGAGTTTCGGCATGCAGACCGTCGATCTGATCGGCGTGGCCTCCGACGGCGTGATGCTGCTGGCCGTGCTGCTGTTCAGTGAAGGCCTGCGCCAGTTTGCCGGCAGCCCGCTCGCGCCGCGCCACGAGCGGGTGGCGCTGTGGGTGCTGATCTTCGCGGCCCAGGCCTTGGCCTCGGTGCTTGGCGGCGTGCTCTGGCGCCACATCGGCATCAACCTCGCCACCGGCACGATGTATGCGGTGATGACCTGGGCGCTGGCGCTCGAGATCCGCCGCCAGCCGCTGGCGCTGCACGCGCCCTTGCGATTGCTGGCCGCGATGATCGGTGGGCTGGGTGCGCTCACGCTCTTGCGTGCCTACAGCATCGCCAGCGACGGCATGAGCGTTGCGTTCAAGGGTGTCTTCGCGCAGGTCTTCTACGTCTACGCCTCGCTCGCGGCCGTGGTGGTGGCGATGACGATGTTGTGGCTGATGTTCCTGCGCCTCAATGGGCGGCTGGCCGAGCTCGCCTCGCGCGACGCGCTGACCGGCGTCTACAACCGCAATGGCCTCGATCGGGCGCTGCAACAGCACTTTGCACGGCGCGATGCGCCACCGCTCACGCTGCTGCTGGTCGACATCGATCACTTCAAGCGCATCAACGACACACTGGGCCATGCGACCGGCGACACGGTGCTGAAGGCGGTGGCGCAAGCCCTGGTCTCGCAGCTGCGCGCCGGCGACTTTGTGGCGCGCATCGGTGGTGAAGAGTTCCTGATCGGCTGCGTGGGCGCGCCGGGCGACGTGGCGCTGCCGCTGGCGCAACGCCTGCGCAGCAGTGTCGGGCGCCTGCAGGTGCCGGCCGCCGGCAGCAGCCACCCGATCGCCTGCACCGTGAGCGTGGGCGTGTCGGCCGGCTTCAGCAGCTACAGCGGCTGGGAAGCGGCAGCCTTGCAGGCCGACCAGGCGCTGTACGAGGTGAAGGCGTCGGGGCGCGACGGCGTGCGGCCGTTCGTTGCCGCATGAGGAACTCGCCGATGCGTATCGGCAGCTTCTTCACGCCAACGTTCAGAACCACGTTCTTGGCGATGGTGTAGTCGAAGCCCACTTGCGCGGCCGGGCCGCAGCTGTTGCGGTCGAGGCGGGTGCCGACTCAGCCCCAGCAGCGAAACGCGAGCCGCCGGTCCAGAGTGAGCCATGCCGCCCCTCACGAGCGACCCAGCCGTCGCTTCGCAAAGCGCAGATCGCGCCAGACGAAGCGCCTGGGCGCGATCTGCTCGCCTGACTGCTCAGGACGCCGCGGGCGTCGTGGTGGGTGTCACCGCCTTCGGGGGCTGGGTGCCGTCGGACTTGCGGCGCTTCCTGCCGCTTGCTGTCTTGCGGACTTGTTTGGCAGAGATGGTTCTCTTGCCTACGCGCTTCTTCTTTGCCAGTGCCATGTCGATCCTTTTGAGTAAAGAAGCTGAGGATACATGTGGCGCGGATGCCCAGGCTTGCCGGGCGGCCAGTCCTTGATGGGTGAGTGGGTGTTTTCAGTATGTCGGCAACCACCCCACACCAACGGGTGCCCGGGTGCGGGACCGACCAGCGTTTTTTGCAGCGGCGAGATCTGGCCTGCAGGCGCTTCTTCGAGGCCGAAAGCAGCCCATGCAGTTTGATCGCTGGTGGCCCAGCCCCGATCCTCCCCCTGCTATCGTGCCCAGCCTCCCGTACCTCAAACCGGCGGCTGCGATGAAACTGCTCATTCTTGGCGGAACCGTGTTTCTCGGCCGGCACCTCACCGAGGCCGCGCTGGCGCAGGGCCACGAGGTGACGTTGCTGAACCGTGGGCGCCACAACCCCGGCCTCTTCACCCGCGCGCAGTCACTCACCGGCGATCGCGATGGCGACATGGCGGCCCTGCGCGGGCACCGCTTCGACGCGGTGATCGACTGCAGTGGCCAGACACCCACGCACATCGCGCGCGCGGTCGAGGCCCTCGGCCCCGACGTACCGCACTACCTCTTCGTGTCGACCATCTCGGTCTGTGCCTCGTTCCCACCCGGTGTGAGCTACGACGAAACCGTGCCGGTGTGCGCTGGCCACGAAGGCTACGGCGCGCTGAAAGCGCGCGCCGAAGAAGCGATCCAAGCGGCGTTGCCGGGGCGCGTGGCGGTGGTGCGTCCCGGGCTCATCGTCGGCCCGTTCGACCCCACGGGCCGCTTCACCTATTGGCCGCGGCGCGTAGCACGCGGCGGTGAGGTGCTGGCACCGGGCCGGCCCGGGCGCCCTGTGCAGTTCATCGATGTGCGCGACCTGGCGGCCTGGTGCCTGCAGCTCGCACTGGTCCGCAGCACCGGTGTGTTCAACGCCGTCGGGCCCGAGATCACGATGACGCAGCTGCTCGACGATTGCCGCCACGCCGCCGGCAGCGATGCGCGCTTCACCTGGGTCGACGACGACGCGCTGCTCGCCATGGGTGTGGCGCCCTGGACGGGCCTGCCGTTGTGGTTGCCGGAAGCCGATGCCGGCTTCGGCGGCATGCTGCTGGCCGACAACTCGCGTGCCATCGCCGCGGGCCTGCAGACCCGGCCCCCGCGCGAGACGGCGCGCGACACGCTGGCTTGGGCCCGATCGTTCGGTGGTGAGCCGCCGGCCAGCGTCTCCACCCTGACGCCTGACGACGAAGCGCGCTGCCTCGCACTCGCGTCACACGGCGCGCAGCCTTGAACGCGGCCAGCTGAACAGTTGGGCCAAGGCCCCCGGCCTCATGCGATTCAGTTGGTCTGACGCTGCGAAGCCCCGCCCGCAGCGATCTCTGGCTCGAAGAACTCGCAGGGGCTGCGAAGCTGCTTGGCGCGGTACATCGCCGCGTCGGCGTGGGCGACCAGCGTCTGCCCGTTGGTGCCGTGCTCGGGGTAGAGCGCGATGCCGATGCTCGGCCTGATGGCGAACTGCAGCGCCCCCAGCCCGATCGGGGCCTCGATCGCCTCCCGCACCACGCTGGCGATGCGCGCAATGGTGTCGCGGCCCGAGGGGTTGATCAGCAGGTACAGGAACTCGTCGCCGCCGTTGCGGCAGACGGTGTCCTCGTCGCGTGCATGGCGCATCAGGCGTTCGGCCACGACCGTCAGCACGGTGTCGCCGGCGGCATGGCCATGGGTGTCGTTGATGAGCTTGAAACGATCGAGGTCGAGAAACATCACGGCGAGCCCCCAACCATGGCGCTCGGCGCCGGCAATCGCCTGCGCCAGCCGGTCATCGAACAGCGTGCGGTTGGGCAAGCCGGTCTTCTGGTCATGCATGGCAAGCCGGCTGGCCATGCGCTCGGCGTCGCGCGACGCGGCCAGCGCAGCCTCTGACTCCGCCAGTGCGGCGCGAGACCGGGTCATGGCCTGCTCCACCGCCTTGACCTCGTCCAGGCCGTGGGCCAGGTTGTCGGTCACCTGTTGCAGATCATCGGCAACGTCTTGCACCCGCTGCTCGACGGCCAGACCGTCCTGCAGCGCCTCGGCGGCGGGCAGCGTGGTCGCCCCGGCCGCAATCTGCGCTCTGGCCAGATCGTTGGCCGACCCCAGGTCTTCGGCAACGGCCTCTATCTCGGCTTTGACCACGTGGCTCTGGTCGAGTGCCGTGTCCAGCACGTGCAGCCCGCGGGTGGGCGTGGCGGCGGTGGCAGGTGGCGTTGGCATGGTCTGGTGAGGCTCTCAGCCCGGTGGGGTTGCAAGGCGCAGGGTCTTGTACTCGGAACCGTAGGCGCCTGGGCACGGGGTGTCTGTGTGGCAGCGCACACACCCTGGGGGGCGACGGGCGGCACACCACCCGAACTTGCCAATCCATGAACCGCATCTTCGGGATGCGGGGGCTCAAGCGCGCCCGCGCGTGCCGCGCCTCAAGTTGACAGATTTAGGACAATTGACCTAATCTCGCGCCACCCCAGGTCAACCGTTCTGTTCATTGATGGCCACACGCGAGAACATCGTCGACGCGGCAGACACCCTGTTCTACGAGCACGGCTTCGAGCACACGTCTTTTGCGCACATTGCCGATGCAGTGCAGATTTCGCGCGGCAACTTCTATCACCACTTCAAGAGCAAAGACGAGATCCTGGCTGCCGTGATCGCGGCGCGGCTTGAGCGCACGCAGGCCATGCTGGCGCGGTGGGAGCGCGATGGCGCGAGCCCGCAGGCTCGCATCGGCCTGTTCATCTCGATCCTCATGCGCAACCAGGCGAAGATCATGCGGCACGGTTGCCCGGTGGGCACGCTGTGCGCCGAGCTGGCCAAGCTCGGTCACCCCAACCGGGCCGAGGCCAACGCGATCATGGAACTCTTTCGCACCTGGTTGCGGGGCCAGTTCGTGGTGATGGGGCGAGCGAAAGACGCCGACGCGCTCGCCCTGCGCCTGCTGGCGCGAACCCAGGGGGTGGCCGTGGTTGCGCAGTCTCTGCGTGACAAGGCCTTCTTGCAGCAAGAGGTGGAGCAGATGCTCGGCTGGGTCGAGGCATGTCAACCGGCACGGGCTGCTTTGGCTCGCCGGTCCCATTGAACAACGCGACGAAAGAGGGTTTCATGTTTTGTGTGGTTCTCAGGTTCTCCCACAACAAGGCGCAAGCCAGCCTGCACATGGCAGAGCACAAGCGATGGATTCAACAGGGTTTCGACGACGGCGTGTTTCTGGTGACCGGCAGCCTGGTCGACCCGCCAGGCGGCATGGTTCTCGCCCACAACACCACGCGGGATGCGTTGCAGGCGCGGGTGGCGCTCGACCCGTTCGTGGCCGCAGAGGTGGTCACCGCCGAGATCCTGCAGGTGGCGCCGAACAGGGCCGACGCTCGCTTGCAGTTCTTGATGGAGCACGCTTGAAATGGAAGGCACGATCAACGGCCCCGATGACAAGCCACGCTGCCGCTGGTGTGCCGCAGCCCCCGAGTTCCTGCACTACCACGACACCGAATGGGGCTTCCCCGTCACCGACGACCGGCGCCTCTTCGAGAAGCTGTGCCTGGAGAGCTTTCAATCCGGCCTGAGCTGGCGAACCATCCTTGCCAAGCGAGAGAACTTCCGCCAGGCCTTCGACCACTTCGACTACCGTCGTGTGGCCCGCTTCGACGAGCGAGATGTCGAGCGGCTGCTCGGCAACGCGGGGATCGTGCGCCACCGCGGCAAGATCGAGGCGGTGATCCACAACGCACGCATGGCCGAGGCCCTGGTGCTGCGCGAGGGCTCGCTGGCGGCGTTCTTGTGGCGCTACGAGCCCGCGCCGGATCAGCTGGCCGAGCCGCAGACCGTGTCGACCTCGGCCGCGGCCGAGGCGCTGTCAAAAGACCTGAAGAAGCTGGGGTGGAAGTTTGTCGGCCCCACCACGGTCTATGCCTTCATGCAGGCGATGGGCTTGATCAACGACCACGCCAGGGGCTGCGTCATCCGCCCGCTCGCAGACAAGGCGCGCCGGGCAACGCCGGTGCCGAAACCCTGAACGAACCGAGCCTCGGCCACGGCGGGGTGCCTCCAGGGAGCCGCCCCATTGGCCATCACAATCGAAGCCCGGCGTCTCGCCTGAGAAGGAAACCCATGTTCAATCACATCGTGATCGGCTCGAACGACATCGAACGATCAAAGCGCTTCTACGACGCCGTGCTCGGCACACTCGGTGCCGGCGAACCCGCGCGCAACCAGGCGCCCTCCGGGCACATGCGGCTCTTCTACCGGCACGACGGTGGCGTGCTGTGCATCAGCGAGCCGATCAACGGCGAAGCGGCCTCGGTGGCCAACGGCGGCACCCTCGGCTTCAAGTGCAGCTCACCCGAACTGGTGCGCCAGTTCCACGACACCGCGGTGGCGCATGGCGGCACCTCGATCGAAGACCCGCCGGGGCTTCGCGAAGGCGCCATGGGAGCGCTGTTCCTGGCCTACGTGCGCGACCCCGATGGCCACAAGCTCTGCGCGATCCATCGCCCCAAGCCGGCGGGCCGCGCTTGAGTTGAAGCCGGCGATGACCCGGCCCCCGCTCCCGCACCCTTCCCGATAATGCCCTGCGGTGGCCCAGGAGCGGCCGTCGACCCACACCCCCAGGAGCATTCAGATGGCCGCACAAGCCGGTGGCGAACAACTCGTTCAGGTGGTCGCCTTGTTGGCGGCCGGCGTGGTGGCGGTGCCCTTGTTCAAGCGCATCGGGCTCGGCTCGGTGCTGGGCTACCTCGCGGCGGGGCTCGCCATCGGGCCGTTTGGCGCGGGGCTGTTCTCTGACCCCGCCTCGATCCTTCACGTGGCCGAGCTGGGGGTGGTGATGTTCCTCTTCATCATCGGCCTGGAGATGCAGCCCACACGGCTGTGGAGCCTGCGCAGCGAGATCTTCGGCCTGGGGCTGGCGCAGGTGCTGTGCTGCAGCGCGCTGCTCACCGGCGTGGGCATGCTCTTCGGGCTGAGCCTGACCGTGGCCTTTGTGGCCGCCTCGGGCTTCGTGCTCACCTCCACCGCCACCGTGATGCTGCTGATGGACGAGCGCGGCGAGACCGTTTCACCGCGTGGCCAGAAGGTGGTGTCGATCCTGCTGCTCGAAGACCTGGCCATCGTGCCGCTGCTGTTGATCGTGGCGCTGCTCTCGCCGGTGCATGTGGAGACGGGCAAGCCGGTCTGGCAGGTGGTGCTCATCGCCACCGTGGCCGTGGCCAGCGTGGTGGTGGCGGGCCGCTGGCTGTTGAACCCGCTGTTTCGGGTGCTGGCCGCCGCCAAGGCGCGCGAGGTGATGACGGCTGCTGCGCTGCTGGTGGTGCTGGGGTCGGCGCTGTTGATGCAGTCGGCCGGGCTGTCGATGGCGATGGGCGCGTTTCTCGCGGGGGTGATGCTGTCGGAGTCGAGCTTTCGCCACCAGCTGGAGGCCGACATCGAGCCCTTCCGCGGCATCTTGCTGGGCCTCTTTTTCCTCAGCGTGGGCATGGCGCTCAACCTGAACGTGTTTGCCACCCACTGGCCGCAGATCGTGCTGGGCGTATTGGTCTTCATGGTGGTGAAGGCGCTGGGCATCTATGTGGTCGCACGCACCTTTCACACCCGCCATGCCGATGCGCTGCACCGGATGGTGTTGATGGCGCAAGGCGGCGAGTTTGCGTTCGTGCTCTTCACTGCCGCGGCCGACGCGAGCCTGATCGACGGCACCATGAATGCCGTGATGACCACGGTGGTGATCTTGTCGATGGCGCTCACGCCGCTGGCCGTGGGCGCGCTGAAATGGGTGCTGCCCACCGAGAAACCGTCGGCCGACGGCGCCGAGCGCCCCGACGGGCTGACCGGCAGCGTGCTGATGATCGGCTTCGGTCGCTTCGGCCAGGTGGCCAGCCAGTCGCTGCTGGCGCGCGGGGTCGATGTCTCCATCATCGACATGGACACCGAGATGATCCAGAGCGCCGAGAGTTTCGGCTTCAAGGTCTATTACGGCGACGGCACGCGGCTCGACGTGTTGCACGCCTCGGGCGCGGGCACGGCGCAGGCCATCGCCGTGTGCGTGGACGACAAGCTGGCGGCGCTGCGCATCGCGCTGCTGGTGCGGCACGAGTTCCCGCAGGCCAAGCTGCTGGTGCGCTCGTTTGACCGCGGGCACGCGCTGCAGCTTGTCGCGGCGGGTGTCGATTACCAGATCCGCGAAACCTACGAGTCGGCCAGCGCCTTTGGCGAGGCTGCGCTGCGCCTGATCGGTGTCGACCCCGAAGCCGCGGCCGAGGTGGCGGCCGACGTGCGCCGCCGCGACGTCGAGCGCCTGGCCCTGCAACAAACCGGCGGCTTGCGCGCGGGCGTGGAGCTGATGCACAGCAACCGCATGAAGCCCGCACCGCTGACCCCGCCCGCGCGAGCAGGCCAGCCGCTGAGCGAGGAGACGGCGGCCGTGACCGCGGCCAAGGGCTGAGCACCCCCACCCTCGGCAAACACGGGTAGATGCTGAAGGGGAACGGATGTAGTCTGGCGTTCGGGTTGCGAACGAGCGTGAAAGGTGCCCCATGCAAGGCACGAACCAGACGGTTGCAGATGGTGGCGCAGGCGAGTCGGCACGCCTGCAGGCGCTTGCTTCCTACGAAGTGCTCGACACCCCGCCCGACGAACACTTCGATGCCCTGTGCCGGCTGGCCGCTCGCTTGTGCAACACCCCCATGGCCGTGATCACGCTGGTGGACGACCACCGCCAGTGGTTCAAGTCGGAGGTCGGGGTGAACGTGCGTGAAACCCCGCGTGCCATCGCGTTCTGTGCCCACACCATCGAGGGCACCGGCCTCTTTCAGGTGCCGGATGCGCTGGCCGATGCCCGCTTCGTGAACAACCCGTTGGTGACCGGCGAGCTCCGCCTGCGGTTCTACGCGGGCGTCCCGTTGCAGGTGGAAGGCGGGTTCAGCATTGGCGCGCTGGCCGTGCTCGACCGCCAGCCCCGCCGGCTGACGCCGCAGCAGCTGAGCGACCTGGAGAGCCTGGCCCACCAGGTGGTGGTGGTGCTGGAAGAGCGTCGCCTGCGCATCCAGGCCGAGCTGGCCTCGGCCCAGGCCAAGCGCCAGTCCGACTCCTTGCTGATGATCGCCGGACGGGTGGCGCGGCTCGGTGCCTGGGAGCTCGACATCGCCCGCCAGCAGGTGGCGTGGTCGGACGTCGTGGCCGACATCCACGGCATGCCGCGTGGCCATTCGCCGCAGCTCGACGAAGGCTTGTCGTTCTACGTGGAGTCCGATCGCTCGACCTTGGCGGGCGCCGTGGCCCGCTGTGTGCGGGACGGCGTGCCGTTCGACCACGAGCTCAGGCTGCAACCGTCGGGCGGCGGCGGCCGGCGGTGGGTGCGGTCCATCGGCGAAGCGGTGCGCGATGCCGACGGCCGCATCACCCACCTGCGCGGTGCCTGCCAGGACATCACCGAGCGCAGGTTGGCCGAAACGCATCGCGAGACGCTTGAGCGGCAGCTTCTGCAAGCGCAGAAGATGGAATCGATCGGCACCCTGGCCGGTGGCATTGCCCACGACTTCAACAACATCCTGGGTGCGATCCTCGGCAACGTGACTTTGGTGCAGGACGCGCTGCCTGCCAAAGGCGCGGCGCGCATCGCGCTGGCGACGATCTCGGCCTCGGCCCAGCGCGCACGTTCGCTGGTGCAGCAGATCCTGGCGTTCGGCCGCCTGCAGGCCACGCAGCGACTGCGCCAGCCGCTGCGGCCCCTGATCAACGAAGTGGCGCAGCTGTTGCAGTCCACGCTGCCGGCCAACGTGCTGCTCGAAACCCGTTGCCCGCCCGCCGAGGTGTATGCCGAAGTCGATGCCAACCAGTTGCAGCAGGTGCTGATCAACCTGTGCACCAACGCGTGGCACGCCATGCCCAACGATGGCGGGCGCATCGTGATCGGGCTCGACGAACAAGGCCCCGACCCGCTGCACGCCGATGCGCGCGCTTCACACACGCACGGCGCGTTGGCCCACCTGTGGGTCCAGGACGACGGCTGTGGCATCGACCCGCAAGTCCAGTCGCGCATCTTCGAGCCCTTCTTCACCACCAAGCCGGTCGGCCAGGGCACGGGGCTGGGCTTGTCGGCGGCGCACGGCATCGTCGTGGCCCACGGCGGCACGATCAGTGTCGAGAGCGAGCCCACGCAGGGGAGCATGTTTCACATCCATTTGCCGGGCTGCGCTGCGCCCGCACCCGATGTGGCCACGAAGCCCAATGGTTCAGCGCGACCGGCGCGGCTCGACGGCCTGCGCGTCTTGTGCGTGGACGACGACCCGATGATGCTGACCACGATGCAGGCCCTGCTCGAACGAGAAGGGTGCCAGGTCGATGCGCTGCTCGACGCCGAGCAGGCGCTGGAGCGCTTGCAGTCTGAACCCGCGGCCGTCGACCTGCTTGTGACCGACTACAACATGCCCGGCATGGATGGGCTGGCCCTGGTGCAGGCGGCCAAGCGCCTGTCTCCCGCCGTGGCGGTGGTCATGGCGTCAGGGTTCCTGAGCGACAAGCTGTGTGAACAGGCCACGCAGCTTGGCGTGCAAGCGCTGGTGCAGAAAGAGCGCACGGTGGAAGACCTGATGATGGCGGTGCGCGAGGTGGTTCGCCGGTAGCCGCTGGCAGCGGCCGCGCGGTTCGCGAGGCACTTGCCTACAGGACCGTTCGCCGCTCTCCGATGGCGCGCGCAGGGCACGCCGTGTGGAATGCAGCTCCCGTGACTTCGCCTGCCCCATGACCTCCTACCTGAACGCCACCGAAGGCGACCATGACCAGCCGCTTTTCATCGTGCTCAACGCCGGCTCGGGCAGCCAGAACGAGCAGGAGGCGCACGACACCATCGCCCGCGTGCTCGGCGCGGCCGGGCGGCGGCACGAGATCGACATGGTGCGCCGCGGAGCCGACATCCCCGCCGCGGCACGTCGCGCCGCGGCGCGGGCCCGCTCCGAGGGCGGCGCGGTGGTGGCGGCCGGCGGTGACGGCACGATCAACGCCGTCGCCCAGGCTGCCCACGACGCGGGCTGCCCGCTGGGCGTGGTGCCGCAAGGCACCTTCAACTACTTCAGCCGCACGCACCACATCCCGCTCGACACCGAAGCGGCCACCCAGGCGTTGCTGGCCGCACGGCCGACGCCGGTGCAGGTGGGCGAGGTGAACGGGCGGCTGTTCCTCGTCAACGCGAGCCTGGGGCTTTACCCCGACCTGCTGGAAGACCGCGAGAAGTTCAAGTCGCGCTTCGGGCGCCACCGTGTGATCGCGCTGGCCTCGGCGCTGGTCACCATCCTGCGCGAGCACCGCCAGCTGCGCCTGCGCATCGAATCGGCTGGCCAGGTGCGCAACGTGCGCACCTCGACGCTCTTCGTCGGCAACAACCGGCTTCAGCTGCAGCAGGTGGGCTTGACAGAGGCTCGCGCGATCGCGCGTGGACGGGTGGCCGGCGTGATGCTCAAGCCGATGGGCAACCTCGCGCTGCTGCGCCTGCTGCTGCGCGGCGCGATGGGAACGCTGGGCGAAGACGACCGGGTGGAAAGCTTCGAGTTCGAGCGCATGACGGTGTCGCCCTGGTTGCCCTACGGCAGGCGCCGCGCCAAGATCGCCACCGACGGCGAGGTGAGCTGGCTGCGCTCGCCGCTCACCTTCGGCGTCTCGGCCCAACCGCTCTACCTGTTGAAGGCACCGGATGCTGCTGCACCTGTCTGACCCGCACTTCGGCACCGAGCGGCCGCACGTGGTCGAGGCGCTGGTGCGGTTCGTGCACGCCCAGCAGCCGCAGGTGGTGGTGCTGTCGGGCGACATCACTCAGCGGGCGCGGCCCTCGCAGTTCCGCGCGGCGCGCGTGTTCGTCGACCGCCTGGGCGTGCCGAACGTGGTGGTGATTCCCGGTAACCACGACATCCCGTTGTTCAATGTGCTGGCGCGCGCGGTGTCGCCCTACGCCGGCTTCTTGCGCGAGTTCAAGCAACTGGAGCCGGTGCTCGACACGCCCGAGCTGCTGGTGCTGAGCGTGAAGACGACGCGCCGCTACCGGCACACGAATGGCGAGGTGTCACGGGCGCAGATCGACGCGGTCGCGCAGCGTCTGCGCGCGGCGCGCGAACCGCAGCTGCGCATCGTCGTCGTGCACCAGCCGATCGAGGTGCTGCGCGCGCAAGACGAGCACGACCGCCTGCATGGCCACGAGGCCGCCGCGCGTTGCTGGGCCGAGGCCGGCGCCGACATGGTGCTGGGTGGGCACATCCACCTGCCCTACGTGCTGCCCTTGCACGAGCGCCTGCCCGGGCTCGCCCGCCGCCTGTGGGCGGTGCAGGCGGGCACCGCCGTGTCGCAGCGCGTGCGTGAAGGCATCTCGAACTCGGTGAACCTGCTGCGATGGGGCGGGCCGCTGCCCGCTGCGCGCTGTGTCGTCGAGCGATGGGATTACCTGGCGGCGACGGACGCCTTCTCCAGGGTGCTGGAGACGACGCTGGACACGGGGCTGCAGTAGAGTCGTCTGCCGCTTCGGCCACTCTTGTCACCGCCATGAACCGCCTGCAGTCCGAGTTGCGCCGCCTGTACCTGCCGAACCCGGCCGCCGACCCGGGCGCGGACGCCACCGCACCCGACTTGATCGACGCCGGCGGCCGCGTGCGTGCGATGGTGCTGGAGCTGGCGCGGCCCGCGAGCTGGGAGCTGCTGTCCAAGGTGTGGCGCGGCGTGCAGACCGATCTGGAATGGCCGGCACCCGCCATTGCCGTGTCGGGGGCGGACGGCTTTCAGCTCTGGTTCTCGCTCGCCGAGCCGCAGACTGTGGCGCAGGCCCATGCGTTTCTGGTGTTGCTGTGCGCGCGCTACCTGAACGACGTTGCACCCACGCGCCTGCGCCTGATGCCGATGGTGGATGCCTCGGCCCCGCACACCGCGCATCACGCGCCGTGGGTGCCTCAAGAGCAGGCGGGCACCGGCTACTGGTCTGCGTTCGTGGCACAAGACCTGGCGCCCGTTTTCGCTGAAACCCCCTGGCTTGACACCCCGCCCGGCACCGATGGCCAAGCCGACCTGCTGGCCCGCCTGGGCAGCATCAAACGCGCCGCGTTCGAGGTCGCCGCGGAGCGGCTCAGAGCGAGCGCGCCTGCGCTCGCGACGGCGAATGCCGACCCCGGCCTCCCGCCGAGCCCGCAACCGGCGGCCCCGCCCGGGTCTCTGGAGGCGCGGCGCTTCTTGATACGGGTCATGAACGACGAAGCCGTGGCGCTGGCGCTGCGCATCGAAGCGGCCAAGGCGCTCTTGTAGACAGAGGCGAGCGCGAGCATCTAAACGAGTGTGCATTTATGCCCGATTTCCGCACCATCGACAACAGCGCATGGGCGGTCGAAATTCAAGCTAAGTCGTTGATATATATGAACTTGGCCTGAATGACTGGGGTGCTTGACTGTGGCCTAGGCTATCCACTAATGGACGGTCGTGCACTTACTGCCTAGATTGCGAACTGCGGGCTCAACCCGCATTCAGGAGGCCTTGCAAGTTGGGGCGCCCTGTTTCCACAACAAATCGCAAGACCTAGGAGAGACACACATGACAACGAGCATTCCCCTGCAGCGCGCGCGCACCGTGTTGCGCACGCTGTTGCCCGCACTGGCCCTGCTGGGCTTCGGTGCCGAGGTGGCGGCGAGCACGATCACCCAGAACGCTTCCTGGACCGTCAACCGGTCGCTCACCTCGACCAAGTACCGCGTTGTCGCCTATGGCGACTCGATCTTCGCGGGCTTCAACACCGGCGTGACCAGCGTGGCCAAGTACCCTGGCCCCACGGTGCAAGCCGAGTACCTGTCCGCGCTGTGGAAGGCTGACATCGAGAGCATCCGCCGCACCAAGTCGGGTGCCCTGGCCAAGGACATCTACGACAACAAGATCGTCGCCGAGCGTTCCTACATGCAAAACAGCGCCACCCGCGTGGTCGCGTTCGAGATGTGCGGCAACGACGGCCTGCAAAACCGTGCCGACTTCAACGGCCAGTCGGGCACTTGCAGCTACACCAAGCTCGAGTCCGGCACCGAAAGCTGCCGCACCCACGTCGCCAAGGCGATGGACTACATCAACGCCAACGCCTACTCGGGCGTGAAGCTGAAGATCATCTCGAACCTGCACTACCCGGGCCTCGACGCCAACAACAAGATCAGCAGCTGCAAGGACGCTTCGACCGGCCAGGGCGTGAACGTCTCGGAAATGATGCTGCGCTACGCCGCCCGCGTGAACTGGATGATGGGCGACTACGCCCGCCAGAAGGGCTTCGTGTACATCGACAGCTTCGCCATGTACCACGCTGCCGACTACGACACCAACGGTGACGGTCTGGTCGACTCCGAAGCCATCAAGTACGTGCCGGGTGAAAGCGAGTCTGCTTACGTGACCCGCATCACCCAGACGCTGCGCTCGACCATCAAAGACGCCAACCTCAAGCGCGTCAGCGCCAGCAGCACCATCGACTACATCCAGTCCGATGACATCCACCCGACCTACACCGGTGGCAATGCCTCGACCGGCCTGACCGGCACCGCCAGCGGCTCGGCTGCGCCGCGCTACACGTCGTTCACCAATGGCAAGAGCCCGATCTGGGACCGCTACGCGCATGAGCGCACGGGCTGGGCGATGTCGGTCGGCAACCCGACGGCTCCCTGAGGCTTGAGCGGTGTTCTTCCATGAACCGACCGGGTCACCAGGGCCACACGCCGAGCGACCCGGTCACCGAGAGGCGGGCGTTTGGCCCGTCTTTCGGCTACCTCGTCATGGCCTTGCTGGTGGTCGCGGGCGTGTTGGCCTATTGGGTGAGTGCACCCGACGAGCCGACCCGCGTGGCGAGCAGTAGCGCGCCGCCTCCCGCCTCGATGTGGCGCGACGCCGCGCCCGCCGACCCGACGGCCCCGGAGCCTGCCGTGGAGCCGAGCCTCGGGGCATCGTCCGCCGCAGCGAGGCCCGCGATGCGCCTGCGTGACCCCGATGGTGACCAGACGCCCGACCTGCGCGACTACCTCAACGCGGGCGAGAACCCGACCATGGCCGAGGTGCTCGACCGCCTGCACCGGGCCGGCGTCTACACCGGCATCGGCGCGTTTTCACCGCCGGGCACCAAGCCCACCCTGATCGGGCTCGCGGTGCCCGAGGACTTTGCGCTGCCTGAAGGTTATGTGCGCCACCACCAGACGACCGACGACGGCCAGCCCATCGAGCCCATCCTGATGTACGCGCCCGACCGCCAGTTCCTGGATGCGGCGGGCCGCCCGATGGCGATCCCCAAAGACCGTGTCGTGCCACCTGAGCTGGCCCCACCCGGTTTGCCGAACCGGCGCATCGTGGTCCCCGCGCCGGTTGAACCCGACAAGCCTTAGTTCTCCGTTCGGGCTGAGCCTGTCGAAGCCAGCGCCGTGCTGTGCGCACCCTTCGACAGGCTCAGGGCGAACGGATTCAGGCTCAGGCAAGTGCCCCTGATCAGGAAACCTGAAGTTGAATTTCACAGCCCTCCTTTCCCGCCCCGGTGTTCGCCTGTGCGCCGGCCTCCTCGCCAGCGCCGCCTTGCTCGGCCTGTATGCCCGAGGCGGCAGCGGCTGGCTGCTCGGCTTCGTGGCCCTGGTGCCGTGGTTGCGCACGCTCGATGCGAACAAGTCGCTTGGGGGCGCGCTGCTCGGCGGCTGGTTGATGTCGATGGCCTTCACGGCGGCGGCGTTCGCCTGGTTCGGCACAGCGATCGGCGGCTACGCACAGATCGGTCCGGCCGCGGGGCTGGTGATCGTGCTCATCGCGGCGCCGCTGTTGCAGCCGCAATTCATCGCCTTCGCGCTGGTGCGCCACATCACACGCCGCTGGCACGGCCCGGTGCTGTGCGCGCTCGCGGGCGCATCGGCCTGGGTCGCGACCGAATGGCTGGGCATCAAGTTCCTCGGCGATACGCTGGGCTACGGGCTGTACCCGTCACCCCTCTTGCGCCAGGCGGCCGACGTGGGCGGCACGGCCGGCCTCACGCTGCTGCTGCTGTTGGCGAACGAAGGCGTCAGCGCCGCCATCGCGCGGCGCGCCGAGGGCGTGCTCGCGATCGTCAGGCCGCTCGCGCTGGCCGCGCTGGTGCCGCTGCTGCTGGCGGGCTACGGTGCCCATGTGGTCTCGACGCTCTCCACCACCCCTGCGCCTGCGAGCAAACCACTGCGCATGGGCCTGGTGCAGTCGAACATCACCGACTACGACCGGCTGCGCCGCGAAAAGGGCGCCGACGTGGTGGTGCGCGAGGTGCTCGACACGCACTTCGCGATGACCTACGACGCGGTTGAAAAGCAGCACGCCGATGCGGTGCTGTGGTCAGAGACGGTCTACCCGCTGACCTTTGGCCATCCGAAGAACGAAGCCGGTGCCGAGCTCGACCGCGAGATCCAGGGCATCGTCAACGCGGCCCAGGTGCCCTTCGTGTTCGGCACCTACGACGTGGACGACGCAGGCGAATACAACGCCGCCGCTTTCGTCGAGCCCGGCAAGGGCGTGCTCGGCTACTACCGCAAGACGCGGCTCTTCCCGTTCACCGAATACGTGCCGGCGTGGCTCGACGGCCCGACGCTTCGGCAACTGCTGCCGTGGACGGGCGCCTGGCTGCCCGGCACCGGCGCGCGGGTGTTCCCGCTGCGCCTCAAAGACGGCCGCGAGATCCCGGTGCTGCCCCTGATCTGCCTCGACGACACCGACACCGGCCTCGCCATCGAGGGCACACGCCAGGGCGCGCAGGCCATCCTGACGATGTCGAACGACGCCTGGTTCACCGGCGATACGCTCGGCGCCGAAATGCACCAGACGGCGGCGGCATTTCGCAGCATCGAGACCCGCCTGCCGCAGTTTCGCGTGACCTCAAACGGCCACAGCGCCGTCATCGACGCCACCGGTCGCGTGATCGCCGACTCGAAGATGGGCGAGCGCACGCTGGTGATCGGTGAGCTGCCGGTGGCCGACCCCCCACTCACGCTGATGGTGGCCTGGGGTGACTGGGTCGGGCGTGTGGCCGCAGCCTTCCTCGTGCTGCTGACCCTGGCGGCCGTGTTGCGCCATTGGTGGGCACCGGGCGCCGAAGAATCTGAGGCCGTGGCCGATGCGGCCGCCATGCCCGCGCGCGTGGCCGTGCTGCCACCTGCGGCGCGGGTGGTGGCGGGTGTGTTGCGGGCCTTCGCGCGTGGCAGCCTGCTCTGGATGGTGCTTGCCTTCCTGCTTGGCGACGGCTCCTGGCCGACCAACACGCTGGCGCAGATCCGCGTCTTCAGTGCGCTCTTTCTGGCGCCCGAGCTGGCGGCCTGGCTGGTGCTGCGCGCCTTCGCGGCCCGTGCCACGCTGGAGCCGGGTCTGCTGGTGTTGACACGCGGCAAGCGGCGCATGGAGCTCGCGCTGCAAGACATCGCCGCCATCGAGCCGTGGCGCCTGCCCATTCCTGCCAGAGGTGCGTCGCTCCGGCTGGCCTCGGGCCGACGTCATGGGCTCGCCCATGCCAACCCCGTGGCGCTGGCGCGGGTGCTGGTGGCCGCAGGTGCGGCGGCGCCGGTGCCGGCGCCCACGCGCAGCAGCCTGTATGCCCAGGCGCGCGGGGCCATCCGCCGCGGCCGGTTGGACCACCCGCTGGTGAAGTTCGTCGTGTTGCCTCTGTTGCTCGCGGTCCCCGCGTTCCGGCTGCACCAGCACATCACCTTCGGCAGCAGCTTCGGCGAGTACGAGGCCTTCGGCTTGAAGGCCTACCTCGCGGGCTTTGTGCTGTGGTGGGCGGCCTGGGCGATCGGTGTGGTGCTGACGGCTGCCGGTGTGCGCACCGCCATCGAGGCCGGCACCCTGGCGACGCTGATCGTGCGCCCCGGGCAGGCGGTCGACGCGCGGCGCTGGTTCGAGCGGCTCGGGCTCGTCGCGCTTTACGTCGGCGTGCCGCTGTGGCTGCTGGTGCGCATCTTCGGCATGTGATCTAGCCTTTGGCGACCAGCGCCTCGGCGCGCTCCTTCGCCCGCGCCGTCACGCTGCCCGCCAGCCCCACCGCGCCATGGCCGGCCAGCATGCGGGCAAACACCTCGCGCACTTCGTTGGCACTGACGGCCTGCAAGCGCGCGAGCCACAGCCGCGAGTCACGCAGCTGACCAAAGGTGAATACATCCTGCGCCGCGGCTTCAAGCCGTTTGGCCGGGTGCTCGAGGGCGCGCAGGGTGCGCACGCTGATCTGGTTGCGCGCGCGCTGCAAGCCCACCGGGTCGGTGCCGTCGGCGTGCTCTTGCAACAGGCGCGCCGTCTCGGTGAAGAAGGCGTCGGCCTGCCGCGGGTCGGTCGCGGCGTCGATCACCACCTGGCCGGCGTGTGGCATCACGTCGGCCGAGCAGCCTACGTGATAGGCGATGCCACGGCGCTCGCGAATCTCGTCCAGCAGCGGTGAGCTCATGCCCTCGCCCAGCAGGGCGGCCGCAAGCACGTGCGCCACGTGGCTGTCATCGGCCAGCGGCGGTGCCTCGAAGCCCATCACGATCTGGCATTGTTCGCTGCCCGCCACGCGACGCGATTTCACGCCGCCGTGCCACACCGGCGGTGGCACGGTGTTGGGCTCGCCGCGCGGCATGTCGCCGAACGCGGCTTCGGTGGCGCGCAGGAACGCAGCTTCATCCACCGGGCCGGCGGCCGCCACCACCACGTTGCAGGCGGTGTATTGGTGCTGCACGTAGGCCAGCAGGTCGTCGCGCGTGATGCGCTTCAGAATGGCGCGGGTGCCGATCACCGAGCGGCCCGCCGGGTGCTGCAGGCCGTAGCACGCGCGGTCGAAGAGCTCGAACGCGATGTTGACCGGGTCTTCTTCGAACTCGGTGAACTCATGTTGCAGCACCTGGCGCTCGCGCTCCAGCTCGTCGCCCGGGAAGCTGCTGTTGCGCACGATGTCGGCCAACAGCGCCACGAAGGTGGGCAGGTCGTTCGGCAGGCCCTCGATGTGGAACGCGGTGTGGTCCTTGTCGGTGTGCGCGTTGACCTCGGCCCCCAGGCGCTCGGCATCGAGGTTGATGCGCTGGCAGTCGCGCGTGTGCGTGCCCTTGAAGGCCATGTGCTCGACCACGTGGCTGATGCCGTTCAACACCCGCGGCTCATGCAGGCTGCCGGTGCGGATGAACACGCTCAGGCTCACTGTCTGCCGCCAGGGCATGGGGATGGCGACGGCACGCAGGCCGTTGGCGAGGGAGTGCAGGTGAGGGGTCAAGGGGGCGGCCGGGAGAATCAGGGAAGGGTGAGTGTCCGTCAGCGGGCGTGATGTCACAAACTGCGATGGCCCAACGTCTAGAGTGGAGAAAGCGGGCGCGCGCCCGTCAACTCACGCAAGACACCTCTCGCCGATGCAGCCCGAAGACCCCACCCACAGCTTCGACCGCCTGCGCCCGCGTCTGCAGGGCATTGCCTACCGCATGCTCGGCAGCGTGGCCGAGGCCGAAGAGGTGGTGCAAGACGCCTGGCTGCGCTGGCACGAGGCACAGGCCGATCCGCCCGACAACGGTGAGGCCTGGCTCGTCACCGTCACCACGCGGATCGCGATCGACCGCTTGCGTGCGGCCAAGCTGCAGCGCGAACACTATGCCGGCATCTGGCTGCCCGAGCCGCTGCTGACCGACTCGCTCTTCACCGAATCAACCGCCAGCCCCGAGGCCTTGCTCGAGCGCGCCGACGATGTGTCGGTCGCCTTCCTGATGCTGCTGGAGCGGCTCTCGCCCGAGGCCCGCGCCGCCTTCCTGCTGCACGAGGTGCTCGACGTCGACTACCCCGAGGTGGCCCGCATGATCGGCAAGGCCGAGCCTGCCTGCCGCCAGCTGGTCAGCCGCGCGAAGAAGCAGCTCGCCGACGCGCGGCCGCGCTACCAGGTGTCGCCTGCCACTCACCACCGGTTGCTGAGCGGCTTTGCGCAGGCGATGACGGGCGGTGATTTCGCTTCGCTGCGCGCCATGCTGGCCGACGGCGCCGAGCTCATCGGCGATGGCGGCGGCAAGCTGCCGAGTTTTCCCAAGCCCCTGGTGGGTGGGCAGCGCATCGCGCAGCTCTTCTTCGCGGCGCACCGCCGCTGGCACGAGGGCTTGCGCCTCCAGCTCGTGCGGCTCAATGGCGAATGGGGTCTGCTGCGCTTCTTCAACGGCGCGCTCGAGTCGGCGCAGACCTACCAGACCGACGGCGAGCGCATCGTGCGCATCCAGGTGCAGCGCAACCCCGACAAGCTGGCACGCATCGTCGCCGCGCTCGGCGGCTGATCACGGCACTTTATTCATCGGGCGCGTCACAAAGCGGCCGGCCGGCGCGTCTTGTGGGTATGGATGGGCCGCTTCGTTCACTGGCCGATGTGTTGTTGGCGGCGCTCACCACCCGGCTGGAGCAACTGCCGCCGCAGGTGCGCATCGCCTTCCTGCTGCGCCAGGGGTTCGACGCCGATGACACCGAGATCGCGCGCGCGCTCGGGTGCGGCGACGCAGCGTGCCGTGCGTTCGTCGAGCACGCGGCGGCCCATCTGTGCTTCCTTCTTCAACCCACCGGAGTGACCATGACCCAACGCATCAACTACATGCAGCAATCGCCTGAGCTCTTCAAGAAGTTCCTCGAGTTCAGCATGCTGGTGAAGACCAGCAGCGTCGAAGAGAAGATCCAGGACCTGATCGCGGTCCGCGCCTCGCAGATCAACGGCTGCGGCTTCTGCGTCGACATGCACGTCAAGCAGGCCACGATCCACGGCGAACGACCGCTGCGCCTGCACCATCTGGCGATCTGGCGCGAGTCCACGCTCTTCTCGCCGCGCGAGCGCGCGGCGCTCGCCTGGACCGAAGTGCTGACCACCTTGCCCGCACACGGCGTGCCCGACGACGTGTTCGACAAGGTGCGCACGCAGCTGTCGGAGAAGGAGCTGTCGGACCTCACGTTCTCGGTGATGGCGATCAACGCATGGAACCGCGTCAACGTCGGTTTCACGAGCGTGCCCGGCTCGCACGACAAGTCGTTCGGGCTGGACAAGGCGCAGCT
>NZ_JADMJX010000082.1:0-29133 GCF_018780185.1 Rhizobacter sp.
GCCCAGGTGGGCGGCGTGGGGATGCCGGCCGCATGCAGCAGCTGGCTGGTCATCGACTTGTCGACGCTGCGCTCGATGGCACGCGCATCGTTGTAGACCGGCACGCCCAGTTCGCGCAGCGCATGCAGCACCCCGAGCCGCTTGGTGACCTGCTCGAAACTGCCGGCGGCCACGCCACGCACCAGCACCGCATCGGGCAGCGCGCGGCCGAAGCCCGGCAGCGCGAGGCCGTGCCAGGCGGCGGTGGTGTCGATGTGGCAATCGGCGAGGTCGATGCAGCGGCCGATGGCACCGCGTGCACGCAGCGCAGCCTGCAACTGACGGGTGTGCCACCCGATCTCATCGGTCATGATCGCGACGCGTGTCATCGTGCGCTCCGTTGCCGCGTTGACCGCGCAACGCCCAAGGGTCCGGGTCCGGCTCCGCCGGCCCGATGGGTGGCGCCCCTCGGGGGCAGGAGCCAAAGCGACTGGGGGGCTGTCATCACGCTTCCTGCAACCAGAGTTGGCGCAGCAGCGTCATGTTCAGCGCCCCGCCGTGCCAGGTGTTGCCGCTGTCGATGTTGCTGACCCACACCTCGGCCGGCGCGAAGAGGCCTGCGTCGATCTTGTAGAAGTCGTAGCCGGCTTCCTTGAAGATGTCGCTGAACGAGCGGCCGTGGTCGCGCGAGTTGGTTGAAGGCAGCTGCTTCGCGAGCGCACGCGCAGCCGCATCGTCGCCACGCACCGTGAGGTGCACCTTGCCGCCGTAGAGGATGGCGTCGTTGGTGCGACCCATCGCCAGAGCGCCATCGGGCGTGGGCGACGGCAGCGGCGCCGTCGCCACGCCCTCGATGATGTGCCCCAAGGCAAAGCCCAGCGTGTGCGCCTTGTGCAGCGCGGTCTCCAGCACGCGCGCGACGATCTGCGTCGTGCCAGCGAGGCTGGTGGTCGGGGTGAGCACGATGGTGAGCGCCTCGGGCCGCAGCGCGCAGTCGTGCAGCAGCTTGTCGATGATCACCTGGGGCGGCACTCGGTCGACCTCCATCACGAGCACGCCGTGGTCAGCGCGGTCGCGGTAGCCGAGCTCCTTGAACAGGTCTTCCTTGCCGGCCAGCGCGCGCGCCGGGCCCGAGCCGAGCGAGAAGAACTTCTTGCCGCCCGTTTCTTCCTTCGTGGCGGCGAGGCTCCAGCCCGCGTACTGGCTGCCCAGGCAGGCCAGCACCGGCTGCGAGCTGCGCACCTCGACCCAGGTGGGCCAGCTCTCCAGCCCGCCGGCGTGCAGGCCAACCTGGCCCAGCCCACCCATGCAGATCTCGCCGATCAACAGGCCCGCCGCCACGCTGCCGCGCGCCTCGATGCCGGCATCGACGATGCACACGCCGCTGGCATCGCGGCGCACCGCTACCTGCAGCGCCTCGGCGTCTGCGATCAGACGCTCGACAAGCGGGCGCGCCCCGGCGTTGACGCTCAGCGTCGTCGCGGCCAGCGGTGGCGTGGTGTCGGTCATCGTGGCATCTCCAGTGTGTCGAGCAAGGCCTCACGGGCCTGGTGCAAGACGGCCCTTACTGCATCGGGATCGGCCCCACTCGCACTCAGGCTGCACAGCGGGTCGCCCGCGTCGAGGCGCGTACCGGCGCGCGGCAGGTCGTGCGAACCGGGCCAGGCGCTCAGGCGGCGTGCCATCGCATCATCGACCAGCCCACTGTGGCGCGCAAACACGATCTCGGTGCCTTCGACACGGCCGGGCCAGGCGCGCGGCGCCGGCAGCTCGTCATGCAGGCAGGCCTGCACGTGCGCCGCCATCAGGCCTTCGCCGTACAAGGCCATGCTGGCGGGTGGGCGCGGGTTGACCTCGAGCACGGCGATCTGGTCGCCGTCGCGCATGAAGTCGAGGCTGCACAGGCCACGCAACTCGAACCCGGCCGTCAGCGCGCGCACGGCGGCCAGCGCGCGCGCGGCCGCTGGCGCTGGCAGCGTGACCGGCCCCACTGCACCGCAGAACACGAACGGCCGGGGGCCGAAACGCCGCACCGTCAACTCGTTGAAGCCGAGGATCACCGCCGTGCGCCCGTTCGCAATGAAGGTGGCCGACATCGGCACGCCCGGCGCCTCTTGCTGCAGGTAGTGGTGAGCCGGCATGTCGGCCAGGCGCCGCGGCGTGGCGCGCCACACCTGCCAGCCGCCACAACCGGTTGCGTCTTTCACCAACCAGCGCGTGCCGTCGTCGGGCAGCGTGCGCGACAGCGCGCCCAGCCGCACCGGTGGGTAGTGAATGCCGTTCGAGGCCAGAAAGTCGAAGAACTCGGCCGGGTCGCGCACGCGGCAGACGGCCGACGCCGAAGTGCCGACCAGCGGCAGCAGCTCAGCCGCTTCGGCCAGCAAGCCAGGCCGGCCTTCGAAGCCGCTGCCGGCGACCCAGCCGCTCACGTCGCCGCGCCGCGCCAGCTCGCGCAGGGCCGCGAGCGTTCGTGCGTCGTCGATCGCGAGCGTGGCGGGTTCGCCCAGGCTCATCCAATGCGATGAAGCCTCGCGGGTGTCGACATCGCCGAACAGGTCGAGCGCCACCACGTCGAAGCCATCGCGCGCCGAAGCCTCGGCCATCAGGCGCGCAGACAACGCCGCCACGGCAATCGTGCCGGCCGGGTGGGCGCGATTCAATCGGCCCCGCCGGCCGCACGCTCCGCGATGAACGCCCGCGCCGTGGCGAACGCCTCCGGGAAGCCGAGCACCAGCGCCTTCTTGTCGGACTCTCGCATCTGCACCAGCAGGCGGTGTTGCGTCTGGTACTTCACGTTGCCGATGGCCAGCGCGCCGATGCCCACCGCAGCGCTGCCCGCCAGCGCCTTGCCGTCGTCCATCACGCCCACGCCGGCGATGCCTTCGGGCGGCACGGCGTTCACGTCGGCAGCCACCTTGAGGCGTTTCGCCTCTTTCAGATCATCGGCCGAGACCACCTGCACGCCAGCCGCCGCGCAGGCCAGCACCACGTCGACCTCGGCCAGCGAGGCGCGCACGGCCGCGCGGTCGGCGCCCGAGACGCCGTGCATCGTCACCTTGAACCGGGCGGCCGTTTCCCGCGCGCCCGCTTCGGCCGCTGCCGCACCGCTGCGGCTGGAGAGTGTGACCAAGGCGCCGGCCTGCGCGGCAATCACGCCGGCGATGCGCCCCACCGGGCCCAGCCCGCCGAGCACGACCACCCGCAACCCGTCGAGGCCGTGCCCCTGCTTCTGCAGTGCCGCCTCGGTGCAGGCGACCATGGCCGCGGCCGTGGTGTAGGCGCCGCTCGGGTCGGCCATCACCGAGACCACGAAAGGCTTGACCATCGAGGCCTTGGCGCGCTCGAGCATGTCGGCGGCGAGCATCGCATTGCGGCCACCGATGAAGAGGCCGGTGCGTGCCACGCCCTTGGGGCCGCGCGAAAAGATGGCGTCTTGCGTGAGCGCCGTGATGCCGTCGAGTTCGACCTCGCAGTACGGCGCGATGACCTGGTAGCCGGCGTCAGCGGCCATGTTGACGTCGAACGGGCTCATCTGCCTGCCTGGCGTGAACATGTGGAGGATGTAGGGGCGTTCCATGGTGTCTTCTCTGGCGTATCCGGTCGCGTGTTCGGTGTCGTGTTCAGGGTCAGTGCGGCTCGCAGGCGTGCTCGCTGAGCACTGCACCACGGTTCAGGCCGGCAACGATGCTCACCGTGAGCCCCGGTTCGAGCAGGCGCGTGGCGCGAAGCGCGCGCAGCACCGCCTCGGCGCTCGCCTGCGAGGGCAGGATCGCAAACCCCGTCGGGCCCCACGAACTCTGGCCGATGGCCGCGCCGTCTTGCGCTCCGGTCGCATCGGCGATGAACTGCACGATGCGCCCGACCGCCGGGCTCGTGTACGCACCGCCCTGCGCCGGCGCGAAGTGCGCGCCGAGCAGCTGCTGCACGCGGTTGATGCCGGCCGCGAAAGGCGCGAACTCGCCGCTTGCCGCACCGGGCAACACCCGCATCAGCACCTGGTGGCAGATATCGGCCGACGCCGCCTGCGGCAAAGGCGCCAGCGTGGCAATGGCCTGTTTCTCCTGCGTGCCGGACAGGCCGCGGTGGCGCTCGTCCTGAACCACCACCACGCGCCACGCCGACGGAAAGGCGATGCGCGACAGCAGCGGCGCCGGCATGCCGTCGGCCCCCGGCCCGCCATCGACCAGCAGGCCGCCCTGGTCGAAGCCGGCGATGCCGATGCCCGAGCGCAGCCCGCGCGCCAACCAGTGCGCAAGCGTCGCGCTGCTCAGCTCCAGCCCATGCCAGTGGGCAAACGCACGCCCGATGGCCAGTGCGAGCTGGGTGCCGGAGCCAAAACCCGCATGGGGCGGCAACACGTGCGTGAGCTGCACGCGCAGCGGCATCTGCAGGCCCGTGTGCTCGCGCAGCAACTTCAGGTAACGGCTGGCGCGGTCGATCTCGGCCTGCGCCGCCGTATCGGCAGCCAGCACCTCGTCGGACGAGGCCGCGCTCAGCTCGATCTCGGTCGCAAGGCCGTCGATCACCAGCCCCAGGCTGCCGAAGCGGCGACCGAGGCTGCCGGCCGGGTCGAGAAAGCCGAGGTGCAGCCGGCCCGGCGCGCGCAGCTTCAACACACGGTGACTGTCAGTGGCGAGACGCAGGAGAGTGCCCATTGGGGCTGACTAAGCAAGCCCCGTTCCGCTGAGGTTTACCCTGGTATCGCGGGGAGAGCGCTGCCTGCGCGTGTTCCGGCAGGGTGACACTGTGTCATCACCTTCTCAGTCGTACTTGATGTACTTGAAGCGCGGGTCGTCGGGCGTGCCCTCCAGCGCCGAGCCTTCCACCGCACCGGGTTGCCACATCACCACCTCTTCGATCTTGGCGGCGAGCGCGAAATCTTTTTCGGTGATGCCCTTGGCGGCGTGGTTCATCAGCTTGACGGTCACGAAGGCGAACGAGACCGTCAGGTCCGGGTGGTGCCAGGCCGCTTCGGCCAGGTGGCCCACGGTGTTCACCACCATCAGCGTGCCCTTCCATCCGGCGGTCTTGTACTTGCGGCGGATCCATCCGTCTTCGAAGGTCCACTTCGGCAGCTCGGCCTTGAGCCGGGCCTCGACTTCTTCCGTCGTGTACACCTCGTCGGGGGTCTTCTTTCGCCATTGCGTCATGTCGGTCTCCTCGGGTTGGCGTGCGGCGGGTTGGCAAGGATCGACAGGCAGGGTTCACGGCCTTGATCTTTTGCGCGGCACCGCACAGCATCATCACTCGACTGGAGCAAACACTGTGCGCAGAAGGGTCTGGAACATCGGAATCGCGTCCGCCGTGTTCGGCTTGAGCAGCCGCACGGCATGGGCCGCCCAGCTCACCGCCGAGCAGGTGCGCGAGCGGCTGGCTGCGGCCACCCCGCAGAAGCCCGCCGACCTGTCAGACCTCGATCTCTCCGACCTCGACCTGAGCCGCCTTGACTTCCGCCAGGCGCGGCTGGTCAACACCAGCCTGTTCGCGTCGAAGCTGGTGCTGAGCAAGTTCAACGGCGCCGACCTCACGCGCGCCAACCTCAACGGCGCATGGCTGATGGGCACCGACTTCAGCGGCGCCAAGCTGGTCGGCAGCAGCCTGCTCAGCGTGGTGGTGCTCGGCGGTGAGGTGAAGACACCACCCAGCTTCGCCGGCGCCGACCTGAGCGGCGCGCGCATCATTGCCGACTTCCCCGGGGCCAACCTGCGCGGCGCCAAGCTGGTCAAGACCAACCTCGGCGTCAACATCAAGAACCAGGGCATGGGTCAGATGCGCACCGACCTGTCGGGCGCCGACCTCAGCGATGCCGACCTCGAAGGCGCCGACCTCAACCGCTCGCTGATGTCTTTCGCCAAGCTCGCGGGCGCCAACCTGCGCGGTGTGAACTTCTTCAACGCGAAGATGGCCGGTGCCGACCTGCGCGGCGCCGACGTGACGGGCGCCGACTTCACCGATGCCGTTCTCGACGACATCGTGCTCACCGGCGCGAAGGGCCTCGACAGCGCCAAGGGCCTGGGCAGCGCAGTGAAGCGCTGAAGCTTCTGCGCGTCAGCTCTTCTTCTTCGCCGCTTGCGGCTTCGGGGCCGCAGCGAGTTTCACCGCGCCTTCGTCGGCCGGCAGCAGCGAAGTCAAGGTGCCCGGCGGCAGGTCACGCAGTTGATCGGCATCGAGCTTGCCGATGAACTTCCAGCCCATGGGCAGCTTGATGAAGGCGAAGGCGGTGGGCGGGTCCACGAAGACGTCATAGTCGTTCACGACCACCGCGTCGGTGGCGTGGGCAGGCGATGCGATCAGGCCCACCGACAGCAGAGCGAGGCAGGACAGGCGGCGGGCAAATTTCGTGGGCATGGAGAACTCCGGTTCGTGTTTGACAGTGATGGCAGTGTCGAACCGGCACGCTTCAGCAACACTTCACACCACGCCGCGTTCGTTTCATTTGTTGCCCACACTTCGATCTGATCAGCAACCCTCCTTGGCCAAACTCCGATCGCCCTGAGCTTGTCGAAGGGAGGGTGCGCTCCAGCACGGCGCTGGCTTCGACAGGCTCAGCCCGAACGGAGCCAGGGCGGCCAAGCAAGATCACCGATCAGGTCCTTCAATCAAAGAGAGATTCGATGCCTCACTACCTGTTCATCGTTGCCTCCACCCGCGAGCCCGGCCACGTCGGCAACACCGAATGGCTGGCCCGGCAGGCTGCGGCCGGCCTGCCGGCCGACACCGCGCAGACCTGGCTGCACCTGGCGCAGATGCCGATGCCGGCCTTCATCGATCGGCGCCACACCGTGGGCACCTACCCCTGGCCCGAAGGCCACCTGCGCACGCTGCTCGACGCGACGATGGGCTGTACCGATCTCGTTCTGGTGGCCCCCGTCTACTGGTACAGCTTCCCGAGCACGCTCAAGACCTACCTCGACCACTGGAGCGCGTGGCTGCGCATCGAGGGCCTGCCTTTCAAGGCCGAGATGGCCAAGAAGCGAATGCACCTCGTGACGACGAGCGGCAACCGCGAGAAAGCGCAGCCGATGATCGACTCCGCCATGCTTTGCGCGGGCTTCCTGTCCATGCCTTTCGCCGGCGTGCTGTGGGGCAAGGGTGGCCCGCCCGCTGCCGTTCAGTCCGACAGTGAGGCCGTCGCGGCAGCGGCCGGCTTCCTCCAGGGCGCGCGCTGACCCCTCCACCCTGCCCTGGCCAGCAGCAGCACGAACGCCAGCACGGCCAGCCCGAACCGCCCATCGGCCCGCGCCACCACCGGCTTGGCGAAGGCCGGCGACGAGAGTTCCTTCGACAGACCCTGCGCCGACTGCAGCCGATGGAAGCGCAGCCCGAGCTCCCCCGACAGCAGGCGCAGGTAACCCTCGCGCAAGGCCGACAGGTGCTCCTGGCCCGGCGTGCCGCCCAGGCCGGTGGCCGCGGGGCCCGCGCCGTCGTCCAGCATCTTCTCGCCGCTGACGCTGGCACCACGCCCCTGGCTGCGCGCATCGGTCTGCATCACCTCGTCGGCACGCCAGAAGCCGAGTGGTCGCCCGAGCGGGTCGGTCTTGGGGATGGGGAACGGCATCAACTCACCCACGCCGACGATGACACCCGGCACCTCACCCGGTTTGTCGTCCTCGAAGGCCGGGCGGTAGCGCGGGTTGAGCGGCGGCGCTTCCTGCCCGTCGGTGATGAACACCAGCGAGGGCTTGCCTGGCAGCGCCTTTGCGATGCCGAGGCCGCTGTGCAAGGCCTTGGCCACCTCGCTGTTGCCCGACCAGGCCATGCGGGGCTCGATGCGCGCGAGCGAGGCGCGCAGCTCGCTCAGGTTCGCACACACCTCCACCGGCGCGAGCAGCAGGAACGACCGGTACTCGGTGAACACCGCCCAGCCCACCTTGGAGCCGCAGGGCAGGTCGAGCAGGCTCTGGCGCAGCGCATGTTTGGCGAAGGCCAGGCGCGAGGCGGGCTTGCCGTCGAGCGTCTGGTCGCTCACGTTCATGCTCTGGGTGATGTCGAGCACCACCACGTGCTCGAACAGCTTGCGCTCGACGCGCACCCCGGGGTTGAAGAAAGTGGCGGCCAGGGCCACGGCGGCCAGCGCCAGCAACCAGCGCTCGCGCTGGCCGCGCCATGAGGCGCGAAGCCACGCGAGCACCTTCATGGCAGGCCCGGCGAATAGCCGCGCATGGTGGTGACGGCGCGCTCGCTGTTGCGCTGGGGGTCGGGCGGCCCGGCGAGCGTGTCGTCGGGGTCGGGCAACAGGCGCTGTGCGCGCTCGAGGTTGTAGCGCGCGTCCCACTGCCCGGGGTCCTTGCGCAGCACCTCTCGGTAGACCTCTTTGGCGAGCTCGAGCAGCGGGATGGCCTGGCCGGGCTGCGCACTGGCGAGCACGCCCATGGCCTGGCGCATCAGCAGGTTGGCGCTGTTGTAGCGCGCGGCCCGGCCCAGCGCCTGATCCACCTGATCGCCTTGCAGCGCGCGGTAGCCCTTCAAGGCGTCTTCAGTGGCGCCGCTGGCCGCGTTTGCGTGGGCGAGTGCGAATTGCAGCTCGGCGGGTGCCGTGCCACCGGCGGCCACCGGCGGATCGGCGGCAATGGCCAGGTTCCAGCGGTGCAGACGCCACAGGTGCACGCCGTCGACCGCCGAGGCCAAGGCCGCCACGGCCAGCACCGCCAGCACGGTGCGCGTGCGTCGCCGGGTGGCTAGGCCCATCGCTTGATCTCCAGCATCTGCGCGCCCAGCAACAGCAACACGCACAGCAGCGCGGCTGCGTGGCCATACGGCGAAAGGTCGCGTCGCGGCACGACGTCGAGGTAGGTGATGGGCAGGTTCTCGAGGCGGTTCACGTCGTCGATGGCGGCCTGCAAGGCCTTGTCGTTGTCGGCCTCGTAGGCGCGGTAGGGCGTGCCCAGCGACTGGAAGAAGCGGTGCAGCAGGTGCTCGGGCACGGTGTCGGCCGCACCCAGCGGGTCACCGGCCTCGGCGTTCAGGCCGGGGCTGTTGGCCGAGCGCAGGTAGAACCAGTCGATCGCCGCGCGGTGCTTGCGCGCCGCAAAGGCAATGCGCTCCTGCGTGGCCTCGTCGAGGCGGTCGCCGCCGTCGGACACCAGCATCACGATGCGCGAGCCGGTGTAAGGCCGCTCGTCGAAGAACGACAACGCCTCCAGCAGGGCCACGCCGATGTTGGTCTCCGACAGGCCGCGGCCGATCTCGCCGGCGGCGATGGCGGCCAGCACCACCTCGTTCTTCTGCGTGAAGTCGAGCACGCGCATCGGCAGCGTGCTGAACACCACCATGCCGAAGCGGTCATCGGGCCGGCTGCTCGCAAACTCCGACAGCAGGCGGCGCGCCACCTTGCCTTTGGCATCGCGCACCCGGCCGGGCGACAGGCTCATGTAGTAGTCCAGCGCCTCGGGGCCGGTGCCGCGTGGCTTGGCCGTGCCGGCGGCGAGGCGCGCGCCGGCGAACCCCTGGTCCATGCTGCGGCTGCGGTCGAGCACCACCACGATCTCGGCACCCTGGCCCACGCGCTCCACCGTGTACTCGGGCCGGTAGGGGCCGGCCATTGCCAACACAAGCAGGGCGAGCGCGAGCACCGCAGCGCCTTTCAGCACCTGCTGCAAGGCATCGGACGCCCGGTCACGCGGCATCAAGCTCACCCAGGCGTTGACCACCGGGTGCTCGGCTCGCGACCACAACGGCAGCAGCGCCAGCGGCAGCAGGCACAGCAGCCAGGGGTGGTCGAAATGGATCATGCTGCGCCCCGCTCCGCGTCGCGGCACTTGCGGCAGAACTCGACCAGCCAGCGCCCGTCGTCTGCCACGGGTTCGCCCGCGGCAAAAAACTCGCGCCGCGAGCGCTGGAAGAAAGCCAGCAGGTCGGCGCGCAGGCCGGCGTAGCGCGGCTGCGCGGCCACGAAGCGGTCGACGCCATGCTCGAACAACACCTCGCCCGCCGTCTGGTTCAAGGCCTCGTGCACACGCTGCCAGGCCGCCCGCCGATCCGTTGCAAGGCTGTCGGTTGGCAGGTGGCCGAGCTGCCGCCAGGCGTTGGCAAACGGCCGTTTGCGGCGGGCCCACCACGGCATGGCCAGGTACACCTGCGCGAGGTAGGCCAGGCACAGCAGCATCACCCCGCCATAGGCCAGCAGGCGGCGCTGCGCCGGGCGCAGGTCAAGGAGCGGTGGCACCACATCGGGCCGCAGCTCGCCCAGGCCCTCGCGTGGCGAGACCTCGGTGGGCACGAGCGGCGACACCGTCACCGGCCAGGCGTCGACACGCAGGCCCTGGTCGCGCCCTTCGCCCTTGAAGCCGAGCGAGAACGGCGCGATCTCCAGCGTGCGCACCTCGGGCGGCGAGACGAACACCTGGTAGCTCAGGCGCAACTCGTGGCGCGTGCCGCCGGCCTCAGGGCTGCTGCGGCGCGCGACGCTGCGCAGCTCGATCGCCTTGCCGCGCGCACCGGGCCGCGGCAACGAGGCCTCGTCGAGCACGAAACCTTCGGGTGCATGGACGATGACTTCGCGCTCCAGCACGTCGCCCACGTGGTAACCGAAGGCGCGCGGCTCGATGGTGATGGCGCGCAAGGCGCGGGTGGGTGGATCCGTTGGCGCGTCGGCCGCGAGCGCCAGGCCCGTGCCCGCGCTCAATGCTGCGGCGAGCATCAGGTCACGCATGGAAGTGCCGCGTCACCGCGTCGGCATCGAAGCCGTCTTCGACGAACAAGGGGCTCAGCCGCTGCGCGCGAAACACCTGCAGCAAGGCCTCGCGCCGCTGCGCCTGTTGCGCGCGCCACTCATCGCGCAAGCCCGGGCGCCACCACAGCAGCCGCTGCCGGCCGGTCTCGGGGTCGAGCACCTGGGCCAGCCCGCGTGTTGCGCTGAGGCTGAACTCCTGCCGGTCCCACAACACCACCGGCACCAGGTCGTGGTGTGCCAGGCTCGCGATCCCCGCCGCCACCTCATCGAGCGGGAAATGAAAGTCAGACAGCACAAACACCAGCGAACGCCGTCGCGCCAGATGGCGGTGCGCCAGCAGCAAACCCTGCGCCGATCGGCCGGTGGGCTGCAGGCTGCGCAGCGCCTGTGTCAGCTCGCCGGCGGCGGCCCGCGAGCGGCTTTGCGGCAGCAGCAGGTCTTCACGCACACGCTCGTCGCAGGCGACAAACCCGAAGCTGTCGCCGGTGCGCCAGGCCGACCAGGCCAGGCTGTCGACAAAGTCGGCCACCACCCCGAGCTTGCGCTGCGCCCCCGAAAAACCCATCGATGCCGACACGTCGGCCACCACCGCGACCGGGATCGACTTGCGCTGGCTGTAGATGCGCACCGCCCAGTTGCCGAAGGGGTCGCGCAGGCTCGCGTGAAGGTCGAGGCGGCGCGGGTCGGGTGCGTCGAGCAGCGAGGCGTGGCCGCGAAACTCGAAACCGCTGTCGCCGCGCCGGCTGCGGTGATGGCCGGGAAAGTGGCCCAGCGCCGCGCTGCCGATGCGGTAGTGGATCTCGGGAAGGGTGGCCGGCCGTGTCATGGGAGCGCTTGCCGATTCAGGGGGCCGCCACGCTGGCCAGGATGCCGCTCATCAGCGGGCCCGAGATCTCTTGCCGACGCATCTCGAACACCGGCTGGTAGCACAGGCGGTGCGCGATGGTCTCGACGAAGACGGCCTGCACGTCTTCGGGTGTGACGAAGCCGCGGCCCTCCAGCCAGGCGGCCACGCGGGCGGCGCGCAGCAGGTAGCTCATGCCGCGCGGGCTGGCGCCGGCCAGCATCAGCTGCGACGCATCCAGGCCGGAGAGCTTGACGCCATAGGCGGCCGGCTCTGCCGTGGCGCGCCACAGCGCGAGCGCGTAACCCTGCAGCGCCTCGCTCGCCTGCACGCTGCGCTGGATCACATCGGCCACCTCGTTCAGGGCCTGGTAGTTCAGCATGGCCGAGGCCAGCTGCTCCAGCAGGCGGTCGGTGTCGTGGAAGCGCGGGTTGAACATCAGCTCGCGCCGGTCGGCATCGCTGGCGGGCGCGTCGATGGTGACCTCCATCATGAAGCGGTCGCGCGCGGCCGACGAGATCTCGAAGGTCTCTTCACGCTCCACCCGGTTGCGGTCGGCAAACACCAGCAGGTGCGGGAATCTGAACTCGCGGTTGAAGGCCGACACGCTGCGCTCGGCCATCACCCGCAGCAACAGCGAATGCACCTGCGGGCGGGCACGGTTGATCTCGTTGAAGAAGAAGATGGCCAGGTCTTCGCCGTGCTGGATCAAGGGCCCCTGCTCCACCGCCGGCCGGCCCTCGGCCGAGATGTAGGTGTAGTAGATGAGGTCGTTGGGCATCAGGTCGATGGTGCCCTCGGTGCGCGCGAAGGCGCCGCCCAGCACCTGCGCAAAGGCGCGCAGCAGCGTGGTCTTGCCCACGCCCACGTCGCCTTGCAGCAGCACGTGCCCGCGCGCGAACACGGCCATGTTGACCAGGCGGATCACCCTCGCCTGCCCGATCACGGCCTTGGCCACCTCGGCCTCCAGCGCCAGCGCGCGCCCGCGCCAATCGTTCAACAGCGCGTCGTTTCGATCCATGCGGCTTGTCTCCGGTGAAGCACGCACGTCGACAGCCGCGCCGAACGCGGGACAGTCTGCGCCGCCGGTGAGACGGGGCGATTCAGTGCCGCCTGCGCCAGGGGATCAAAGCAAGAGGCAAGCCGTGGGGGGCGGGCTCAGAGTTCTGCGCCGCCAAACTGCACCCGCAGCCCGATCCAGGCGGCCCGTGGTGCGCCGGGGGCCACGAACTGCTCCTGGCGCCAATCGGCCGGCGCCTGCAACGCGCCATTGGCGTCGAAGGCGTTCTCGCCCAGTTGGCCACCGGTCGAATGGCGCCGGTCGAACACGTTGGAGACCTTGGCAAACAGCTCCCAGCCGGGGCGCAGCGTCCAGCGTGTGGTGAGGTCGAGCACGCCGAACCCGGCCACGCGGCCGGTGCCCTGGAAATCGACGCCATCGGCCTGGTGCGCGTTGTTCTCGTTGCCTCGCACGTATTGGCTGGATTGGGCGCGCACCTGCAGGCCCATGTTCCAGCTCGGGGTGACCTGCAGGTCGGCGGTGAGCTTGAAGGTGTGCGCCGGCAGGCCGGGCAGGCGGTCGCCGGGCCGCACCTCGATCTCGTCGTCGCCGGTGCAGGCGGCGCTGGTCTCGGCCGTGCTGTTGGCTTCGGCCACGATGCAGGCCGACGACTCGAAAGTGGCGCGCAGGTAGCTGTAAGACACCCCCCAGGTCAGCGCGCCCGACTGCTGCGACAGGCTCAGCTCCACGCCCTGGCGCAGGGTGCGTCCGAAGTTGCTGAAGTAGCCGGCCGCCAGGCCGTTGCTGATGAAGAGCAGGTCGTTGGTGTTCTCGGTGCGGAAGGCCGACGCATTCCAGCGCATGCCGTGAGGCAGCGAGCCACGCACACCGGCTTCGACCGTGCGCGAGACGACCTGTTCGAGCGGCGGGTCGGACTGCAGCGCGTTCGGCAGCACGCAGGCGTTGGCCGGGTCGGAGCAGCCGAGTTCGATCGGGCTGGGCGCACGGTTGCCCTGGCTCCAGCTGCCATAGGCGGTGAGGCTGGGGGTGGCCTGCCAGGTGGCGCCAATGGCCGGGTTGAATTTGCGGTAGCGGCCTTCGCCGTCGAGCGTGGTCGGCAGGCCCAGCTGGATGCGACCATCGTCGACGGTCGACACGTGGGTGTCGTTGTAGCGGCCCGAGACGGTGAGCTGCAGGTTGGGCTGCAGCGAGATCAGGTCGTGGACATAGACGCTGGTGGTGCGGCTGCGGCCGGAGATCTGCGCATCGGTCTCGGCGCCTTGGGTGGGGATGACCGCGCGCGTGCCGTCGAGTACGCCTTCGGCTTCGGTCTGCATGAAGCTGCTGCGCGCGCGGTCGTGCGACAGGCCGAAGCTGACACGGTGCATCTTCGGGGCCCAGGTGGCCTGCACGGCCAGGCCTTCACCGTCGGTCTTGGTGTGGGTACGGTTCTCGACACCGCTCTCGGTGACGGCGGGTGGGTCGTAGTCGTCGTTGAGGTCGCCGTTGAGCGTGTCGGCGCGGCTCCTGCGCGCGTAGGCCGTGGCGCCCATCTCCCACTGCTCGCCCAGGCGCGCCGTGGTGTTGAGCGTGAACTGGGTGGTGCGGTTTTCGGTGACGTCGGGGCGGGTGTAGACCTGCTCTCGGCGTTGCGCCAGCATCGATTCGGGCAAGGGGCCGTTGCCGATGAGGCTGTTGTCGGCATGGCCGACGCTCGCGTCCCACGACCAGTCGCTCGTGCGCTGCCCGCCCTTGACGAACAGCTGCCGGATGCGCGACGGCGACTCGTCGCGCCAGCCGTCTTCGTTCAAGCCGCTGAACGACATGAACAGGTGCCCGTTCTCGCCCAGGGTTCGCCCGTGGCTGAGGTCGGTGCTGATGCGCCCGAACGAGCCGCCTTCGAACTCGATCTCGGTGCCCGGGTGGGTGTCGCCGCTCTTGGTCTGCAGCGACAAGGCGCCGCCCAGGGTGTTGAGCCCGAACAGCGGGTTGGAGCCGGGCAGCAAGGTGATGGTGGACAGGGCCGCCATCGGGATCAGGTCCCAGTTGACGACATCGCCGAAGGCTTCGTTCACACGCACGCCATCGAGAAACACCGACAGACCTTGGGGCGTGCCGAGCAAGGGGCTGGCAGTGAAACCACGGTAGTTGACGTCCATCTGGTACGGGTTGCCCTGCGTCTGGTTCACGTTGACGCTGGGCAGCGCCGAACTCATGAAGTCGGGCAGGTTCAGGCTTTGCAGCTGGCGCAGGCGGCGCTCGTTGGCGGTCTGCACGTTGGACGGGATCTGGTCCTTGGGCACGCCAGTGCCGGGCACGGGGGTGGTGCCCACCACCTCGACGGCGGGCAAGACGGTCGCGGTCGCCGCCGCAGCATCGACAGGGGCCGATTGCGCGTGGACGGCTGGCGCAGACGCCGCCAGGGCCAGCAGCGCGGCGCTCGCGAGCGGGTGGTGGCGCCAGATCGGCCGACAGGGGTGGGTCATCTCGAAATCTCCGGTGTCTTTCCTTGTGGGTGAGTTACGGGAGTCGTCTGGGGGGTGGTGATGCCACGCTACCAAGCGGCCTGCGTGCAGCACAGGGAAAACTTCCCGACCTCGCATCTCGCAAACACCAAGGCAGCCGCGGCAGCACGCGGCACCCGCTGCCTGCTCAGACCCCGGCAGTGGTGATCACCTGGTGGCGAATGGCCAGGTGCACGAGTGCCGCCGAGGTGATCACGCCGAGCTTCTCCTTGATCGCCGTTTGCACGTTGGCGATGGTCTTGGGGCTGAGCTTGAGCGCCACCGCGCACTCGGCCGCCGAGTGGCCTTGCGCCAGCAGGCGAAAGATCTCGAACTCGCGCGTGCTCAGCTCGGCCAGCCGCTCGGCCTCGTCGTGCGGGTGGCGATCGAGCAGGCTGGGCGACAGCTCGCGCCCCAGGTAGCGGCGACCGGCATGCAGCTCACGCACGGCATCGACCAGGCACTCGGGCGGGCTGGCCTTGGTGACAAAGCCGCGCGCGCCGGCCTGCAGCGCGCGCCGCACCAGCACCGGTGCGTCGTGCATGCTGAACACCAGCGCTCGCGCCTGCGCGTCGCGCAGCAGCACGCGGCGCAGCAGCTCCAGCCCGCCGCCGGCGGGCATGGCGAGATCGGTCACCACCACGTCGGGCTGGTGGGTCGTGAACGCCGCGTAGGCCGCATTGGCGTCGCCGGCTTCGGCGATCACCTGGATGTCGCCGGCCTGGTCGAGCAGGCGCAGGTAGCCGCTGCGCACCACCGGGTGGTCGTCGGCCAGCAGCACGCGGATCACGCCAGCTCCTTGGCAGGCTGCGTGGCCGGCGCAGCGGCGGCCACCGGCATCGGCACGCGCAGCGTGAGCCGCACGCCAGCGCCCGGTGCGGCCTGCACATCGAGCTCGCCGCCCAGTGCCGCCGCGCGCTCGGTGGCGCCCAGCAGGCCGAGCCCGCGGCTGGCGGCCGACAAGTCCATGCCCCGGCCATCGTCTTCGATGCTGAGCTGCAGCTCGCCCTGCGCGCTGCGGCCGAGCTTCACATGCACCGCGCTCGCGTTCGCATGGCGCATCACGTTGGTCAGCGCTTCTTGGGTCACGCGGTAGAGGGCGATGTCGACGGAATCACCGAACTCGCCCGGCAAGTTCTCATGGTGAAAGATGCAGGGCACGCCACTGCGTTCTTCCCACGATTCGCACAGCTCCTGCAAGGCAGCAATCAACCCCAGCTCGTCGAGGTTGACCGGTCGCAGCCGGCGCAGCATGCCGCGCACGGTCTGGTAGAGCTGCTGCGCCGCACGGTCGGCCCGCTCCACGCCGGCGAGCGTGGCGGCACGATCGGCCGCGCCGCACAGGCGGATGCAGGCGGTCTCGGCACGCACGGCGGCGCAACCCTGGCCCAGCTCGTCATGCAGCTCGCGGGCGAGTGCCAGGCGCTCGCTCTCTTGCACGGCGATGAGCTGGCGCGCCAGCTCGCGGTTGTGCAGCAGCAGCCCGCGCGCCTGGGCTTCGGCCTGCTCGCGCAACAGCAACTGCGCCCGGGCGTCGCGCGCGCGACGCAGCGCGTACCAGGCGAGGCCACAGGCCAGCACGGTGAGGCTGAACGGCAGCTCGTCGGCCTCCCAGTGCTCGTAGGGGGCAACCCAGCGGTGAATGCGTTCGGCCAGCTCGAAGAACGACGCCAAGCCATAGCTCGCCAGCGTGGCGAGCACGATGACGCCGACGTCGCCCAGCGGGCGCCACCGGAAGGCGCGCCGCTCAGATGCCGCCACGAGACAGGCCCATGCGGTTGGCGATGAGCCCCTCCTTGATGAACTGCTGGCGGCAGACCTCGGCGTATTCGGCCGTGCCCAGGTAGTCGACCTCCTGGTCGTACTTGGCCAGTTCCTGGGCGAACTGCGGCTCGAACATGGCCTTCTTGAAAGCGTCGTGCAACACCGTCACCACCTCGGCGGGCAGGCCGCGCGGCCCGCCCAGGCCGTAGGGCGAAGTCGCAACGATGTTGAACCCCAGCTCGCGAAGCGTGGGCACCTGCGACCAGCGCTTGGAGCGCTGCCCGGCAAAGATGACGAGCAGGCGCAGCTGGCCCGAATCGACCGCCGGCCCGAAGCCGGTGGAGTTGACGCCGGCCATGACCTGACCCGACTCGATGGCGAGCAACTGCTCGGAGGTGCCCTTGTACGGCACGTGGATGTAGGTCAGGCCGCGCGCGGTGAACAGTTCTTCGAGCACGACGTGCGGCGTCGTGCCGACGCCATTGGTCGCGATGCTCAGGCGACCGGGGTTCTCGCGCGCATAGGCGAACAAGTCGTCGAGCTTGCGGAACTTGCTGCCCGCATTGACCAGCACGCCGAAGGTGACACCCGAGACCTGGATGATCGGAGTTACGTCACGGATCGGGTCCCACAAGACCTTCTGCGTGTGCACGGCGCGAAAGATGGGTTGCGGCAGCTGGGCGATCGTGTAGCCATCGGGCTCGGCCTGCTGCAGGATGGGCATGGCCATGGTGCCACCGGCTCCGCCTCGGTTCTCGGTGATCACGCGTTGGCCCAGGTGGCGCGATGCCAGCTCGGCCAGCAGGCGCAGCGAGATGTCGGTGGCGCCGCCGGCGGGCCAGGGTATCCACAGCGTGATGGGCCGCGACGGGAACGGCGCCTGCGCGCGGGCCAGCAGCGGCCAGGCACCGAGGGCGGCTGTGGCAGCCATGAAGCGGCGGCGGTTGCTCACGGCGGGCCGAGCGCCGGGCCGCTCCCAAGCCGGCCCGCATCCCCCTGGGGGATCGGCTCGGGTACTCGCGCGACGAGGGGTTGTCATGACGCACCCCCCGGCCCGCGTTTGGCCAGGCCGCCGAAGCCGCGCTGCGGGTCGTAGCCCCAGCAGGCGACCACGAAGAAGACCACCAGGCAGCCCAGCACCACCCAGGGCGCAGCGCCCGGGTCCTTGCCGTAGAGCGCGAAGCGGATCCACTCCACCGCATGGGTGAAGGGGTTGAAGCGAGCCAGCTGGTACACCCACTCGGCGCCCGACTCCTGCAGCTTCCACAGCGGGTAGAGCGCGGTGGAGAGGAAGTACATCGGGAAGATGACGAAGTTCATGGTGCCGGCGAAGTTCTCGAGCTGCTTGATGTGCACCGACAGCAGCAGGCCGAGCGCCCCCAGCATCAGCGCGCCGCACACCAGTGCCAGCAGGCCATGCAGGCCGGCCCAGGTGAAGAGCGGCAGCTCGGTGCCGAGCAGCATGGCCACCACCACGAAGGCCAGCGCCTGCAGCACCGAGAGCAGTGCCGTCGCGCAGAGCTTGCTGAACAGCAGCCACGAGCGCGGCAAGGGCGCGGTGAGCAGCAGGCGCATCAGGCCCATCTCGCGGTCGTAGACCATGGCCAGCGACGACTGCATGCCGTTGAACAGCAGCACCATGCCGATCAGGCCGGGGGCGATGTAGACGTCGTAGGGGATGTAGGTGTCGTAGGGCTCGACGATGGCGACGCCGAATACGTTGCGGAACCCAGCGGCGAACACGGCCAGCCACAGCAGGGGGCGGACCAATGCCGACACCAGCCGCCCGGTCTGCTGCGAGAACTTGAACAGCTCGCGCACGACGATGGCTTGCAGAGCCTGCAACGCATGCGGCAGGCCGTGGCGCGCAGCCTGCGCAGGCGCGGCCGGCCGAGCGCCGGGCCGCCCCAAGCCGGCCGGCATCCCCTCGGGGGATCGACCGGCGTACTCGTCGGGCGAGGGGTCGTCCTTCACCGCGTCGCTTTGCATAGCTTCTCCGGGGCGTCAGCGCCCAATGTGTCGAGCACGTCAGTCGGATGCAGCAGCCCCTCGATCGGCGCCTGTGCGATCACGCCCTGCCCGTCGGTCAGCAGCATCGATTGGCGCAGCTGCCCGTCCCACGGGCGGAAGCTCAGGTTGCCGCCCTTGGAGCCGTCGACCGGCGTCTTGGCCAGCGCCTTGGCCCACGCGGCGTTCGGCCCCTTGGGTTCGGCGGTGGCGATGGCGATCAAGGCCTTGCCGCCCATCCACGCGGCCCAGTCGTGGTCGGTCATCGGCCGCTTGGTGGCCTTGGCGAAACGGCGCGACACCTGCGGTGCGCCGTAGCGCTCGAACTGCGCGTGCCAGGCCAGCGCCACCAGCCCGGCATCGCCCACCACCGGGCGCGGCAGGGCGATACGGTAGGGCAAGCCGCGCGCAAACTCGCCGTCGCTGTCGACCACCCACACCGCGTCGTAGGCGACACCGGCGGTCAGTAGCAGCGGGTTGGCGAGGTCGCGCTCGCGCGGGTCGGCAGACAGCTTGAAGGGCTTCACCGCCACCACCTGCAGGCCGTAGCGCTTGATCGAGGCCTGCGCAGTCGCAGCGCGCTGCTGGTCTTGCGGGCTACCGCCCACCAGCAGCAGCAGCTTGCTCCATTTGCGTGACACCAGCGTCTGCGCCAGGGCATCGGCACGCATGCGCTCGCTGGGGATCAGGTGGAACAGGCGGGCGCGGCAGTGTTGCTGGCGCAGGCGGTCGGCACTGTCGCCGAGGTTGAGCACCGGCAGCTTGACCGCGTCGGCCACGGCCAGCGTGGCGTCGGTGCCGAGGTCGGTCAACAGCACGGCCGCCCCCGCCTTCTCGGCGGCCTGGGCGGCGGCGCGCGCCGCCTGGGGCGTGGCCGCGGTCACCACGTTCAGCGCCACCCCAGCGCCGGCGGCTTCGAGCTCGAACTTGCCTTCGTCGAGCGCCACCTGCAGCCCCTCGGCGGCCGGGCCACCGGTGTGGCCAAGGTAGGCCCGCTCAAGGCGCGAGCGCTCCAGGCGCGCGTCGTCGGCCGGCACGATCAGCGTGGCCTTGAGCGTGGCCGCTGAAGCGGCGGTGGCAGCGGCAGCGCAAAACACCAGGGCGGCCAGGTTGCGGCGTGTCATTCGACCCTTTCTCATTCGAGAATGGCCAAACCGTACGGCACCCGGCCGACCGGGATGCTCTTGATCGCCTTCGCGGCGGCCACGTCGACCACGGTCACGTCGTCGCTCAGGCCGTTGACGACGAAGAGCCTGGTCTCGGCCTTGTCGAGCGCCACGTTCCAGGCGCGCTTGCCCACCAGCACGAGATTCGTCACCTTGCGCGAGGCCACGTCGACGAAGGCCACGTGGTTGGCCTTGCCGAGCGCCACGAAGGCGCGCTTGCCATCGCGCGTCATCTGGATGCCGACCGGCGTGATGTCTTGCGCGCGCGCGCCCTTCACCTCGAACTTGAGCGTGCCGACGATGGTGTGCGTGGCGGTGGCGACGATGCTGACGCTCGCGTCGAGCTCGTTGGTGACCCACAGTTCCTTGCCGTCGGGCGTGATCGCCATGCGGCGCGGCCGCTTGCCGACCTTCAGGTTCTTGGTGATCTTGGCACTGGCCACGTCGATCACGTGCACCAGGCTCGCGACCTCGGAGGTGACGTACAGCGTCTTGCCGTCGGCGCTGACCTTCACCCCCTCGGGCTCCTGGCCAACCTTGATCGACTGCAGGGTCTTGCCGCTGGCCACGTCGATGAAGCTGGCCTCGGCCTCGTCTTCGTTCGAAACATAGAGGGTCTTGCCATCGGGCGACAGGTCGAAGGCCTCGGGCTCGTCACCCAGCGGAATGCGGCGCAGCGACTTGCCCGTGGCGGGGTCGATCAGGTCGGCCACGTTGGAGTCGGTGCAGGCCACCAGGATCTTGCGGTCGGGCGTGAGCTGGATATGGCGGGCGCGCTTGCAGGTCGGCACGGTGCCCTTGACGGTGAGCGTGGCCAGGTCGATCAAGGTAAGCGCATCGTCCTTCTCGCTCGACACGTAGGCGGTGCCTTGGGCCGATGCAGCCGCGCCCAGGGTGATGAGCGCGAGGGCCGCGCCAAGACTTGTCTTGCGATTCATGCGGGTCTCTTTCTTGTGGAGTTCGACATCAGGCGGTTCGGGCGATGAAACCCGCCTCCAAGGTGGTTTCGCCCAATTCCCGCGTCACCTCGTCGGGCGACCCATCGGCCAGCAGCGAGCCCTTGTGCAGCACCAGCACGCGGTCGGCGCCCATCGCCTCCTCGACCCAGTGCGTGGCCCACAGCACGCACACGCCGCGCTCCTGCACGTCGCTGCGCAGGGCGGCCAGCAGGTCCTGGCGCGACTTCGGGTCCAGGCCCACGGTGGCTTCGTCCATCAGCATCACCGCGGGGTGGTGCAAGCCGGCGCGCACGAGCTCGACCTTGCGGCGGTTGCCGCCCGAGAGCTCGCGCACCTTGCGGTCGAGCTCGCTGCCCAGGCCCAGGCGCGCGCAGCCAGCGTCAATGCGCTCGCGTGCCAGGCGGCGCGGCAGGCCGTGCAGGTCGGCCTGGAACAGCAGGTTGCGGCGGATGCTGAGGTCGAGGTCGAGCGAGATCTGCTGGAACACGACGCCGATCTGGCGCAGCGCCGATGCTGCGGCGCGGCGCAGCGAATGGCCAGCCACTTCGACCTCGCCTTCATCGGCCGCGAACAGGCCCGTCAACAGCTGGAACAAGGTGGACTTGCCCGCGCCATTGGGGCCGAGCAGCGCGACGAACTGGCCCGCACCCAGCTCCAGCGACAGCGACTGCAACGCCGCGCGTTCGCCATAGCGCTTGGTCAGGCCCGTGGTTCGCAGCATGGTCGAAGGGCGGGTGGCGACGGTCATGGAGTGGGCAAAGTGGCAAACCTCGGATGAGCGCTCGAAGCGGCGAGTTGTGGGCAGGTCGTCGATCACTGCAATCGGCGGGCCCGTTGCATGTTGCAGCGCGATGCGACAAAGCCGCAAGTCATGGCTTGCCCGCATGTGTCGCGTGTTTCGCGCGCGGCGCCGAGCGTGGCGCGGCAAGGGCGCGGCCCGAGGCTTTTCGCGAATGACAGGCGCTTGATCCATCGGCGTCACGGCCCCTGCACGGCGCTGAAACACTCTGTGCCGACCGTGGCTGCCACGAATTCGGCGCAAGGTGTCAGCGCCATTTCATTTACGGCACACCGCCCGCCACACCCCAGAAGCGAAATATGGGTTTTCCCTCTCCGGGTGATCCCTGGAATCTGTGGCGAACTCGAACGGTCAAAGAACAGCGCGGGATGCGCAGCCCATGTCGTCGCTTCCCTCTGGCCGCTCTCGTCTTGAAGGCTTCGACTCGCATGGCCGAAAGTCGTTCAGCGCCGCGCCGGATTTGCAACAGGCACAGAACATGCGGTTAAGCGCCTGCCGAGCTCTGTGGGTCGCTGGGTTGGTGGGTCTCAGATCGTTGTTCGCGACCGGACTCTGGTCACTTTAAAACAGGAGACATCGATGAGAAATTCCGGGCATTCAAATGGGCGCATGTGGCGTCATTTGGGTATGGCGCTGCTTGCTCTGCCGGCCTTGGCGCTGGCCAATGCGGATGTAGAGAAAAACATTGCCAATCCGAAAAATTGGGCAATGCAAGCGGGTGACATGTTCAACCAGCGCTACAGCCAGTTGAAGCAGATCAACAAGGGCAACGTCGGCAAGATGCAGGTCGCATGGACCTTCTCTACCGGCGTGCTGCGCGGCCACGAGGGCTCGCCTCTCGTGATCGACGGCACCATGTACCTGCACTCGCCCTTCCCCAACAAGGTCTTCGCGGTCGACCTCGACACGCAGAAGATCCTGTGGAAGTACGAGCCCAAGCAAGACCCTGCGGTGATCCCGCAGATGTGTTGCGACACGGTCAACCGCGGCCTGGCCTATGCCGAAGGCAAGGTCATCCTGCAGCAGGCCGACAGCAACCTGGTCGCGCTCGACGCCAAGAGCGGCAAGGTGGTCTGGAGCGTGAAGAACGGCGACCCGAAGCTGGGTGCCGTCAACACCAACGCGCCGCACGTCTTCAAGGACAAGGTCATCACCGGCATCAGCGGTGGCGAGTGGGGTGTGCGCGGCTTCATTGCAGCCTACAACCTCAAGGACGGCAAGCTGGCCTGGAAGGGCTACAGCGTCGGCCCCGACGCCGAGATGCTGATCGACCCCGACAAGACCATGACCTGGACCAACGGTGCCATGGCGCCGGTGGGCAAGGACTCGTCGCTCAAGACCTGGAAGGGCGACCAATGGAAGCAAGGTGGCGGCACCACCTGGGGCTGGTACAGCTACGACAAGGCCACCAACCTGATGTACTACGGCACGGGCAACCCGTCGACCTGGAACCCGGCTCAGCGGCCGGGCGACAACAAGTGGTCGATGACCATCTTTGCGCGTGACGTCGACACCGGCATGGCCAAGTGGGTCTACCAGATGACACCGTTCGACGAGTGGGATTTCGACGGCGTCAACGAGATGATCCTGGCCGACATCAACGTCAAGGGCAAGCCGACCAAGGCGCTGGTGCACTTCGACCGCAATGGCTTCGCCTACACGATGGACCGCGTGACGGGTGCGCTGCTGGTGGCCGAGAAGTACGACCCCAAGGTCAACTGGGCCACGCACGTCGACATGAAGACCGGTCGGCCGGCCGTGGTGGCCAAGTACTCGACCGCGCAGAACGGGCCTGACGTCAACACCAAGGGCATCTGCCCGGCGGCGCTTGGCACCAAGGACCAGCAGCCCGCCGGCTTCGACCCCGAGACCAAGCTCTTCTACGTGCCGACCAACCACGTCTGCATGGACTACGAGCCGTTCAAGGTCGAGTACACCGCAGGCCAGCCGTACGTGGGCGCCACGCTGTCGATGTTCCCGGCCCCCGGGAGCCACGGTGGCATGGGCAACTACATCACCTGGGATGCAGGCACCGGCAAGATCGTGCAGAGCAAGGCCGAGAAGTTCTCGGTCTGGAGCGGCTCGCTCAACACGGCCGGCGGCATCAGCTGCTACGGCACGCTCGAGGGCTACCTGAAGTGCGTGGACAAGAAGGACATCACCAAGGAGTTGTTCAAGTTCAAGACACCCTCCGGGATCATCGGCAACGTGTTCACCTATGAGCACAAGGGCAAGCAGTACCTGGGCGTGTTCTCGGGCATTGGCGGCTGGGCCGGCATCGGCATGGCTGCAGGCCTGGAGAAAGACCAGGATGGCCTCGGTGCCGTCGGTGGTTACAGGGAACTTTCCCAGTACACGGAGCTGGGCGGTTCGTTGACGGTGTTTGCCCTGCCGAACTAAACCAGCATTCGGCAGAACATAGACAAACCGGGCACAAGGGATGGCACCACCAGGATGCCATCCCGCTCCTTCATTTCGGATGTATCAATGAAGTCAAAGCAGTTTCTCTTTTCCGTGCTGGTGGTGTGTGGTGCTGCAAGCGCCCATGCCAATGACAAGCTCTATACGGTGGTCGACGGCTACAAGGTTGACGCCAAGACGATGGAGGGCTTTCGGACCTGGCGCGCCGCCGCCTGCGACCGCTGCCATGGTGCCAACCAGGAGGGCATGGTCGGGCCCTCGTTGCTCGCGAGCATGAAGACCCTGACCAAGGACGAGTTCGTCAAGACCGTGGTCGAAGGCCGCCTGCCCAAGGGCATGCCGAGCTTCGGCGAAAGCCCGCAGGTCAAGGAGCACATCAACGACCTCTACGCTTACCTGAAGGGTCGTTCCGACGGTGCGATCACCCGCGCCAAGGTCGAACCCAACAAATGAACGACACCCTGCGTCGAGTCGCCGTGGTGGCACTGGCCTGTGCTGCCGCCCTGTCGAGCGCACAAGCGCAAGACCAGGACAAGCCGCCCCCGCGTCTGGCGCTGCGCGTCTGCCAGGACCCGAACAACCTGCCGTTCTCGAACCAGCAAGGTGCAGGCATCGAGAACCGCATTGCCGAGGTCTTCGGCAAGGCCCTGGGCTTGCCGGTGGAGTACTACTCCTTTCCGCAGCGCATGGCCTTCATCCGCAACACCTTGCGCTACAAGCTGCCGGGGCAGGACTACCCCTGCGACATCGTGATGGGCGTGCCGGTGGGTTACGACCAGGTCTCGGTGACCAAGCCCTACTACCGCTCGACCTATGCGCTGGTGTTCCCGCAAGGCCAGGGCCTGGACGGGGTGAAGTCGGGTGACGACTTCCTGAAGCTCGACCCGGCCCGCATGGGCAAGCTGCGCATCGGCGTGTACGACCGCTCGCCGGCCTCCGAGTGGCTGACCAAGCACAACCTGATCGAGCGCGGCGTGCCGTACAAGATCATGAACGCCGACCCGCAGCAGTACCCCGGCGAGATCATCGAGAAAGACCTCGCGGCCGGCAAGATCGACGTGGCCATCGTGTGGGGCCCGATCGCGGGCTACTTCGCGCAGCGCGTCAAGGCGCCCAAGCTGACGGTGGTGCCGCTGAAGTCAGAGCCGGGTGTTCACTTCGACTACGAGATGGCCATGGGCGTGCGCTACGGCGAGCGCGAATGGAAGCAAAAGATCGAAGGCCTGATCGATTCGCAGAAGCCGGCCATCCTGGCCATCTTGAAAGACTACGGCGTGCCCGTCGTCGACGACTCCTTCGCCTTCAAGGACCCGGCGAAAGACCAGCCGGCGAAGTAAGGTGATCACCATCTTGCGTGGGGCGCTGATGTCTTTGCTTGCCGCCGCGGCGCTGGTGCTGCCGGCAGGCGGCTTCGCCGCGCAGGACTTCTCGGCCGCCGAGCAGGCCATCTTCATGGACGACCATCTCGGCAACGTGCGCCCGCCCTCGACGCTGCGCTACACCTATCGCCAGGCCGGCAGCCTGGAAGCCGGCTTCGACGACTCCGTGGCCGTCTCGCTGAACAAGCGCGCCGACGGCAGCTGCTGTGCGTCCACCGGTGCGTTTCTCAGTGGTGCGCGCCAGGTGTCGCTGCCCGAGATCGACAACGCCCGCGCGAACCCGGTGATCCTGTACTTCCTGGAGCACGACATCCGCGAGATGCACCGCCTGACCAAGGGCTCGCAGAACTACTTCCGCAAGCGCATCCGCATGGCGATCTACCAGGGTGCGACCGTCACGCCGGTCTCGCTGCGCTACAAGGGCCAGACCGTCGCCGGCCAGGAGATCTCGTTCAAGCCCTACGTCGACGACCCGAACCGCCATCGCTACGAGAAGCTGGCCGGCAAGGAGTACCGCTTCTGGCTGTCGAGTGCGGTGCCTGGCAGGGTGCTCGGCATCAGCACCCGGATCGCCGCGGCCACCGCCGACGCGCCACCTCTGCTCACCGACGACATGATGATCGAGGGGGCCGACCCGGTCGCCCGCGCCCCCTGAGAAACACCATGAACACACTGCACCGCCTGCTCTGCCTGCTCGCACTGCCACTCGTGGGCTGCGCGACCGCCACGCCGACCCAGGCAGCCAACGACTTCCCCACCTCGCAGCGTGTGATCTACGTGCAGGAATGCATGCGCACCCACCCGGGCCCGCATTTCGAGATGATCAACAAATGCTCGTGCGCGATCGACACGATGGCGAGCGAAGTGCGCTACGAAGATTTCGTGGGCATGAGCACCGTGGTCAACGCGATGTCGATCGGCGGCGAGCGCGGCGGCTCTCTGCGTGACAACGAATCGATCAAGCCGGAGATCAAACGCTACCGCGAGCTGGAGAAAAAGGTCCACAAGGCGTGTTTCATCAACGACGCCAAGTAGCCGCGGCAGCCGCGGCCCCATTCGCGATGCTCGCCGCCCTGCCCGCCGCGGCCATGAGGTACAGCTTCCGCGCAAAAGACGGCGGCGAGCTGCCGGTGACCCACTGCGCCTCGACCCTCACCGTCACGGCGAGCGGCAACCAAGCCGTCGTCGAGGCCGTCACCGGCGTCTGCCACAGCGGGCTGGCCAACCTGAAGAAACTGGCCGAGGGCGGCTAGCGCTGCGCCAGGCTGCATGCCATGAGAGGACTCCTGCGCTGCACGATCGGATGGCTGGGCGCTGCCGTTCTGGGCATGGCGGCGCTCGCCGCCCAGGCGGCCGACCCGGCACCTGTCGAACTGGCCTCAGGCGTCTACATGCTGCCGGGCACCGGCGGCGAGCCCGATGCCAGCAACCTCGGGCGCGTGGGCAATGCAGGGTTCATCGTCGGGCGAAACGGCGTGCTCGCCATCGACACCGGCACCTCGTACCTGCACGGGCGCGCGCTGCTGGCGGCCATCCGCAGCGTGACCGAGCGGCCGGTGCGCCTGGCCCTCATCACCCACACGCGGCAGGAGTTCCTGTTCGGCGCCGCGGCCTTCCGCGAGCAAGGCATTCCCATCGCGATGCACAAGGCGGCGGCCGATCTGATGGCCTCGCGCTGCGAGGTCTGCCTGAAGACGCTGCGCGCCACGCTGGGCGAAGAAGCCATGCGCGGCACCATCATGTTCAAGCCCGACATCACCTTCACCGACCCGCAAGCCCTCGACGCCGCCACGCCGATCGGCCGGCCGATCCAGCTGCTCTATTTCGGCCACTCCAGCGGGCCCGGCGACATCGCGGTGTACGACCCACGCAGCCGCACCCTCTTTGCCGGCGGGTTGCTCGACTCGAAGCGCATCCCCGACGTCCTCGACAGCGACCTGCCCCGCTGGCGCGAGGCCCTGCGCACGCTGAAGGCCCTGCCCACCGAGGTGATCGTGCCCGGCCACGGTCCAGAGGGCGGCAAGCGCATCGTCGAACTGGTGGAGCGCTACCTTGACCAACTGAGCACACGCGCGCACGCTTTGCAAAGCGGCGGAGCCCCGCTGAGTGAAGTGCCCGACGCGACCTCGCTGCCCGAGTTCGCCGGCTGGGACCAGTACGACACGGTGCACCGGCGCAACGCGGCCCTCATCTACTTGCGCTACGAGCGCGAGCAGCTCTACAAATCGCCCCGGGGAGCATCCGGACCATGAAGCCCAACCCGCCCATCTCCTCACCCTTGCGTCGCCGGCTCGTGATCGGCCTCGGTGCCATGCCGCTGGCACCGGCCGCGCACGCCGCGGTCGGTGGCCTGCCCAGCAACACCGGCCACAACGACCTGTCACCCGAATGGGAGGCGCTGCGCGGCAAGCTCTTCGGCACGAGGCCCATCGACGCCAGCTCGGGCCGCGTGCAGCTGACCGCGCCGCTGCGCGCTGCCTATGGCGCCTCGGTGCCGGTGAAGATCGTCTCCAACCTGGCACAGACGCCCGAGCTGTACGTGAAGCGGCTGTACCTGCTGGTCGACAAGAACCCCTCGCCCGTGGCGGCCACGCTGGAGCTCACGCGCGAGGTGGGCCAGGCCGATTTCGAGACGCGCATCCGCGTCGACGAATACAGCCATGTGCGCGTGGTGAGCGAGCTGTCGAATGGCGAGCTGCACATGAGCTCGCGCTACGTCAAGACCTCGGGCGGCTGCTCGGCGCCGCCCAACCGCGACTCGCCCGAGCTGATCGGCAAGACCCTCTTCAAACTGCCCGGGCCACCGAAGATCGGCCAGCCCACCACCGCTGACGTGACGGTGATCCACCCCAACGACACCGGCTTCGAGTTGAACAACGTGACAGTGATGTACATCCCCGCGTACTTCGTGCGCACGATCGAGGTGAGCTACGCGGGCCGCAAGATCTTCGACGCCGATCTCGATTTCTCGATCAGCGAGAACCCGACCTTGCGCTTCAACTTCGTGCCGCACGGGCCGGGCGAGTTGCGCGCCGATGTGGTCGACTCGAAAGAGCGGCGCTACACCGGCACGCTGCAGATCGGGTGAGCAGGTGCTGCCCTGTCTGCGCCTGAACCGCCGACACGCGTGTGTCGGCGCGCTCGCCTTCATCGCAGGCCCATCGGCCTGGCCCGCCACACCGGGCATCCCACCCGCCTACAAGCCGCTCGTCATCGAGCCCACGCTCAGCCCTGGCCGCGGCGAGTTCGACCTCGGCCCCGCGCTCGCCCGCGCCAAGCGGGAGAACAAGCGGCTCTATGTCTACCTCGGCGCGAACGACTGCCCGTACTGCCGGCGCTACGAAAACTTCCTGGCGCGCAACGCCGCCGAGCTGGTGCCCCACTTCAAGCCCTGGATCGTGGTCGACCTGCGCAGCTCGCTCTCGATGACACAAGGCCAGCTGTTCTTTCGGGTGGGCGGCCAATCGCTGGTCTACGCCGATTTCCAGCGCTCGATCGGCGACGAGCGCGCGCGCATGCTCGTCTACCCCAGCGTGTGGTTGTTCGATTCGCAGATGAAGCCGCTGATGTCGATGCCGGCTGGCACCGGCACCTTCGAGACGGTGGAGGAGCAGCTGGAAATCCTCAACCTCGTGCAGT
>NZ_JADMJX010000082.1:29233-32712 GCF_018780185.1 Rhizobacter sp.
CCGGGTCGCGAAACACCAGCGGGTGCTCGACCACCTTGTGCTGGGCCAGCGTGCCGGCCCGTTCCACTGCCTCAACCACCAACGCGTGATGAGGGCTCTTCACGCACACCGGGTCGGCGGCCGCCGGGTCTTGCGCGAGCAGGTAGGCCTGGCAGCGGCAGCCGCCGAGGTCGACCTCGCGCTGATCGCAGCTGACACAGGGCTCCTTCATCCAGTCGGTGCCGCGGTAACGGTTGAAGCCTTCGGACTCGAACCAGATCTCGCGCAGGCTGTGCGCCTTCACGCTCGGGAAGCTCAGGCCTGGCAGCATCTTGGCCGTGTGGCAAGGCATCGCCGTGCCGTCGGGCGCGACGGTGAGGAACATGCTGCCCCAGCCGTTGACGCAGCGCTTGGGTTTGCCTTCGTGGTAGTCGGGTGCCACGAAGAAGATGCGCATCTTGTCGCCCAGCTTCGCGCGCCAGGCATCGGTCACCGCTTCGGCATGGCGCAGCTGCTCGTGCGTGGGCAGCAGCAGGTCGCGGTTCAGGAAGGCCCACGAGTAGTACTGCGTGTTGGCAAGCTCCAGGTACTCGGCACCCATCTCCACGGCCATGTCGATGATGCGGTCGATGTGGTCGATGTTCAGGCGGTGGATCACCACGTTCATCACCATCGGCCAGCCTTGTGCCTTGATGAGGCCGGCCACGCGGCTCTTCAGCGCAAAGGTCTTGGTGTGCGAGAGGAAGTCGTTCATCTCCTTGGTGGAGTCTTGAAACGACAGCTGAACGTGGTCGAGGCCGGCGGCCTTCAGCGCTTCGGCGCGTTCTTCGGTGAGGCCGACACCCGAGGTCAGCAGGTTGGTGTAGTAGCCCAGGCGGTGCGCCTCGGCGACGATCAGCTCCAGGTCGTCACGCACCAGTGGCTCACCGCCCGACAGACCGCACTGCACCGCGCCGAGCTCGCGGCCCTGGCGCAGCACGCGCATCCAGTCGTCGGTCGAGAGCTCGTCTTCCTGGCGCGCGAAGTCGACCGGGTTGAAACAGAACACGCAGTGCAGCGGGCAGCGGTAGGTGAGTTCCGCCAGGAGCCAGAGTGGAGGTCCAACGTTGGCCATGCGTCAGTCCCAGGCCAGCCAGCGCTGCTTGGCCGCCATCTCGACGAAGGCCAGCACATCGGGCTCCAGGCCTTGTGCCGAGAACGCCTTCTCCAGGTCGTCGACGATGGCGGCGACGCTGCGCTGGCCATCGCAGCGCTTCATGATCTCGCCCGCGCTGCCGTTGAGCTTGACCATGCCTTCGGGGTACAGCAGCACATGGCAGTCTTGCACCGGCTCCCATTGCAGGCGGAAGCCGGGGCCGACGCGCGGCTGGATCGAGGTGGACAGCGCCGTTGTCATGCGTTGACCCCGTAACGGGTGGCCATGGCGTCGTTCATCGCCCACAGGATGTCGAGCTTGAACTGCAGCACCTCCAGCGCCCGCTCTTGCATCGAGCGCGTCGTGAAGTAGTCCAGCGTGACCGACAGGCCCTGCTCCACGTCGCGCCGGGCCTGGCTCAGGCGGTTGCGAAAGTAGCTCAGGCCTTCGGGTTCGATCCAGGTGTAGTGCTCGGGCCAGGTGGCCAGGCGCTGCTTGTGGATCTCGGGCGCGAAGAGCTCGGTGAGTGATGAACACACCGCCTCTTGCCAGGGCGCGCGCCGTGCGAAGTTGATGTAGGCATCGACGGCGAAGCGCATCGCCGGCACCACGTGCCGAAGGTCTTGTACCTCGTCGCGGGTGAGGCCCACCGCCTCGGCCAGGCGGAGCCACGCCTCGATGCCACCAGCGTCCTTGATGCCGCCGATCTCGAAGCCGTCGTGGTCGAGGATGCGCTGGATCCATTCGCGGCGCACGGCACCATCGGGGCAGTTGGACAGGATGGCGGCGTCCTTGATCGGGATCGCGATCTGGTAGTAGAAGCGGTTGGCCACCCAGCCACGCACCTGCTCTCGCGTGGCCCTGCCGGTGTTGAGCATCACGTTGAACGGGTGATGGATGTGGTACGACTTGCCGCGCTCGCGCAACTGGGCTTCGAATTCGACGCGGCTCCAGGCCGGTTGGGCGGTGATCTCGGCCGGGTGGCGGGCGGCCTGGTTGATGTCTGCGCGCATGGTGATCAGAGTTGGATGTTCATCCCGTCCTCGCAGACCTCGATGCCGGCGCGCGTGAGCTCGGCGCGCTGGCTCGAGTCTTCGTCGAGGATGGGGTTGGTGTTGTTGATGTGGATCAGCAGTCGGCGCGTGGCACGCGGCAGCTTGCCCATCCACTCGATCATTCCGCCCGCGCCCGACTGCGGCAGGTGGCCGATGTCGCGCGCCGACTTCTTGCTCAGGCCGAGCGACTTCATCTCGTCGTCGGTCCAGAAGGTCCCGTCGACCATCACCGCGTCGGCCGAGGCCATCGCGTCGAACACCGGCGGCGTGATGGCGCCCAGCCCGGGCGCGTAGAACACGCTGCGGCCAGAGCGTGTGTCGGTGATCGTGATGCCGAGGTTGTCGCCCGGTACCGGGCTGTCGCGGTGCGGCGAGTACGGCGCGGCCTTGCTCGACAAGGGCATGGCGCGAAACGCAAGGCCCGGCACGCCCGGCACGCTGAAGCTCGCGCCGTCGAGGCCGATGCGCTGGCGTTGCACGCCGCAGAAATGCGACAGCACGCGCAGCACCGGGTTGCCCTTAGTCAAGTCTTCCTCGACTGCGTCGGTGCACCACAGCGGCAGTGGCGAGCCACGCTCGCGCAGCATGAAGAGGCCGGTGGCGTGGTCGATCTGGCCATCCATCAACACGACGCCGGCGATGGCCGTGTCGCGCACGGCGCGCGCCGGTTGCAGGTCGGGGTGGTTGCGGATCTGTTCGAGGATGTCGGGCGAGGCGTTGAACAGCACGCCGTCGGCCGAGTCGTCAGGGCGAATGAAGATCGACGATTGCGTGCGTGGCTTGGCACGCACGGTGCCCGAGCGCACGCCGGCGCAGTTGCGACAGTTGCAGTTCCACTGCGGGAAGCCGCCACCGGCGGCCGAGCCCAAAACGGTGATTCGCATGGTTGACCCGGGCCCGAACGGGATTCAGGGGCCAACACCCCAGGCGAGCCCGGGGTGCTGGCGATGACGAAGCGCCGCGATCAGCGGGCCGCGACGTACATCGTGATTTCGAAGCCGAAGCGGAAATCAGTAGCGGTCGGTGTTTGCCATTGCATGCAGAGTCTCCTTAGACGGTCTCACAGCGCCGGTTGGACACTGCGGGGGCCCTTCGGCCCCGTCCTGCATGGTGGCTCGACGAGCGTCATCGCTCCAGTCGGGTGATCATGAATCGAATCTCACGATTTTCATGAATCGCCGCGGCGGGGTCTTGTCGGATACCGCTCAGAAAGCAAAAAGCCCGGCACCTTTCGGTACCGGGCTTTCACTTTTCTTTGGTCGGGGTGGCGGGATTCGAACTCGCGACCCCTTGCACCCCATGCAAGTGCG
>NZ_JADMJX010000268.1:0-26928 GCF_018780185.1 Rhizobacter sp.
TCGGACGAGCTGAGCAGCGCAGGGCTTTGCGGGGCGCGCGCAGCGCGCATCAACAACTGACTTCGGGCGGCTGTTTGAACGCAGCGAGCGAAGCTCGCGTAGTGAGTTCTGCCCGACCCGCAAAGACCGAGCAGCGCAAGGCAGCCCTCGCAACGCGAGGGCCGAGGAGGCTGGGGTCGCTTCTTTGCCTCCTTTCTTGTCGATACAAGAAAGGAGGTCGGCCGCCGGGCCGAACTCCCGGCGCGGCCTCACGCGGTGAACAAGAGCAGCGACAAAGCGAGCAGGGCTTCTATACCTCAGCCCGAACGGGTAGTGGGGCAACCTGAACGGGTGGAGGGGCAGCACGAACGGTGGAGGTGCGCCACGATCCTGGATTCCCGCCTGCGCGGGAATGACCGACGCTACACGTTGCTCGTCGCCCGCACTTCCGCCAAGCTGGTCACACCCTGCAGCACCTTCTCGATGCCATCCTGGCGCAGCGTGCGCATGCCTTCGACCATCGCAGTGCGTTGCAGCTCTTCAGCCCGCGCGCCAGTCTGGATCAGGCGGCGCACTTCGCGTGACACCACCATCAGCTCGTGCAGCCCCGCGCGCCCGCGCTGGCCGGTCTGGCCGCAGTGCTCGCAACCAGGGCTGTGGTGCATGCGCAGTTGCCCCTCTTTGCCGAAGCGAGCCGTCCAGTCGGCACGCAAGGTGTCGCGCTGGAACTGGGGCAGGTCGCTCGGGCACACGTGCAGGTAGTCGTCGAGCAGCTCGTTGACCTCGTCGTCGGTGGCCAGTCGCGACTGGCGGCAGTGGTTGCACAAACGCCGCACCAGGCGCTGCGCCAGCACGCACAAGAGCGAGTCGGCAAAGTTGAACGGGTCCATGCCCATGTCGAGCAAGCGGGTCACCGTCTCGGGCGCGCTGTTGGTGTGCAGCGTGCTCAAGACCAGGTGGCCGGTGAGCGAGGCTTCGACGCCCATCTGCGCGGTTTCTTCGTCGCGCATCTCGCCGACCATGATCACGTCGGGGTCGGCGCGCAGGAAGGCGCGCAAGGCCTTCGCAAAGGTCCAGTCGATCTTCGGGTTGACCTGCACCTGGCGCAGGCCGGGCTGGGTGATTTCGATCGGGTCTTCGGCCGTCCAGATCTTGCGCTCGGGCACGTTGATGTGCGAGAGCGCCGAGTGCAGCGTGGTGGTCTTGCCCGAGCCGGTGGGGCCCACGCACAGCACCAGGCCGTAGGGGCGCTCCATCGCCTCTTTGAGGTGCTTGATGTTGTAGGGCGAGAGGCCCAGGTTGTCGACGGGAATCGGCTTGGCCGAGGCCAATATGCGCATCACCACGTCTTCGAGGTTGTTGTTGGTCGGGATGGTCGCGACGCGCAGCTCGATCTTGTGCTGCGGCGAAAACTTGGCGAAGTTGATCTTGCCGTCTTGCGGCTTGCGGCGCTCGGAGATGTCGAGGTCGCACATGATCTTGATGCGGGCGATCAGCGCGTTGCGGTAGTTGGGCGGCAGCTCCAGGTGGGTGCGCAGCAGGCCGTCCTTGCGGAAACGCACCTTGATCTTGTCGCGGCCCGGGTAGCTTTCGACGTGGATGTCCGACACGCCGTCCTTGTGCGCGTCGATGATCATGTTGTTGATCAGCTTCACCAGCGAGTTGTCTGACTGCTCGATCTGGCGGTCGTCTTCCATCGAAAACGCGTCGTTGTCTTCCTTCTCCAGCGTCTCGACCAGCTTGTCGGTGTCGTGCAGCTCGAAGGGGATCGGTTCGGCCGCATTGACTGCCGCAAAGCGTTGCAGGCTGGCCGCGCCGATCTTTTCGTAGGCCTTGAACAGCACGTCTTCCAGGCTGCCGGACTGGGCCAGCACCGGCACGCACTTCATCTGGGTGATGAACTCGACCTCGTCGACGGTGGAGCGGCGGCGCACCGGGTCGTCGAGCGCAATCACCAAACGGCCCTCGCGGATCATCAGCGGCATCACCAGCACCCGCACCGCCACCGAGTAGGGCAGCTTGCGGATGGCGTCGTCCTCGAACGGAAAGGCGTCGAGGTTGACCAGCGGGTAGCCCATCTTGCGGGCCAGTGCCGTCTGCAGGTCTTCGCGCGAGACGATGCCCATGCGCACCAGCAGCTCGCCCAGCGGCACGCTGCGGTCTTGTGTTTGCTGGGCCAACGCATCTTGCAGCTGCTCGTTGCTCACCATGCCGAGTGAGGTGAGCGCCTCGCCGATGCGCACCATCGGCATGCGGGCCTGTTTCTCGATGGCGGCGAGCAACTGCTCGGGCGTGACCACCTGGCGTTCCAGCAGGATGTCGCCCAGCTTCTGGTCGCGCATCTGCTTTTGCACACCGGCCGCCTGCTCCACCTGCTGCGGCGTGGCGGCGTTCTGCTCGATCAGCAGCTCGCCGATGCGCGGGCCGATTTCATATGAGGTGTAGCCGCCGCGCGGCACGAACAGGCGCTGCACGCTGCCCTTGTCGTCGACCGGCGGGAAGAGAAACAGGCCGTGCGATGTCTCCACATGGCCGATGGTGGTGCCGTCCATCTGTGCGCCGTCGGGCAGCATCACGCGGTAGCTGCTGCGTGGGCGCTGCTCCAACATCAGCGCGTGCTTCTCGTGGGTGAGCAAGCTGGTGCTGATCGGCTTGAGCGGCTCCATCACCCGCAGCGAACGAAACTGGTTGAAGCGCAGCGGCATGGTCGTGCGCGCCGGCGGCACCTGCACATGGGCCAGCTGGTCGTCGGGCACGAAGAAGATCAACCGACCGGCCACCGCCTTGCCGTTGGTGCCGACAAACTCGCAGCCCTGGGCCTGGTTCTGCTCGGCCGCGTCGGGGTAAGACGCAAACGGTGGCGTGGGCCAGCGAAAGGCGGCGTGGCGGGTTTTCTCCACCGGGTCGACGCGCGGCAGCTGCGCCGGCGCGTCGGTGGCGAAATCCATGTTGACGAAGTCGGAGAGGTCGGACATCTGTTTCCCGCTGCACGTGTCGCGCGCGCAAGGCCCAAGCACGGAACGTTTTTCCGCACGGTCATGGTAGGTAGCGGGGAGGGGGCAAATGGCCCGAATTGCGGGCCCATCCGGGGGCTGTTCAACCCATCAGAGTTTTCTGTAGGCGTCGACCAGGCTCTGGCCCTCGGGGCCGGCTTTTTGCAGCCATTCCTGCAGCATGGTGTCGCCGACTCTCTGCATGTCGGCCTTGAGCTGCGACGAGGGCGCCAGCACGTTCATGCCGTTTTTCTTCAGCAGCTCGAGGTACTCGCTGTTCTTGGCGCGCGAGACCACCCAGCCGCGGTTTTCGGCCACCGAGGCGGCTTTCAGCACCGCCGCCTGGGTGGGCTTGTCGAGCGCCTCGAAGGCGGCCTTGTTGACCAGCACCGCGTTCTTGGGCAACCAGGCCTGGATGTCGTAGAAGTACTTCAGGTGCTCGTGCGACTTGGTGTCGTAGCCGGTCGCACCCGACGACATGTACGACTCGACCACCCCGGTGGCCATCGCCAGCGTCAGCTCGGCCTGCTGCACGGTCACGGGCTGCGCGCCCAGGATCTCGGCGATGCGCGAGGTGGCGGGGCTGTAGGCGCGCCACTTGGCGCCTTTCAGGTCGGCGGCCGAGTTGATGGGCTTCTTGCTGAAGATGCCTTGCGGGGGCCAGGGCACGGCGTAGAGCAGCAGCAGGCCTTGTTCGGCGAACTTCTTCTCGAGCATCGGCTTCTGGGCCTTGTAGAGCTTGGTCGACTCGTCGTAGCTGGCGGCCAGGAAGGGCAGGCCGTCGGCACCATAGATCTGCCACTCGTTCTGGTGGTTCACCAGCAAGATCTCGCCGATCTGCGCCTGGCCGGTTTGCACCGCACGCTTGATCTCGGGCGCCTTGAACAGCGAGGCGTTGGCATGGACGGTGATCTTGAGCTTGCCGTTGGTGGCGCGGTCGATGTCGCTCACGAACTGCACCAGGTTCTCGGTGTGGAAGCTGCTGCCCTGGTAGGCGGCAGGCAGGTCCCAGCGGGTTTGCGCGGCGGCAATGCCGGCCCAGGCCGTCGCGGCAATCATCAGGCTGATGTGAAAGGGGCGCATGGGCAGTCTCCGCTCCGGGCTCAAAGGTCTGTTGCATTGTGGCCCTCGCGTTGTGCCGTTTTCAAGCAACCCGGTGGGTCGGTTTGTAAGATGCCCGCGCTGCCCATCGACAGAGCCATGTCGCTGCAATTGCTCGTGACACATTCACCACTTCACCTTCAGGAGATCGTTTTATGAATCAAGGTCTGATCGCTTCGACCGCCCTCGCATCCTTGCTCGCGCTCGGCCTGGCCGGCCAGGCGGCCGCGCAAGACAAGCCCAAGGAGAAGTGCTACGGCGTCGCCAAGGCGGGGCAGAACGACTGCGCCAACCTGTCGGGCTCGCACTCGTGCGCGGGCCAGTCCAAGGTCGACAAGGCACCCGACGAATGGAAGTACGTCGCCAAGGGCACCTGCAAGGACATGGGTGGCACCGACGCCGACACCGCCAAGAAGGCCCTCAAGAAGTGATCCTGGCGGGCATTGGCCTTCGCCAGCCCCATTACGCCGAGCTGCTGGAGCGGCAGCCGGCGCTTGGTTTTGTCGAAGTGCATTCCGAGAACTTCTTTGCCGACGGCGGCGCCGCGCTCGCCGTGCTGCACGAGGCACGTTCTCACTACGAACTGAGCTTGCATGGCGTGGGCCTGGGGCTCGGCTCGGCTGCCGGGCTCGACACCTGGCACCTCGATCAACTGGCCCGGCTGGTCGATCGATGTGAGCCCGTGCGGGTCTCGGACCACGCCTGTTTCGCCCGCGCGCCGCTGCGCGAAGGTGGGCCGGTGCTGCACGGCAACGACCTGCTGCCGCTCGCCTTCACCCACGCGTCGCTGGCCCTCATGGTGGCCAACGTGTCGCAGGTGCAAGACCGGCTCAAGCGGCCCATCCTGGTCGAAAACCTCTCGGCCTATCTCAGTTTTGCCGAACGCGACTTCAGCGAGCCCGAGTTCTTCAACGCGCTGGCGCAGCGCAGTGGCTGCGGCCTGCTGCTCGACGTCAACAACCTGGTGGTGAACGCGCTGAACGATTCGCAGCCTGACCCGATGCGCAGTGCCTGCGAGTGGGTCGATGCCCTCACCACCGGCATCGTCGGCGAGATCCACCTTGCCGGTTACCAGGACATGGGTGACATCGTGATCGACGACCACGGCAGCCGGGTGCACGAGCCGGTGTGGCAGGTCTATCGCCATGCCATTGCACGCCTCGGCCCCTTGCCGACGCTGGTGGAATGGGACACCGACCTGCCCACGCTCGATGTGCTGCTGGGCGAAGCGCAGGCGGCTGCCGACGTGATGGCCCGCGCCGCATGAAGCGCGAAGCACAGCGCCAGCAAGCGCTGATGGCCGCGCTGTGGGGCGCTGGTGAGCTGCCAGGGCTGGCACACAGCGCCAAGCGCATTCAACGCGGCCTGCAGGCCTACCAGGCGCATGCCGGTGCGGCCTCGGAGCGGGCGCTCGCGGCCAGCTTCCCGACGGTGCAGGCGCTGATGGGCGAAGAGTCGTTTGCTGCGCTGGCGCGTGTGTTCTGGCGCCAGCATGCGCCGACACGCGGCGACCTCGCGACCTACGGCGAGGGCCTGCCTGCCTTCATCGCCAACAGCGAACAACTGCGGGACGTGCCCTACCTCGCCGACATCGCCCACCTCGATTGGCAGGTGGCCGCCGCGGAGCGCGCGGCCGATGCGAGCCTCGACACCGATTCGCTCAGCCTGCTGGCCGAGACGCCACCCACGCAACTGCGCTTGCAGCTGCTGCCCGGCACCGCGCTGGTGGCCAGTGCGTACCCCATCGTGAGCGTGTGGCTGGCGCACCGCGCGGGCGAGGGCGCTGCCGAGCGGCGCGACCAGGCCCGCGAGGCCTTGGCCGAGGGTGTGACCGAGACGGCGCTGGTCTGGCGTTCGGGTTGGCGTGCCTTGGTGCAGGCGCTCAGCCCCGACACCGCACGCTGCATGCACAGCCTGTTGTGTGGCGACACGCTCGCCGTTGCGTTGGCCGAAGCGGGCGAGGGCTTTGCGTTCGAGCCCTGGCTGCTGCAGGCGCTGCAAAACGGCTGGCTGTGGCGCGCGGAGCGGGTCGGTTGATTTTTCGAAGACGGGGTGCAAGAAGTCTCGTACCGGTGCGACCAACAGGCTGTGAACACCTGAGAGCACACCATGGCCAACACCCCGTTCCTCACCCCTTTGCTGAGCCCCTGGAGCCGCCTTGTCGCCGGCTTCGAGGCGCTGCAACCGCTGGCGCAACTCGCCGCGCGCTTCTACGTGGCCCAGGCCTTCTTTCTGTCGGGCCTGACCAAGATCAACGACTGGGACACCACCCTCGCCCTGTTTGCCGACGAGTACAAGGTGCCTTTGTTGTCGCCCACCCTCGCGGCCTACGCCGGCACGGCGGGTGAGTTGGTGTTGCCGGTGCTGCTCTTGCTCGGCCTGGCCGGGCGCTTCGCGGCGCTGGGCTTGTCGGTGCTGAATGTGGTTGCCGTCATCAGCCTGAGCGAGATCGCCCCCGCCGCGCTGCAGCAGCATGTGTTCTGGGGCAGCTTGTTGCTGGCGCTGGTGCTCTGGGGGGCGGGTCGCTGGTCGCTCGACCGCGTGCTGGAGCCGCGGCTGATGAGGGCTTGACCCTTCGCGGGTGCCGATCAGGCGCTCAAGAGAGATCGCGCGGGCGGAAGGTCATGTCGATCTGCGACGGCACGGTGCCGTCGGTGTCGCGCGGCAGGATTTCGGTCTTGTCGAGGGCGCGCAGCACGGCGTCGTCCCACTCCTTCACGCCGCTGCTTTGCTTGAGCTTGCGCGAGACGATGGTGCCGTCAGGCCCCAGGCGCACGTCGACGATGGCGGCGGGGTTGCCGCTGATGGTGTCGGGGAACACGATGTTGGGTTTGATGCGGGCGATGATGCGCCCGGCATAACCGGCCGAGGGCCCGGCGCTGCGTGCGGCGGTGCCGCTCGGGCTGCCGCCGTCGACACCCATCATCTCCTTGATGCGGGCGAGGTTCTTGTCGCGCTGTGCGTCGAGTTGCTTCTGCTTCTCGGCTTCAGCCTTGGCGAGCTTGGTCTTCTCTTCCAGCGCCTTCTTCTTGTCGAGCTTGTCTTTCTCTTCCTGCTCGCGCTTTTCTTCTTCTTTCTTCTTGAGCTTCTCTTGCTTGGCCTTCTCGATGGCGATCTGCGGGTCGGGTGCGGCCTTGGGCTCGGGTTTGGGTTCGACCGGTTTCGGCGTGGGCTTGGGTTCGGGTTTGGGTTCCGGCTTGGGCTCGGGCGCGATGTCGCGTTGCGCTGCCACCTGGGGCACCGAGGCCCACAACTCGGCTTCGACGCCGGCAGGCTCGCTCGAACGCCAGCTCACGCCGAAGGCCAGCGCGACCACCAGGCCCAGGTGGACCACGGCGGAAATGACCAGGCCGCGGCTGGTGCCGTCTGATGACTTGGGCATCAGGGTGTCGCGCTGCAAGGTCGAGGTCGTCATGGCCTGACTCGTCGATCAGCCGTTGCTCTTCACCGACAGGCCAACCCGTTGTACGCCGGCCTTCTGCAGCACGTCCATCACCCGCACCACCGCTTCGTACTTGACGGCCTTGTCGGCCGAGATCACGACCGGCGCGGTCGCGTCGCCACCCTGGGCCGCGCTCACGCGGTCGGCCAGGTTCTTGAAGGTCATGGTGGAGACGTCCTTGTTGTCCACGCGCAGGCGCAGGGCCTCGTCCTTGGCGACCACGACCTCGATCACCTTCTTCGGCTGCTGCTTGCTCTTGCCGATGCTGGGCAGGTCGACCACGCCGGTGGTGATGAGGGGCGCGCTCACCATGAAGATGATCAGCAGCACCAGCATCACGTCGATGAAGGGCACCATGTTGATCTCGTTGATGGTGCGGCGGCGTGAACCGCCGCGCATCGGGGTGACGGCGGGCATGGTCTAGCGGACTCCGGGAGCCGTGCCAGCTGCAGGAGGCAGCGGTTGACTGGCATTGCGCTGCAGGATGTTGGAGAACTCCTCGATGAAGGTCTCCATCTGGATGGCGATGCGGTCGATGTCGCGCGCAAAGCGGTTGTAGGCGATCACCGCCGGGATGGCGGCAAAGAGGCCGATGGCCGTGGCGACCAGCGCCTCGGCAATGCCCGGCGCCACCGTGGCGAGCGACACCTGGGTCAGGTTGGCCAGGCCGACGAAGGCATGCATGATCCCCCACACGGTGCCGAACAGGCCCACGTACGGTGACACCGAGCCCACGGTGGCGAGGAAGGAGAGGTGGGCTTCAACCACATCGAGCTCACGCTGGAAGCTCGCGCGCATGGCGCGGCGCGAGCCGTCGAGCAGCAGGCCGCTGTCGGCCACACGGCGCTCGCGCATCTTGAGAAATTCGCGCATGCCCGAGGCGAAGATGCGCTCCATCGGTGCGCCCTCGACGCGGCGGCCGGCGTCGTTGAACAGGTCATTGAGGTTCTTGCCGGCCCAGAACTCGCGCTCGAACTCGTCGTTGCCGGCACGCACCTTCTTCAGGCCGAAGAGCTTGCCGAAGATCACCGTCCAGCTGGCCAGCGAGACGAGCAGCAGGCCCACCATGACGAGCTGCACCACGAAGCTTGCTTGCAGCACCAGGCTGACGATGGAGAGGTCTTGGTTCATTCAGCGGGGTTCCATGTTCTGCTAGGGCGTGGGTGAGAGGGCCAAATGGCACATCGGTTCCACCGGCGCCGATTTTGCCTGCGGCAGGGCTCAGGTCGACAAGTGAGCGGCCATCGCTTGCAACAAGGGGTCAGGGATGCGGCGCGGCCTGAAATTTTGTGCATCGACGCAGCCGATGCGGATCTCGCCCTCGGCCAGGCGCTCCTCGCCGCGCCAGGCTGCCTGGGCAATCGTCATGCTGGCCTGGCCGGCGTGGCGCACGTCGACGGTCACGCGCAGCAGGTCGTCGAGCCGCGCCGGGCGCAGGTAGCGCACGCTGGTCTGCGACACGATGAACATGGCGCCGGTCTGCGTGCGCAGCGCTTCTTGCTCAAAGCCCATGGCGCGCAGCCACTCGGTGCGCGCGCGCTCGAAGAACTTGAGGTAGTTGGCGTAGAACACCACGCCGCCGGCGTCAGTGTCTTCCCAGTAGATGCGCAGCGTGTGCGCGAAGGGTGTGAGGCTGGGTGCAGTCATCGGTACGCGGGTCGGGCGGCCCACTGGCCGCCAGCCCGCGCATTATCACTGCGCTGCTCTCACTGCACCTTCTTGTAGACCGGGCCCCACAGCGGGTGGCCTTGCTCCGACTTGCTCAGTGCGAAGCTCGGGTCGGCCTGCTTGGCGGCGCGGAACTCGGCCTCGCACTCCAGCAGGCGCTTGCTGGTGCAGTAGATGAAGGCCAGCGTCTTGTGGGCCGCGCCCTTGTCGCGTGGCGATGCGAGCCCGGCCTGCAGGGCCTGGTTGAGCTGCTTCTCGGCGTCGGCGTATTGGGCGTCGTCATAAGCGCGCAGCCCGCCTTGCAGCGCCCGCTCGGCCGGGCGCGAGACCACGTCGAGCAGGCCCACCACCGGCGCGGGTTTGCTTTGGGTGGTGGCACAGCCGGCGAGCACGGCGAGCATGAAGAAGGCGAGGAAGGTTCTGGTCATGATCCGAATCGGTGTTTGAGTGAGACGGCTTGGCCGGGGACGATGTTGACGCTCGAACTGTAAGGGGGGAATTCGTCGTTGCGGATGGTGATGGTGTGGCGGCCTTCACTCAGCGTGAGTTCGTTCAGCGGCGGGGCGATGCCCGCCGGTTTGCCATCGACCTCGACCTGGCCCCAGGGGCTGACGGCAATGCGCAGCACGCCGGTGGCCGCACCGGCGGCGAGGCGAGCCTCACGTTCACGCGCGCGGCGCTCCTTGGCGGTCTCTTTGGGGGCGGCGGGTTTGGCTGCAACGGTGGCCTGGGTCGCGGGCGGCGCTTCTGCCACCGGTGGCGGTGCCACCGGCGTGATGGCAACCGGGCTCGCGGGCGCTGCCACCATGGGCACGGAGGCCGGTGCCTCGACCGCGGGCGGCGGTGGGGCGACGGCCACCACTTGCGGCGGGGGCGGCGGCACTTGTGCGACGTCAGGGTCGGCCTGATGCGGGCTCAACGCCCACCAGGCGGCGCCCGCCACGAACAGAGCGGCCACGGCAGCGGCGGCCCACACCACCGGGCGCTTGTGCGGAGCGGGGGTTTCATCGGTCGGCTCGGCGGTGTCTTGCGCGTGCTCTTCAAGCCAGTGGCGCAGCTCGCGCGACAGCGCGCGGGCCGAGCGGTAACGGTCGTCGGGGTTCTTTTCCATCGCCCGCGCGGCGATGTCGGACAAGGCCTTGGGCACGGTCGCATCAACCTCGTGCGCTCTGGGCGGCGTGAACTCGACCACCGCGTCGGTGATCTCTTTCAGCGAGGCACCACGGAAGGGCCGGGTGCCGGTCAGCAGCTCATAGAGCACCACGCCGAGCGAGAACACGTCGCAGCGGCGGTCCACCGGCTGCTGGCGCACCTGCTCGGGCGACATGTAATAGGGCGAGCCGCCGGCCACGTCGCCCTCGGCATGGGCCTCGTGCTGGTGGGCGACACGCGCGATGCCGAAGTCGAGCACGCGGGGCTGGGTGCGGCCCACCATGAAGATGTTGGCGGGCTTGATGTCGCGGTGAACCACCCCCTTGGAGTGGGCATAGGCGAGTGCGTCGGCCACCCGGCGCACCACGAGTGCGGCCTGCGTGGGCGTGGGCTTCCAGCCTTCGAGGCGCAGCTGGCGCAGGTCGCGGCCCTTGAGCAGCTCCATCGCGATGTAGGCGCCTTGCTCGCTCACGCCGGCGTCGAACACCGTCACGATGTGCGGGTGGCTCAGGCCACCGGCGGCACGTGCTTCGTTCAGGAACAAGGCGTTGAACGACTCACGCTCTTCGGCCGAGATCTCCAGGTTCAGGGTCTTGATGGCGATCAGGCGCGACAGCAGCGGGTCGTGCGCGGCGAACACGCGGCCGAGGCCACCTTCGCCGATCTGGTACTTGAGTGCATAGCGGCCGATGTGGCCGATGGTGGGCAACTGGTCGGTGGCCTTGTTGGGCGGGTTGGCGTTGAACGCCACCGCGGGCTGTGCCGGCAGGCCCATCTCTTCGGTGTCGGTCCACGGTGCAGAGTCGCCCCCAGCAGGCAGGCTGTTGGGGCCGGGAACGGACGGTTCAGGTGCAAAGCCGGACATGGAAGAACTTGGATTCGTCATTCAGCGGGGCAGTAAGCAACCACCATCATGCGAGCTTAGTTCAAGCGAGGTGTGCAAAGGCCTCAAAAAGCACCGCGTTCGCGCATTAGTAACACCCCGACACGAAAGAGGGTGTGAGGTTTCTCACTCAGGCCTGCAGGACAGTGTGCAGTCGCGCCACGGCCTGCTGCAGGCTGCCCATGCTGCTGGCATAGGAAAAGCGCACATAACGCTCTCCGGCATGGGGGCCGAAGTCGCGGCCCGGGGTGATGGCCACGTGGGCACGGCGCATCAGGTCGAAGGCGAAGTCCCAGCTGCTGGTGGCGTGGGCCGAGCAATCGGCCCAGGCGTAGAAGGCGCCGTCGGGCATGACGGGCACGGTCAGGCCCAGGGCATTGAGCGCGGGCACCAGGTAGTCGCGGCGGGCCTTGAACTCGCTGCGGCGGCGCTCGTATTCGGTGAGTGAATCGGCCTCGAAGCAGGCCAACGCGGCGTGCTGGGCCACCGACGAGGCGCAGATGTAGAGGTTTTGCGCGAGTTTTTCGACCGGCGCCACCAACTCGTCGGGCAGCACCAGCCAGCCGAGGCGCCAGCCGGTCATGCTGAAGTACTTGGAGAAGCTGTTGATCGAGATGATGTCGTCGCCATGCTCGAGCGCGCTGTGGCCGAAGGCCTCGTCGAAGCTCAAGCCGAGGTAGATCTCGTCGACCATCGTGAAGCCACCGCGACTGCGCACCGCCTGCGCGATGCGCGCCATCTCGTCGCGCGCGATCGAGGTGCCGGTGGGGTTGGACGGTGAGGCCAGCAGCACGCCGCGGGTGCGCGCCGTCCAGGCGGCTTCGACACCGGCGGCGTCGAGCTGAAAGCGGTGTTCGGGTGGCGAGGGCAACAACACCGGCACCCCATCGGCCGCGGCCACGAAGTGGCGGTTGCAGGCGTAGCTCGGGTCGGGCATCAGCACTTCGTCGCCACGATCGACCAAGGCCAGGCAGGCGAGTTGCAGAGCGGCCGATGCACCGGCGGTGATGACGATGCGCCGCGCCGGCACGTCCACGCCAAACCGTTGGGCATACCACTGGCTCAGGCGCTCGCGCAGCGCGGGCAGGCCGGTGGCGGGGGTGTACTGGGTGCGGCCTTGGCTCAGGCAACGCAGCGCGGCCTCTTGCACCAGCGGCGGGGCGGTGAAATCGGGCTCACCGATGTTCAAGAAGATCATCGGCGTGCCACCCTGCGCCGGGTCGCAGGCGGGGCTGGCGGCGATCTCGGCTGCGGCCTTGGCGCACTCCATCACGTAGAAGGGCTCAATAAAACGTAATCGGTTCGCCAGCTTCATCGGTGGTGGTCAAGTAGGGCCAGAAGCCAGAGTCTAAGTCGACCCCGAAGGCGCATTCGCTGCCGCCCTCTGCACCAGATTCTTGACGGCGTGATGACACGAGTCGATGGCTGACAGGCCAGCTCGGGTTGTGCTCGATTCGGCAACGGTTTGCGCTGCTGCCACGGAACCGTCATCAAAACCCCTGATGAGTGTCGGTAGCGTTTACGACATGAAACGAGTCGGCATCCTCACCTTCCATTCCGTGCGCAATTTCGGCGCTGTCATCCAGGCGTGGTCGACACCGCAGATCATCAGGTCGATGGGTGCAGCACCCGAGGTGATCGACTACAGGCCCAGCGGGCATCACGTGAAGTCTCGGCGGTCTGGCTTGCGGCGCTACGTTCCGTCGATCGGCGGCATTCGATCCGATCTGTTCGTCAAGCGGGCGCTTCCGCTGAGCCCGAGGGTGTTCACCACGCACGCCGAGGTGGACCACTATGTGCGTCAGGAGAATTTCGATGTGCTCCTGACCGGCAGCGATCAGGTCTGGTACAGCAACGATTTTCTGGGGTTCGACCGCGCCTACTTTCTGGATGTCGGCGACCCGCGTGTCAACGCACGCATCTCGTACGCGCCGAGTGCCGGCCCGATGAGCGAGCTGGGGCCAGACCAGGTGCAGGGCGAGCGGATATTGAGCACCTACAAGGCCGTCTCCGTGCGTGACGCGAACACGCTCTCGCTGGCGAACTCGGTGGGCAGAGACGATGCCGTCGTGGTGGTGGACCCGACGATCCTGGCCGACCTGCGGCCACTTGTAGGCAAACGGCCGCTGCAGGCCGACTACATGCTCATCACCGGGCCCATGAACGCAGACGCCTATGCGCTGCTGGGCGAGATTGCGCGACGCGAAGGCCTCAAGGTCATCGAGATCGGTCGTTCTTGCTCCTTCGCCGACAAGTCACACCCCTTCGTGAACCCTCGGGAGTGGGTGAACCACATCGCACACGCATCACTCGTGGCGTCGTCCTTGTTCCACGGGTGCGCGATCGCGATTTCATTGCGCCGCCCCTTCCTTGCCCTGGACACGGCGGGCCGCGGCTTCAAGCTCGTCGACATGCTCACGCGACTCGGGATGGAGGATCGCTTCGTGCCGTCGGATCCGGATCGGCTTGAGGTCAATGCGTTGCCTGCCGACCTCACGTCATTCAACTATGAGCGTGTGAATTCGACCCTCGAGTGCGCCCGGGAGGTGTCATTCGAATTCTTGCGAAGCGCCATCAATGCCTGAAGTGCAGAGGATACGCACGGACAAACTATCCGGGTATCGCACCAGCCATCTCTTCAAGCACTACGGCGAGTTCACGACGCCTGAGCACTACGCAGGCTACCTTCAATGGGCCCGGGCGAATCGGCTGCCGGTGTTCATCCTGGGCAATGGGTCGAACACGCTCTTCACGAAGAAGAACGTTCGGTCCCTGGTGCTGGTCAATCGCCTTCCAGCGCAAATCAGGTTCATCGATGAGACGCGTCTCGAGGCTTCTTCTTCGGTCGAGGTGATGCAGATCCTCAAACACTGCGAGGAGAAGAACCTCCACTCGTTCTACTTCCTGGCGTCGGTTCCGGCGACTGTCGGTGGTGCTGTTGCGATGAATGCCGGGTTGGGAGGCGGCGGCACGATCTTCGATTTTGTCGAGTCCGTGACCTTCATGGAGGACGGGCAGATCAAGACGCTGGGGGCGGCACAAATCCCCCGCGCGCACCGAACAACGCCTTTTGCGGGTGTTCAGGACAAGCTGATCCTGAGTGTTGTCTTCCACTTCCCCAAGTCAGAAACCTCGATCAAGGGGAGCATCAAGCGGCGGGCGCTCTGGTCCAGAGACTTTCAGGATCGACAGATTCCCAACTGCGGTAGTGTCTTCAAGGTCTGTGATCGCCCGCTCTTTCGCTGCCTCAGCGTGATCCCGCCGTTTGGCATCGCCATTCCCGGCTTTCGTGCCCAGTACTCGCGACGAACCCTCAACTGGATCATCAACCGCAACCGCTCCAGCTGGGCGATCGTGGCCTTGATCCGCATGGCGATCCTGGTGCACCGTGCGCTGGGGCGGCCGATCGAACTTGAACTCGTGTTGGTGGGGTAGCCCGATCACGCGCCAAAGGCGTGCGCGATCGGTGCTCGGCGTTCGCTAGCGGCGCGAGGCGCGAAAGGCCTCGACCTCCACTGGCCGCAGGTCGACCGCCGCCTTGTCGAGCACGCCGTTCACGTACTTGTGACCGTCGGTGCCACCAAAGCTCTTGGCCAGCTCCACGGCCTCGTTGATCGCCACCTTGTAGGGGATGTCGATGCAGTGCTTGAGCTCGTAGACGCCGATCATCAGCACACCGTGTTCCACCGGCGACAGCTCGGAGGTCTTGCGGTCGACGTGGCGGGTGAGGGCAGCGTCGATGTCGGCGGCCTCGGCGATGCAGCCGTGCAGCAGCGCATCGAAGTGCGCGGCGTCACATTTGTCGAAGCCTTCTTGTTCGCGCACGTGGGCGTCGATCACCCCCGGCTCGCCACCCGAGAGCAGCCACTCGTAGAGGCCTTGCACTGCAAACTCGCGCGAGCGACGGCGCGACGATTTCGGCCGCACCGGCTTGACAGGCGGCTTGCCCGCGCTGGCGGTCTTCTTGGGGGTGTCGGTCACGAAAGGTCTTCCAGCAGGTTGGCCATCTCGACCGCCACGCGGGCGGCGTCGCGGCCTTTTTCTTCGGCGCGGGCCCAGGCCTGGGCTTCGTTCTCGACCGTCAGGATGGCGTTGGCCACCGGCAGCTCGTGGTCGAGCGACACGCGGCTCACACCGGCGCCACTCTCGTTGGCGACCAGCTCGAAGTGGTAGGTCTCGCCGCGGATGATGCAGCCGAGTGCGATCAGGGCGTCGAAACGGTTGCTTTGCGCCATCGCGTTCAGCACCACCGGCACTTCGAGTGCGCCCGGCACGGTGACATGGCGGATGTGCTTGGCCGACACACCCAAGGCTTCCAGCTCGGCCATGCACGACTGAGCGAGCTGGTCGGTGAGCTTTTCGTTGAAGCGGGCTTGCACGATGCCGATGCGCAAATCGGTGCCGTCCAGATCGACGGCCTGGCCTTTGTCAGCGTCTTGCATGAGAGAGTTTCCTTCAGTGTTCCGGAGCGACGAAGCCGGTGACTTCGAGGCCATAGCCCGTCATGCTGGGCATGCGGCGCGGGCTGCCCAACAGCTTCATCTTGCTCACGCCCAGCTCGCGCAGGATCTGCGCGCCGATGCCGTAGGTGCGCAGGTCCATCTGGCCGCGCACGGGGGTGGTGCTGGCGGGTGCGCCCAGGCGGGCCAGCAGCGCGCCGGTGTCGTCACCACAGTTCATCAGCACGGCCACACCGCGGCCCGCGGCTTGCACGGCCTGCAAGGCCTTGGGCAGCGGCCACGAGTGGCCACAGGCGCCGACATCGAGCAAGTCCATCACCGACAGCGGCTCGTGCACGCGCACCAGCACCTCTTCGCCGGTGTGCACATCGCCGTGGCTCAACGCCAGGTGCACGCCGCCGGTGCGGTCGCGGAAGGTGGTGCAGTCGAACACGCCCTGGGCGGTGGTCAGCTCACGGCGCCCGAGGCGCTCGATCAGGCTTTCGTTGCGGCTGCGGTAGCCGATGAGGTCGGCGATGGTGCCGATCTTGAGGCCGTGTTCTTTCGCAAAGATTTCGAGATCGGGCAGACGGGCCATGGTGCCGTCGTCTTTCATGATCTCGCAGATGACCGAGGTGGGCGAGAGGCCCGCCATGCCGGCGAGGTCGCAACCGGCTTCGGTGTGGCCGGCGCGCATGAGCACGCCGCCGTCTTTGGCCTGCAGCGGGAAGATGTGGCCGGGCTGTACCAGATCGCTGGCTTGCGCGTCGCGTGCCACCGCTGCCTGGATGGTGCGGGCACGGTCGGCGGCCGAGATGCCGGTGGTGACGCCGGTGCGCGCCTCGATCGAGACAGTGAAGGCCGTGCCGTGTTGCGTGCCGTTGCGCGTGGCCATGGGCGGCAGGTGCAGGCGCTCGCAGCGCTCGCGGGTGAGGGTCAGGCAGATCAGGCCGCGGCCGAAACGCGCCATGAAGTTGATGGCTTCGGGCGTGACGTGGTCGGCTGCGAGCACCAGGTCGCCTTCGTTTTCGCGGTCTTCTTCATCCACCAGGATGACCATGCGACCAGCGGCGAGCTCGGCGATCAGCTCAGGAACGGGAGAAATAGGCATCCCGCGATTGTAGGCGGGCGGTCTCTCCCCGGCAGGGTGAACCCTCAGGCCGCGACGCCGGGTGTGAGCATTCTTTCTACATACCGCGCGATCAGGTCGATTTCGAGGTTCACCGCGCTGCCCGCCTTGAGGGTGCCGAGCGTCGTGTTCTCGATCGTGTGCGGGATCAGGTTGATGCTGAATTCGCAGGCATCGGGCAGGTCGCTCACCCGGTTGACGGTGAGGCTCACGCCATTGACGGTGATCGACCCCTTGTAGGCGAGGAACTTGGCCAGTGCCTTGGGTGAGCGGATGCGCAGCTCCCACGATTCGCCTACCGGCTCAAAGAACTCGACGTGGCCGATGCCATCCACATGGCCGCTGACGATGTGGCCGCCCAGGCGGTCGTGGGCACGCAAGGCCTTTTCCAGATTGACCGGGCCGGGCTGGCCGAGGCCGGCCGTCTTGTCGAGGCTTTCGGCCGAGATGTCGATGGTGAAGCGCTGCGCGGCCGGCTCGAAGCTGGTGACCGTCATGCAGGCGCCGTTGAGCGCGATGCTGTCACCGAGCTGCACATCGTCGAGGTAGCCGGCGGGGGCTTGCAGCACCAGCTGTTTGCCGTGGGAGGCGCCGGCGCCCAACGGTTTGACTTCGACGATGCGGCCGAGGCCGGTGATGATGCCTGTGAACATGGTGGATTCGGGTGAGGTGTCAGAAGTGTTCGCGGCCGGTTGGGCGGGCGATCAGACGCAGGTCGTCGCCAAGGCGCTCGATGCTGACGAAGCGTAGCGCAAGCGCATCGTCCAGCGTCTCGAGGGGGCCGAACGAGGCCAGGCCCTGGCCGGTGCCCAGCAGCTTGGGCGCCTGGTAGATGAGGAACTCGTCGACCAGGCCTTCGCGCACAAAGGAGCCACTGAGCTTGTGGCCGGCCTCGACGTGCAGCTCGTTGATGCCGCGTTGCGCCAGGTCGGTGAGCAGGCTGGCGAGGTCGACCTTGCCGTTGGCGCCGGGGGCCAACGCGATCTCGGCGCCCTTGGCGTGCAGCGCCTCGCGGTGCGGCTTGTCGGGCGCAGCGGCGTAGATCAGCACGGCGCCCGGCGGCTCCAGGATGCGTGCCGTGCTCGGCGTGTCGAGCCGCGAGTCGACGATCACGCGCAGGGGCTGGTGCGCGGTCTCGACCAGGCGCACGTCGAGCCGGGGGTTGTCTTTGAGCACGGTGCCCACGCCGGTGAGGATGGCGCCCGCGCGCTTTCGATAGGCGTGGCCATCGGCGCGTGCGGCCTCGCCGGTGATCCACTGGCTGCGGCCGTTTTCCAGTGCGGTGCGCCCATCGAGCGACACGGCGGATTTGAGCCGCACCCAAGGTCGCATGCGCCGCATGCGCGAGAAGAAGCCGATGTTGAGCTCACGAGAATCGTCGGCCAGCAGGTCGAAGTCGACGGTGATGCCGGCGGCGCGCAACCGGGCCGCACCCTCGCCGGCCACCAGCGGGTTGGGGTCCTGGATGGCGGCGACCACGCGCGCGAGGCCGGCGGCAATGAGCGCGTCGCAGCAGGGCGGTGTGCGCCCGTGGTGCGAGCAGGGTTCGAGCGTCACGTACGCCGTGGCGCCACGCACCTCGTGGCCGCGCTCGACCGCGTCGCGCAGGGCCATGACCTCGGCGTGCGGGCCACCGGCTTGCTGGGTGTGGCCCTGGCCGAGCACGCGGCCGTCGGCGCTGGTGATGACGCAGCCGACACGCGGGTTGGGCTCGCTCAGGCCCACGGCCTGGGCGGCGAGGGCCAGCGCGTCGCGCATGGCGGTGTGGTCGGTCGGTGAGAACGTCATCGGGGTGGCCTGTGGTGCGGCCACCCGTTCAAGGCTGGTGCTGAACGGTGGCCACGGAAACGCCATTGTGCTGCGGTTGGGGGCCGGGGCAGGCAGCGTCACCACGGATCACCAGGTAGTTGTGCGGCGCGCTCGGGTTGGCATGCGCGTAGCGGCAGGCCTTGTAGGTGGTGGCGGTGGCACCGAAGGCCCAGCCCTCGGGCACGATGCGCAGCGGCTCGGTTGCGCCCAGGGGCAGCAGGCAGGTGTAGGCGAGGTAGCGCTCGTCGGCATGGCGCATCGATTCCGTCTCGCAGCGCGCGGCCGCCGGGGTCAGGGTGAGGGCGAGCGGCGCATCGTTGGGGTGTTGCGCGTCGGGCACCGGCCCCACCGAAAAACGGATGTAGCCACGCAGCAGCCGGGCGGTGAGCTCGGTGCAGCGCGTGAGGTCGGCTTCGGTGATGTCGCGCGCCGCCAGCGTGGCAGGCACGCTGCATTCGGCGCTGAGCTCGCCGGTGGCGTCGTTGACGATCCAGGCGACGTTGCTGCGGGGTGATGGCTTGAGCACGCTGCGCCCTTCGCTCAGGCGCCTTGCACCTGCCGGCAGGTGGCGGCGAGGTGACAAGGTCATGTCTTGCGATGGCAGTGCCAGTGCGGCTGAATACACCGGTGACAGGCCGTTGAGGCTGGAGTGCAGTTGAATGGTCTGGCGGCTGCCGCTGCGGTCTTGCCAGCTCACGGTGACAAGGCTGTTCTTCAAGGCGGGGTCGGCCGACACCGTGCGGTGGAGTGTGAGCGTCGTGGTGGTGAGGGCCGCCTCGTTGCGCTGGTGGGCGATCGCTTGGAAGGACGCCTCGTCGGTGAAGCCTCGTGCTTGTTCGAGGTCTTGCTGGGCCAGGCGAACGGCTTCGGTGCGCTGCTGGGCCACATCGCCGTTCAGCCGCACCCACGATTGCATGCGCAGTGCGCCCAGCAAGCCCAGCGAGAGCAGCAGCACGCCGACCAAGGCTTCGACCAGGGTGCTGCCACGTTGATGGTTGGTCATGGGGGTAGGCCTCAGAAGTCGCGCCAGCTGTTGGCCAAGCGGGCGTAGCTGCCGGTGTGTTGGTGCAGTGCCTGCAGCACGGCGAGGTGGTGGTGGATCTGCGTGTTGCCGCTGGCCTGCAGCGCGTCTTCGAGCACCACGGCGCCGTGGATGGCGGCACCTGCGGTGTCGACCCAGCTCGCGTGGGTGGCGTAGACGAGGCCGTGGATGACGGCGCTGCCGTTGAGTTCGATGGGTCCGTCGACCACCAGCAGCACGGGCCGTTGCGATGTGCCCAGGCTGACCGGCGTGTCGAGTCGCAGGCCACCGCGCAGCCACAGCAGCTGGTGGCGTGTCGCGGCTTCGGCCAGCGCGCCGTCGCAGGCGTTGCTGCAGTCGAGCTCGTGCACCATCGGTTGGGTGCGCCAATGGGACTTGTCCATGCGGAACAGGCTGGTGAACAGGCCTTGCGGCGCCAGCGCGGCCAGCGCGGCATCATCGGCCAGCACCGAGGCTGAGGCGGGTGTGCCGGGGGTGCTGCGCAGGTACGAGGGCCAGCTCGCGAGGGGTGCTCCGCTGTGCAGCGTGAGGCCGCCCGAGGCTGGGTCGGTGTGGTGAACGCCGAAGGTACCGGTTCCGAACGTCGCCGGGCCGCGCACCGTGAGTGCGGCGGCGGGCAGGCTATCCAGGCCTGGCAGGCGGCCCAGATGCACTTGCAGCTGCGAGAGTGAGCCGCCGGCCGCGCCGCGCGCGTTGAGCTGCATCACGCCGGCGGTGCCTGTCTCGGCGAACTGGATGCTGAAGGTCTGTGAAGCATCGTCAGAGGGCTGGCTTGAGGCGCCGCAGCTGCACGACCATTCGCCGCCGCGCGCCGTGCAACTCGCTCGCATGGCTGCCACGCTGCGCTCACGGAATGGCGAGTCACTGGCGTTGCCGCTCGGCCTGCAGTCGTCACCGATCGGTGTGCTGTTGTTCATCTGCGCGAGCGCCCAGGCCAGGCCTGCCTCAGCGGCCTCGCGGGCTTGTGCCGCACGGTACTGGTTGACGGAGGTCTTGGCGTCGAGCAACACGCTGCGGTTGGCGAACACCACGCTCAGCAGCGCGACGAACGACAGCAACAGCGTGACGGCGATCGTGCTCGCGCCGCGTTGTGCGCTGGGGGTTGTCATGTGGTGCAGGCGCCGAGCAGCGCGTTGTTGCGCAAATGCACCGTGGCGTGGGCGCTGCGGGTCACCGCCGGGTCGTGCGCCGCACGGCCCTCGACCCGGATCGCCAGGCTGCGCACCTGTTGCCGTGGTGGGCAGGTGGCGTCGCTGCCCTCGGCGCAGGGGCGGGCGCAGAACCCGCTGAGCACGGTCTCGTCGACCCGCGGGGTGATGCTGAAGGTGGCCACGCGCAAGGTGTTGGCGTCGGTCATCGCCTGCCAGTACCCCTCGCCCAGCTTCATCTCGATCACCCCGGCGCGCAGGCGATAGGCCATCTCGGCCACGGCGCCTGCGTGGGAGAAGCGCACGCCGTCTTCGGTCTCGCTGATGGGGCCCGCGCGGCGCAGGTTGTGCGCCACCAGCTCGGTGGCGGTGCGCAGATCTTGCATCAGCCGCGTCTCCAGCAGCAGGCTGCGGCTCTCGCGCAGGTGGTGCGTGAGGGCGAGCAGGGCCACCGCGACGATCATCAGGCTGATGGCGCTGCCCACCATCAGCTCGACCAGCGACAGCCCGCGCTGGAGGTGGCGTGTGGTGTTCACAGGTTCCAGCAGCGCTTGTTGGCTGCGCTGGTGTTGTCGGTGCGCTCGTCGGCACCCGAGGCGTAGCTGGTGTGGCTGCCGTCGACTGTGAGACGCAACACGCGGCAGGCGCTGTCAGCGGCTTGTGCCCCGGTGCCGCGGGCGACGGCGCTGAAGCCGGTGTTCGTGGCCTCGGTGATTCGCAGTTCGTAGTGGCGCTGGTGGGAGGGCGCGCCGATGTTCATGTCGGCCCCGTTCGCATAACTGCGGTGGTTGGAGAACCAACGCTCCTGGCTCATCTGCAGCTGCAGCAAAGCCGTGATGCCGTCGATGCGGCGTGCCTTGAAGAGCGGGCCTTGGAAGCTGGGGTAGGCGGTGGCCGCGAGGATGCCGGTGATGGCCGTGGCCACCATCAGCTCGATCAGCGTGAAGCCATGTTGACGCATGTTCATGGCGGCCCCTCAGCAAGTGCGGTAGCCCGACACGCTGGACAGCGGCGAGCACGAGCGCACGCGCCCCATGATGTTGACCGTGTGCTGCACGCTGCGGCCTTGCGGGCCGGTGATGCGCAGCGTGGCGGCCGGGCTCGCGGTGCCGTGCACCGGGTCGAACACCATCGAGGCGACGTTGCTGTGCAGGCCGATGCGGCGCGTGTCGTCCAGCGTCACGGTCTTGAGGGCCTGCGCGTCACCTTCGCAGGTGGCCGGGCCCGAGGCCGCACATTGGCACTGGTCGGCCGAGCCGGTGTGGATCACGTAGCAGGCTGCGTCGACCCTGAAGCTGACGCGCACACCCTGGTTGCGTTGCACCGCCTCAGAGCGGGCGTATTGCAGGTCGCTGGCCAGCTCGCTCGCGACCCCGCTGATGCGCTGTGTGTCGACCAGGCCACTGAGCGAAGGCACGGCGGCGGTGGCGACGATGCCCGTGACAGCCACCACAGCGACCAATTCGACCAAGGTGAAGCCGTGTGCCGGTGCCTTGACGAAGCTCTTTGTCTTCATGATTCCCCCCTGTTATTTAGAACGTGCGTGCACTGTAGAAAGTGCCTGCCGTTTCCGCTTCCACCGGGCGGGGGGAAGCACGGGGCCTCTGGCGAGGGCACCCGGCGGGGGGGTGCGCTAAATGTCTCTGATCAACTGGCGGAACTCGTCCACGTCTTCGAAGCTTCGGTAGACCGACGCAAAGCGCACGTAGGCCACCTTGTCGATGCAGCCTACATGGTGCGTAAGCCGTTGATTTGTCGAGCTTCTCTTCTTCCTTGGTTTGTGCAGTGACACCGGTGTGTACATCTCACACAAGGAATCGCTATGCCGACGATCATCAAACGGGGTGACAAGTTTCTCGCCCGTGTACGCAGACAGGGCTTCAGTCCCGTATCGCAGACGTTCATACGAAAGACAGACGCAGTAGCGTGGGGGCGACGCGTAGAGGCCGACATGCAGGCGGGGAAATGGGTAGACGAACCCGCACAGGCCCGCCCTTCGTTGAAGGAGGCCATAGCCGAGTATCGGCATAAGGTGGCCGTTCGGCTGAAGGGTGCGAGGGACTACGCTTACTCGTTCAAAGAGATTGAGGCGTCTGACCTTGGCGGCAAGCCGCTCGATCAACTGAAGCCATCTGACTTGGCGGAATGGCGCGATGCACTCGCCGGGCGGGGATTGAAGCCGGCGACCGTTGCGCGGCGCCTCGGGCTGTTGTCGGGAGTCCTGAGCTGGTGTCACAAAGAAAAGGGATGGCTGGCGGACAACCCGATGCGCTCGGTACGCAAGCCCACTGTCCGTGACGCCCGAACACGGACGCTCGACCCCGAAGAAGTTCGATACCTTGAACTTGCTACGTCGGCTGCAAGGGCGACGTGGCTTCCCGATGCTGTGATTCTGCTGATCCGCACTGCTATGCGTCGGTCTGAACTCGTCGGGTTGCAGTGCGGTGACGTGGACTTGGCGCGCTCTGTGGCAATTCTTCAAGACTCCAAGAATGGGGAGCAGCGCGAAGTTCCTTTGTGCCCCGAAGCCAAGATGGCGATTGCCCGTCTGACTGCTGATGCAGTGAAGCAGGGACGTAAGGCCGTGCTGCCAATCAATGACCCCGAAGCCGTCAGCTTTGCTTTTCGGCGTGCAGTGGTGCGAGCACGAGCGAGGTACGAAGAAGACTGCGCTGCGAGCGGGGCGGTGTGTGACTCAAAGTTCATGCACGGAATCAGGTTGCACGACCTGCGACACCATGCCGTCAGTGTGTGGGCTCGGACTGGCGGTCTTTCGCTGATCGAGTTGATGAAAGTCAGCGGGCACAAAAGCCCGCGCATGCTGGCTCGATACGCTCATCTGAGTTCAGAAGAAGTTGCAGCCAAGATGGCAACACTGAATGTTTGACCGTTGGCATTCAACCTGGGCCTGTCCGTAGGGGTCTAGACGGCGCCAATTTCGGAACACTTTTTGAGGCCTAACGAGGCCTTTTCTTGCACTCGATGTTGTACTTCGCGAGACCTAGCCCCACTATCTCAAACGGGGCTAGGCCGGCCAGCCGAACGACGAGATTCCCTGTTCTCTCGTCTGCCCCTCCTTCGGGAACAGGGGCGCTTGAACAGGGTGAAATATGAGCGAAGCGGACGGCTGCATTGATAGGCAGAGGCTGGTGTTGCTTTTGGGTGGGTCTGCGGGGTCACCAGAAGCGAAGGCGATAGAAAGTCGCTTGACGGAGTACGAACGTCGCGAGCTTGTAAAGCCCGCGCGGCGCAAGACTCCGGCTGCCGGGTACTTTGTGGTTCACTCGATCAAGACGCCTAAGTTCTTCGGTGATTCGAGTGGCTCTCGTTCTGCTGGTTTGTGTGCGCACGATGCTTACCATGAGTCTCTCAGGTCGGGCGAGGCACCCCCGTCAAAACCAGCACCAAAGGTTCTGACGTTCGAGCTTCGTTACTACAGCCGTGCCGATGTGCGCGCCATCGCACCCTTTGAGCGCGAGATTGCGCCTCTGCTACCTGAGTTTTGTATGTTTGCTTGGGGATCGGGCGTTGACCCCGAGGCGCAGACGGGCAAGGTCGTGTTGCCGCTGCTCCAAGAAGCAGCATCAAAGGAGAACCCCATTCCGAGTGGGATTCTGATTAGGCGGCTAGAAAAACGAGGGCCGCTGTTCAATAGGAAGGGCCGGCCAGTGGTGATTAGGAAGCTCATTCAAGATGGTGGTTTGATTGCCGCCGCACGGTGTAGCTTATCTGTACGAGGCGCGACTGGTGAGTGGTTTGAGTCGGCTGTAGTGGCGTGGCTCGCGCGTGAGGAGTATGAGTGGGCAACGGAAAAGGCCGATGTGAGCGGGCCTGACCCGCAAGCTGCCTGTACTGATCTTGCGGACGTTTGGAAAGCGCCTGCAGGTCGTTGAATCAACCTCCCCGAAACCTCCTGGAAGCTCCGGGAAAGTGACCGTTCAAAGCAAGTTCGAAACACTGCGGGCATCAAAACAACTTGGTGCCAACATGCAACGCTCATTCGCTCTCACAACTCGGCAAGCCGCTCGCCTTCGCGGTGTCGAGCCGCATCAGCCTTACAGCCACTTCAAACGCAAAGGCCACTGGAAGGGGGTTGTCCCTTCGAAGTTGCCGAATGGGCGCTTGCTGTGGAACCGAGACGACATCCTGAGGGCTGAAGGACTTGTGCCGGCCGATGGCCCACAACCTGTGGATGTTCGCGTGTGGCTCGCTTTCATCGAAGAGATCGGGCTTCCTGTTGAAGACCGAGACGTGCGCACAGGTGTCGCCTTGTTGACTGAGCAAGTCGACACGAAGCGCAACCCTGCGCACATGGTTGACGAGTTCGAACTGAGCGCCCAATTCGCACGAGGGTTGATGGCACGGTTCACTCAGGTGGAGTCGAATTTATCTGAGGCAGACAGGCGGCGCGCTGATGATCTGCGCCGATTCATCGCTGAAACGGTTCTGAAGGGGCTGCGTGATGAAAGCCTTTGAACCTGGAAGCAATGCAAAAGCTCGGCAACAGCGCTTGATCCTTGACGCGCTGCGCGATGGGCCAGCGTCAACGGTCGAACTGCGCGAGCGGTTGGGCGTGATGCACGTAGGGGGACGAGTGATGGAGTTGCGCCGTGGTGGTTTCGATATCGAAACCGTTCGGAAGACCATCTTCGACAGCGAAGGACGGCCCCACCGTTCAGCCCTCTATCGCCTGCGAGGCCCGAAGTGACAACCGGAAAGCTCACGCTCATTTCGTCGATCAAGCCGCAGCAGCTTGGAAAGACGTTCGCGCTCACGGCAGACGGATTGCGAAAGACAACCGCCGGTGAACTGGTCGAGGCGACTTACGAGGTCAAGAGCTTCGAAACAATTACTGAACTGTCCAACATCATCGGGAGCACGAACACCAGTCAGGCCCTGATGGCGTCTCTGCCGAAAAGCGGTGCGTCATCGGGGAAGATCGTCACGAAGGCCGCGCTGAAGGACAACCCCGGCGCAGTCAGTCGCACGAAGGATTGCTGGTGTTTGCCTTCGGTGAGTGGCGTTGCGGTGTTCGACTATGACCCGGTATCGGGCGGTGCCCCGCTAACGCGGGACGCTCTATGGGAACTGACATGTAGCGTGTGCCCGGCACTGCGCGAGGCTGGTGTGTTGTGGTGGTCTTCGGGTTCTTCGTTCATCTTCAACGGCGAGCAGGAATTGCAGGGGCTGAAAGGGCAACGCCTGTACGTCTTGCTGCGAGACATCTCCGACTCGAAGCGGTTTGCTGAAACGCTGGCGGCACGCCTGTGGATTGCGGGTCGAGGGCACATAGCGATTTCATCTGCGGGATCGAAACTTGTTCGCAGCACGTTTGACCTCACTGTTACGGGAGAGGTGGCCCGTATCGACTTCTGCGCCGGGGCCGTCGTGACGGGGGCACTTTCGCAACGGCGCGGTTCACCCGTTGTTCTAGCGTCGGGAGGCTTCTTCGATTCGAGAGCTGCATGCCTCGACCTGACGACTGAAGAGGAAGCGAGGTACGTGGCCCTCGTCGAGGCTGCAAAGGCGCTGAAGGAACCCGAGGCGCTGGCTGCCCGTGAACGCTGGAAGGTTGCGCGTCATGGCGGGGAGGTGGCCCGACTGGTGGGGGTCGGTGTTGCCCCCCAGGAAGCAGCAGCGCGGGCCGCTCGGACACTTGAATCGGCCTTGAGGGGCGAGCTTCTTGGTGACTATCAATTGATCTGCGCCGATGGCTCGTCTGTGACGGTGGGTGAAGTTCTCGACCGACACGAACGGTTCCATGGGGCAGAGTTCAAAGACCCGCTTGAGCCCGGTTATCAAAACGGGAAGACGTGCGCGAAGGTCTTCATCTATGGCGCGGTTCCTACGCTCCATTCATTCGCCCGAGGTGGTCGGTCATTCAAGCTCAGGCGCCAGCCCGCCCGCGTTTACCTGAACAAGGGGCGCAAAGCCGAGACAGTGACGGAGTTACTGAGCGCGCTGACTGGTGAGCGTGACGTGTACCTGCGCGGCGACGATCTCGTCATCGTCTCGGGCGCTGAGAGCCGCACGCTTGATCGTCACGCGTTGGCTTACCTGCTCGGGTCGCGCGTCGCCTTCTATTCGAAGGGGCGCGACGGGGACGTGCCGGCCGACCTAAGCGGCGATGTAGTTGACATGCT
>NZ_JADMJX010000268.1:26938-32532 GCF_018780185.1 Rhizobacter sp.
ACGCAAACACAATGAAGACCAAAGAACTTAAAGCACTTTCGCTGCTGCCTTTCGCTCGCGCCGATGGAAGTCTCGTCACATCATGCGGGTTCGATGAACGCACGGGCGTCTATGCGCACTTTGAAGCTGAGGGTCTGCCTCCCGTGCCAGTGGCCCCGACAACGGCAGAGGTAGTCGAAGCGTTGCGAACGATGTGGGGGCCATGGAGCGGATATCTGTTCGCTTCCGATGCCGACAGAGGCGCGATGCTCAGTGCCATCATCACGGCAGTGTGTCGTCCTGCGCTCGACATTGCGCCCGGCTACTGGTGGGAAGCTCCCGTTCAAGGCTCAGGCAAGACGCGTGCGGCCGGGGCTCTTGGTGCTTTGATGCGCAACAAGCGCGGCGGCATCACTCCCTTTGTCGGCGGTAGTGGGGCCGAAAGTGAGTGGGCCAAGAAGGTGGTCTCGATGCTGCGCGTAGCGGAGTCCTTCATCTGCATCGACAACATCGTCGGGCACTTCAAGTCGCCCGTACTTGCCTCACTCATCACGGACGGGTCAATCAATGAGCGGGTCTTGGGGTCGAACCGCTGGTATCGCGGCGAGTCGCGCATCTTCATTGCAGCCACCGGCAACAACGCGCAACCCGACGCCGACATGGGCCGGCGTTTTGTCCGGGTGCGCATCGACCCAAGATGCGAAAAGCCGCAGAGCCGCGACTTTGCCTTTGACCCGGTTGACCGTGCACTGTCTGAACGGCTCGCCATTGCTCACGCCGTGCTCGTGTTGATCCGTGCTCACCGGGCAGTTGGTGCGCCGACCTACGGCAAGGGTTCGGCGGGTTTCGAGGCATGGTCGGGGCTGGTGCGTCAGTCGGTCATGTGGGCGGGTGCCACGGGCCTCACAGACGCCGCTGGCATTGGCGCCGTTGCTGACCCCGCCACGTCCATCATGGAGGGCTCTGCCGCTGCCGATCCCGAGATTGAATGCTGGGGGCAGGTGCTTGGTGGGCTGGCATCGTTGCAGTTGGGCGAGCCATTCCTCGCACGCGATGTCCTGAAGCTGCACAACGCCGGGGAACACTCGAACGAACCCGAGTTGATCGCGATTCACGACGGGCTGGTGGGCTTGCTTGGCGGCGGCTTCAGGGACATCACGGCGAATCGAATCGGCTACGCGCTGCGCAACCGGCGCGATCTGATTGTGCGGGGGCTGGTTTTGCGTGCGGGGCCGAAGGATAGAGACGGCGTTGCCGCGTGGAAAGTAGCCCGTGCAGATTGATCTGCGGGTGATGCGGGTGAGTGCGGGGGGTTACTCCTACTGTTCTAGAAAAGACATTTCTCTATAGCAGCGCCTAGAGCCATTCCCCGCATTCCCCGCATTCCCCGCATTACCCGCATCACCCGCAAACTGCCAAAAACTCAGTCAGTCTTTGGCCCTCTGCACGCAAAAAACACCAGTCACGGCACTAAACACATGACACACCCAATCACCGCATTGAACGCCCTGATGGCAGCGCGTGAGGCCCGCAACACAGGCTCGCAACGCCCCGCCATCATTGAGACTGAACGTAATCCCCGGGCAGCCATCGCTTACGCGATGAGTGTTGTCAACGGGGAAAGCTCCCCCGACAGGGCCGAGGCACTCGAAGCGCTTGCTGCTCGCATCTCAGTCTTGAAGCATGGCGATTCGAATGAAGCCCTTGAAGAACTTGCGGCCCATCTGCCGCTGCTGGAGTGCCAATGGCTTTCACTGACCATCCAGGCGTCGACAACAAAAAATCCGGACGTGAGAGTGAAGCTGACCAAACTAGCCCTTCAGTGCCAGTCAGCCTTCTCTCGCACGCTGGCGCTGATTGCCACGTTAAAGGCGCAACGCGATCACAAGACGCGCGTGTTGATCCACGAAGACGAGGGCGAGGATGAAGGCAGCTGACCCGAAGATCGAAGCGAGGGTGCGGCAATCACTTGATGGCGATGTGGAGCGATTGAGGCGAATTGAACGTGCTCAATCAATCGAGATAAGAGCCCTAGCGCACTACTTGTCCGCCCTTGAAGCGCTACTTCCAGCGGAAGAGAAAGTCATGCGTTGATGAACTAGGCTGGAGTCTGGTCGGGGGGCCTAGCCCCTTTTTCTAGCGTCGCAGAGGGAGCTAAGTCCAGCTTGCCCTGAGCAGCAGAAGGTGGAAGCGGCAAATCTCTTAGGTACAAGTGGCTGATGCCGGCGCGTAGGGCGTGAGTTCGGACATCACCATCGTTGGAGATAATCGTCTTGGCACCGAAAGCCTTGGCAATCGCGACGATTTGGCGATCAACCTTGACCTTCTGCCGAGACGCCGTCTTACTGTCCTTCTTGGCTGCCGAAGCGTCCTCGCCTTTTTCCTTGGCAACGGCTGCGCGCCCAAACGCTGCAGATTCGAGGAGAGCACATTCGGTCGCCGACTTGCGGTCGAACGGGGCAATCTCGACGTACGCACGCCGCTCCAGGGCATCGGCATGCTCTAGACCTGCATGGTCAGCGCCAGCCAAAAACTCAGCGAGCACGGGCATCGGAACGATCAACTTGCCCTTGCCCTTCTCAATCTTGGCAATGAAGTCGTCGAGCCTCGCTCTATCGTCAGCGTTCAACTTGTCATCGAGCAGAGCGACGAGAAAATTGGTATCGACAGCGACCTTTTCTGCAATAGCCTTGGTCAATTGAGCCCCCGAAGGTCACGCCAAAATTGTTCGGGGTGCTCCATTGCTCTCCACCCACTTTGTTCGACTGATGCGAACTTGCGCAACACGTCCGACAGCGGGGTCTCATCGAGCACTTCGAAGGATCTCGCAGAGCACTTGCTTTCCGGAAACCAACCATCCTCCTTCCGGACCCAATTTCCCTTAGCTGTGACGCGAACAATTCCCTTTCTGAAGTGGCCAAGCATTTGACGCGCTAGGTCCTCGTCTCTCACGACCATCTTGATGTCTCGGCCTTCAACGCTCCGCAAATGCAGGTGCATCGTGTCGTCCGCGCCAACAAGGCCGGTCACAACACCGTCAATCGTTCCCTCTTGGTACACGCGGATAACATCGACGTCTTCATTGGCCGCAACCTGACCATGGAACAAGAACACTACTCGTTCGCTCGAATCCAGCAGTTGCGCTTCGCGGATGCCATCGGCACCCATCTCCATTTCCAGCTCTTCAAAAATCCGGTGCGGCTTGCTGGCAGAGTCACGTGCAAGCAACAGGCGCCGTTCAGTTTGCGGAACGCGGTCATCTGGAATCCAGGCTCTCAGGCCGGTGCTGGCGTTCTTAATGCCCTTGAACATCGGCTTGTTCTCTGGGCCGAGCAACTCAGCGAACAGGCGCATGTACACGGCCATCCTCTCCATGGGGAAGCTGGTAGGGCTCCGCCTAAGCATGCGGAACATGTACGTCCATCGTGGGTCGGCCATAGCCATGACAGTTTAGTCCGGTGACATCGCCGCGCATATAGGGCTGCCTCTAGCTGTTGGAGCTGGCTCGATGCGCTACTTCGGGAAGGGCTGCAAACCAGTCTCAAGCAACTGGGCGATCTGAAGCGATGCTGAGGCTAGATGTTCAGGGGAATGCAAAGTTTGAAGATGGCGAAAATTTGTCTAGCGCCCCTGGTGAGCTGCGACAAAGAAAGATCGCTGCGAAACCTACCCCGTCATCGTGTAGGCCTCCGTCATAGAGAGCTGCCCCAGCAATGGGCACAGTAGCGGCCCTACCCGGGGCACTAGCGGTCACGCGGGCGGGGCACTCCCACGCACCCATTGTCATGCCCCTGTCAGTGACAGCGATCGGCGGGCGTGATGTTCCCATTCGCTCAATCCGTTAGGGCGCTTGACAGGAGAAATGTACACAGTAGCCTTATGCAGCCGTTTGTGTACAGCCATGTGACAGTGACTGGCTCAAACGGCAGTGTTGCCGGTGACGGCTGCACAGGTCAAAGAAGGAAACAGGTCACGTGGGCTGAGGTGTCGACAAAGAGGGTTTCGACCTCCTTACCGGGCGTCGCCTCAAATGTCTCTGATCAACTGGCGGAACTCGTCCACGTCTTCGAAGCTTCGGTAGACCGACGCAAAGCGCACGTAGGCCACCTTGTCGATGCGCTTGAGCTCGCGCATCACCAGCTCGCCCAGGCGCGTGGAAGCCACCTCCTTGGCGCCGCTGTTGAGCAGCTTGTCCTGGATGCGCTCGATGGCGGCGTCGATCTGCTCCACGCTGACCGGGCGCTTGCGCAGCGCGAGTGTCATCGAGGCGCGGATCTTGCCGATGTCGAACTCGGCGCGGGTGCCGTCTTTCTTGACCACCGAGGGCAGCGCGATTTCGGCGCGTTCGTAGGTGGTGAAACGCTTGTCGCAGCTCTGGCAGCGGCGACGGCGGCGCACGACGTCACCCTCGTCGGACTCGCGTGTCTCGACGACCTGGGTGTCTTCGTGTGAACAAAAAGGACAACGCATAAAGAGAAGGGGTTGCTTCAGCAACCCCGCCCTCGTTGTTGACGTTAGCGGTAGACGGGGAAGTCGCGTGTCAGCGCCGCCACCTTGGCACGCACGGCCGCGATGTTGGCCTCGTCGTGCGGCTTGTCCAGCACGTCGGCGATCAGGTTGGCGGTGGCGCGGGCCTGCTCTTCCTTGAAGCCGCGCGTCGTGAATGCCGGCGAGCCGAGACGGATGCCGCTCGTGACCATCGGCTTCTGCGGGTCGTTCGGGATGCCGTTCTTGTTGCAGGTCATGTGGGCTGCACCGAGGATGGCCTCGGCTTCCTTGCCCGTCAGGTTCTTGGGGCGCAGGTCGACCAGCATCACGTGGCTTTCGGTGCGCCCGCTCACGATGCGCAGGCCGCGGGCGGTGAGGGTGTCGGCCAGCACGGCGGCGTTTTTCACCACCTGCTGCTGGTAGGCCTTGAACTCAGGCGACAGTGCTTCCTTGAAGGCGACCGCCTTGCCGGCGATCACGTGCATCAGCGGGCCGCCCTGGATGCCGGGGAAGATGGCGCTGTTGATCTTCTTGGCGATGGCTTCGTCGTTCATCACGATGATGCCGCCGCGCGGGCCGCGCAGGCTCTTGTGGGTGGTGGAGGTCACCACGTCGGCATGCGGCACCGGGTTCGGGTACACGCCCGCGGCGATCAGCCCGGCATAGTGCGCCATGTCGACCATGAAATACGCGCCGACGGCCTTGGCGACCTTGGCAAAACGCTCGAAGTCGATGCGCAGGCTGTAGGCCGAGGCGCCGGCGATGATCAGCTTGGGCTTGTGCTCATGGGCCAGGCGCTCCATTGCGTCGTAGTCGATGGCTTCCTGGGCGTCGAGGCCGTAGCTCACCACCTTGAACCACTTGCCGCTCATGTTGAGCGGCATGCCGTGGGTGAGGTGGCCGCCTTCGGCCAGGCTCATGCCGAGGATGGTGTCACCCGGTTGCAGCAGGCCGAAGAACACCGCCTGGTTGGCTTGCGAGCCGGAATTGGCCTGGACGTTGGCGAATTGGGCACCGAAGAGTTGCTTCAGGCGGTCGATCGCGAGTTGCTCGACCACGTCGACGTATTCGCAGCCACCGTAGTAGCGCTTGCCGGGGTAGCCCTCGGCGTACTTGTTGGTGAGCTG
>NZ_JADMJX010000086.1 GCF_018780185.1 Rhizobacter sp.
CCCCTTGGTTCGTAGCCAAGTACTCTATCCAACTGAGCTACAGCCGCGAAGCCTCGGACTATAACACCAAGTTGCGTCCGGTCTACAACTGGGCGGCGGCCTGGTAGCAAGACGCGACACGTTCGACGTCGCCCTGCTGCTCGGCCAGGCGTGCCAACAACTGCCAGGCGCGACGGCGCGAGGCGGCGTCCAGCTCGGGGGCACCCGCTGCTTGTTCCAGCAGCAAACGGGCCTTGCCCCACAGCTCGCGCTCGGCCAGCGCGCAACCCACTGCATACGCCACAGCGGCTTCGCGCGGGAAGGCCTGGGCTGCAGACTCCAGCCGCGCCAGCCAGTCGGGTGCGATGCCTGCGACACAAGCCACGAGTCCGTGCGACAACGCGGTGCGCTCGTCTTCGCTGAGCTCACCGAGACGGTCCCAGAAGGGGCGCAACCAGCCGCGAGCTTCAGCTGCGGCACCAAAGGCCGCCAGGCAGACCGCCGCGCGGGCGGCCACCAGCGGGTCGCGCCGGTCGGCGTTTTCCAGGGCAAACCAGACACGGCGCACCTGATCGGCGTCACGCGCGCCATCGAGCGACTCGAAGGCCAGCGAGCGCAACAAGCCCTGCGCCGCCACCTTGGAAAAAGCCTGGTGCTTGGCCAGCAGGCGGGCCGTCTTCAAGGCTTCGTGGGGCTGGTGCGCCAGACGGCTGGCCTGCAGCTTCAGGCGCAGCGCATGGGTGCGGCGGGCGACACCCGGCGGCAACGCGGCCAGGAATTCGAGCGCACGCGGCGCGTTGCGGTCATCGAGCGCCCACTCGGCCGCGAGCAGGCGCGCGCCCTCTTCGGCCGAGCGCGCGAGCAGGCTGCTGCGGCTGAGCTCGAGCGCACGCTCAAGCTGGTCGTCGCGCCGGCTGCGGTCTTGCAGCTTGTGGGCGCTGCCGGCAGCCAGCAGGTGGCCCAGCACGGTGAACTCGTTGTCTTGCACCAGATCGGGCGTCTCGGACTGGATCAGCAAGGCGCGCTGCGCTGACTTCTGCGCCCGGCTGTAGCGCCCGCCGAAGTACTGCGCCAGGGCGTCTCGCAAGGCGGCCTGGGCGCTGCGGTCGCGCCGCGCCACACGCCACTCGTGCGCCCGGCGCGGCAGGCCGATGAGGGCGTTGACGGCGTTGAAGATGGTCACCAGCGCCAGGCAGGTGGCCAGCATGGCCAGCAGGAAGAGGTTCATCGACACGTCCATGCGCCAGCCGCTCCAGTAGAGCGAGACCAGACCATCGTTGGCGCCGAAGGTGGTGGCCGCCACGACCGCCACGACGAACAGGAGGATGAACCAGACAACAGCGCGCATGGGCAGCGACGACGCTCAGCGGCCCGCGGTGGCTGCCGCCAGCGCGGCCAGCGTGTCTTCGGGCCGGGGCAGGCCCACCTGGCGCGCACTGGCGGTGACTTGCTTGAGCAGGTCGGTCGCCACGGTGGTGCGGCGTGAGCTGCGATCGAAGTACCGATCGAGCGCGACCTGCGCGCTCTGCAAATCGGTCTGCACCGTGTCGAACTGGCGGCTCAGCAGCGCCAGGCGGGCATTGAGCAGGCGCAGCTTCAGGTTCTCGCGCAAGAAGAAGGCCTGCTCGGGCGCGAGCAGCATGGCGTCAGGCGTGTCGATGCGGGTCACGCGCACCAGGGTGCGTGTCTCGCCCCAGATGCGATCCATCCAGCTCGACCAGGTTTCCGACAGCGTTGACGTCCACCTGCTGCCGGGCGTTGCGCCCGAGGCACTGCGTGCGGCCGGCTTGGGCGCGGAGGCCGCCGGTTTCGGGCTGAGGTCCTTGCGCGGCTCGGCCTGCGACAGCAGCGGCAGCTCGTCGACCAGGCGGATCACCTCGTCGAGCTTGATCGACAGCGCCGAGATGTCGGCCACACCCACTGCCTTGACGCGGTCGATGTCGCGTGCGATGGCGCGGCGCACGCCGTCGAGCCGCGGCTGGCTGTAGCGCGCCAGGCGCTCGTCGGCCTGCTTCAGTGCGGCCACCAGAGGCTCGGCGCTGCCGGTGATGGCGGCTTGTTGCTGCGCCACACGCAGGCCGGCGTCGATGTCGACCAGCACGTTTTCATCGCGCGAGCGCGACAGCGACTGGATCAGGTCTTCGAGCTGGGTGCGCTGGATGGCGACCTCGGCCAGGCGCGCTTCGAGCAGCGACACCTTGGCGGCACTTTCGCGTGCGGTTTCATCCGCGCGCTTGGCCAGCAGGCGCGCCTCGCCCGATTGGGTCTGGCTCTCCTGCTGGCGGCGCACCAGCTCTTGTTCGAGCTTGCGCACGCGCTGTTCGGCCGACCAGCCCAGCGCCAGGCTGGCGAGCACCAGCAGCAGCAGGAGCGCGCTGATCGTCCACGCCCAGCGCCGGCCCTTGGCGGGCGCGGGTGTCACGGGCAGGTCGGCAGGGGCTTGTGTGACGTCGTTCACGATTCGATCGATTGTATGCACGCGATCACCGCATCGACGCTCGGACGGGCTTCGATGACACGGCCCAGGCCCAGGCTGCGCGCCGTCTCGGCAATGCGCGGGTGGGTGGCGACGGCACTCGCTTGTGACCATTCGGCCTGCGGCGCCAGCGCAGCCAGGTGGGTGATGGCTTCGGAGCTGCTGAAGAACCACAGGTGCTGCCGGGGCTGCTGCAGGGCTGCGTCCAAAAGTGTCTGCTGCGCTGGCGACAGCTGCGGTGCCACGCGGTCGTAGGCCGCGACAAAACTCAGCACCGCACCCCGCTCGCGCAGTCGCTCGGCCAGCCAGTCGCGCCCACCGGCACCGCGCACCACCAGCACCCGCTGACCGGCCCAGTCACGGCCCGAAAGCTGCTGCCACAGGGCTTCGGAATCGAACTGCGGGGCGTCGGCCGCGGGCTCGACGATGGCTGGCACACCCAGGGCACGCAGCGCCTGGGTGGTGCCCGGGCCTGGTGAAGCCGCCAGCACACCTGCCGGCCACCGCAGCGCCTCGGGCTTCGCCGCGAAAAAACAGGCCGCCGCGTTGGGGCTGACAAACACGACCATGGCCTGCGCGGGGAGCGCGGCCCAGGCCGCCGCCAGGGCCGCGGTGTCGGCCGTCGGCACGATGTCGATCAGGGGCAGCGCTTCGGCCTGCAAGCCGGCGGCACGCAGCCGCTGCACCCATTCGCTCGCCTGCGCCGCGGGCCGGGTGACCAGCACTCGCATCGGTTTACAACGCGGCCAGGTAGCCGGCGGCGCCCAACTCGCGCAACCGTGCCGCTGCCTGCTCGCCCAGCGCACGCGCGGCGGCTTCATCGGCAATCGGCGCGTGCACGTCGGCGCGCAGCAGTGGGCGCGCGGTGTCTTGCCCATCCCCCAGCGCGGTGGCCAGGTGCAGTTGGTCACCTTGCCACACCGCATGCGCCGCCAGCGGCATGCTGCAGCTGCCACCCAAGGCACGCGACACCGCGCGCTCAGCATGCACCGCGAGCCAGGTGGGGCGATGGATCAAGCCAGCCAATTGGGCACGCAAAGGCGCGGCATCGGCCAGCACCTCGATGCCGAGCGCCCCCTGGCCAGCGGCGGGGATCATCTGCGCCGGGTCGAACACCGCGCGGATGCGGCTCGCCAGGCCCAGGCGCTTCAGGCCGGCGGCTGCGAGCACGATGGCGTCGTAGGCGCCCTCGTCGAGCTTGCGCAGGCGGGTGTCGAGGTTGCCGCGCAGCGGCTCGATGCGCAGGTCGGGCCGCAAGGCGCGCAGCAGCACCACGCGGCGCAGGCTGGAGGTGCCGACGCAGGCGCCCTGCGGCAACTCGGCCAGCGAGGCGAACTTGTTGGACACCAGCGCGTCGCGCGGGTCTTCGCGCTCCAGCACCGCGGCCAGCTCGAAGCCGTCGGGCAGGTCCATCGGCACGTCTTTGAGCGAATGCACGGCCAGGTGGGCACGCCCTTCTTCGAGCGCGGTCTCCAGCTCTTTGACGAACAAGCCTTTGCCGCCCACCTTGGACAGCGTGCGGTCGAGAATCTGGTCGCCGCGCGTCGTCATGCCCAACAGGCCGACCTCGAGGCCCAGGCGCTGTTTCAGCAAGGCTTGCACATGCTCGGCCTGCCACAAGGCGAGGCGGCTTTCACGGGTGGCGATCAGCAGGGGCGTGGGGGGCGTCTGGGGCATCGGGCGATGCTATCAGGCAGCCGTTGTCGAACAAGAAACCGCTACCATTCGTTGGGTGTAACCAAATTACAGCCATTCTTCCCGGCCCTCAAGGAATCCCATGCCGCGCACCCTGCCCGACGATGACAAGAACCTCCCCCTGGTCGCCGACATCCGCCTGCTCGGCCGCATCCTCGGCGACGTGATCCGCGAGCAAGAAGGCAAGGCCGCCTTCGAGTTGATCGAGCGGGTGCGCCAGCTCTCGGTGGCCTACCGCCTCAAACGCGATACCCAGGCGGGCCGATCGCTAGACCGGCTGCTGAAGAACCTGTCGGGTGACCAGACGGTGAGCGTGATCCGTGCCTTCAGCTACTTCTCGCACCTGGCCAACATCGCCGAAGACCGCCACCACGTGC
>NZ_JADMJX010000162.1 GCF_018780185.1 Rhizobacter sp.
GCAGCGCAGGGCTTTGGGGCTGCACGCGCAGCGTGCTTCGTCTTCTGACTTCGCGACGCCTGTCTGAACGCAGCGCCCGCAGGGCGCGAAGTGAGTTCGGCGCGAGCCCCGAAGACCGAGCAGCGCAGAGCAGTCGCCCCTAGGGCGACCGGCGAGCAGGGTCGCCTTTTCTTTGGTGACTTTCTTTTGGCGAAGCAAAAGAAAGTTACTGCCCTGTCGGGGGCACATCCCGACGCGGCCTCACGCAGTAGGAAGAACACACCACGCGAAGCGGCACCAAAGGCACAAGGCTTCGATACCTCAGCCCGAACGGGCTGTGGTGCACGAAGCAACCTGGATTCCCGCCTGCGCGGGAATGACGCGGCAGTGCTCATTGATACGCCCGAATGTCCTTGAACACCGCATACAACGGCGTCTTGCGCGCATCAAACACCTTGCCTCCCGTCGTCTGCACCAGCGCCTTCAGATCCGTCTCCTTGGCCTCGCCAAACAAGACCATGAACACCGGAATCCCACGCACATCTTCAGGCAAAGCCGCATACGCCTGCTGAAACTGCTGCAGGTCACGCCCCTTGGTGTTTTCGCCATCGGTGAACGCCACCACCGAATACTGGTAGTTCGGGTTCTTCGCCTTCTGCTCCAGCATGTGGCGCAGCGCAGCCAACACGCTGTCATACAAGGCCGTGCCCCCCGTCATGCGCAAGCCATCGGCATACGCGCGCACGTCAGACAGCATCGCCTGCTTGGCCGCCGAATCCTCCTGCACCTGCACCCCACGCGCCTGTGTGCGGCCGGCGGGCAGCTCGAAGTAGGTCATGCGCCAGGGCTGGTCAGAAAACGGCAGCATCCACACCCGCTCCCGGTCAGTGAGCTTGGCCAGGCGGCCGGTGAGCGAGCTGTCGGCCCCCGCCACGTAGTGCAGCGCCTGGATCAGCTGCGCGCGTCGGCCGTTGCCTTCCATGCTGCCGCTGGTGTCGAGCACGAAGGTGCTGGCAATCGGGCGGCGGAACTCGTTGAGATACGCGTCGATCAGGCCGTCGGCCAACTGGCGATCGGGCGAAAACGGCAGCTCGACGCGCATGCCCTCTTTGGGGAACAGGTCACCCACCGTGGCCGCCACCTCGCTGTTGATCGGCCGGCGCAGGGTCTGGCGGGCCAGCCACTGCTGCGCGTCGGGGCTCTTGAGGTAGGCCACGACCTTCTGGTAGTCGGCACGGCGTTCGTCCTTCAACAGCATGAAGGGATAGTCGGCGGTGGCCACACCTTCGTGCGGGTACACCAGCACCAGCTTCTCGCGCAGCTTGCCGCCGTTGTTCAGCGAAAGCAGCCAGCTTTCGTAGTTGATGAAGCTGTTGACCTGCCCCGGCTGTGAGCCTTGCTGTTCGATGAACTTCTCGGCCAGGTAGGTGGAGTTGTCGCCGACCAGCTTGTAGCCCTTCAGGAAGCCGGCGATGGCGCCGCGGTCGACATCGGCCGCCGTCAAGGCCTCCGACTTGTTGTTGGCCGCGGCCACCACGCCCATCAGCGCCATGAAGCCCTGGTTCGAGGTGGCGGGGTTGGAGAGTGCGTAAACCAGCTTGCCTTGCGACGCCGCCTGGGTGATCTCTTTCCAGCTCACCTTGGCGGCCACGGCCGGGTCGTCCCAGCCGAGGCGCTTGGCGGTGGTCTGGCTGACGCCCACGGTGATCGGCGACAGCATGATCTTGTCTTGCAGCTTGACGCGGCTCTGGCCGGCGGGGTCGCTCAGCAAATACTTGGCGTTGGCGAACCAGGCCGCATGCGCGGGTGTGGCGCCGCTGGCCACGGCTTCGGTGCTCTCCATGGTGCCGCCGAAGGTGAAACGCAGCTTCACGCCGGTGGCCTTTTCGACCATGGCCTCCAGGGGCTGTGCGTCTTTCAGGTCGCTGGTAGCGAGCACCGAGAACACCGGCACATCGGCCGCCGGGGGCGCGTCGGCCTCTTTCTTGCCGCAAGCGGCCAGGGCCACGAGCACCACGGCCGCGAGGCCCCGCAAAACGAGCTTCATTGCGCCATCTCCTTGGTCACCACCTCGATCATCTCGGCCATCAGGTCAAACGACGGCGGGTCGATCACCTGGGTGATGCGCTCTTCCACCGCCAGGCCGGTGGGCTTGACCGCCTGCATGAAGACGCTGGTGTCAGCCACCCGGAAGCCGTAAGACACCGCGATGCGCTGTAGCTCGGCGTTGCGCGCCAGCAGGTCGGCCAGCGCCTTGGCACGCGCGCTCGCCGCGATGAACACCACCTTGTTGACGATGGTCGGCTGCGGGTACAGCAAGACCATGTCGGCCCCGATGCCCTTCTTCTCGAGCGCGTAGTGGACGAGCTGGTTCTCGTAGATGAAGGCCATCGGTGTCTTGCCGATGCCGATGGCCACGTAATCGTCGAAGTTGCCGTTGACGTAGTTCTCCTGGTAGCCCTGGCGCTTGAACAGCTCGGCCAGCCGGGTGGCCAGCGGCACGGCGGTGGCACGGTCGGTCACCACGTCGCCATGCACGGCGTAGCTGGTGAGGGCCAGGTACATGGCCGCCGAGTTGCTGCGCCGCACGTCGGTGGTGGAGACGAGCACGCTGCGACCCACGTCGTAGGCCTTCGACTCCTTCAGGTCCTTCCAGCGCTTCTTGGCCAGCATGGTGGCGGTGAGCTGGGCCATGTCGACGCCGTATATGCGCTCGCCCAGCGGCTTGGCCATGCCATTGGCGACCAGGATGTTGGCCACCGGCGCCCAGCTCGCAATCACCATCGGCGTGTGAAAGGGCGACGACTGCGCCACCGCAATGCCCGCCTTGCGCGCCGCGTCGCTCACCTGGTTGGCGGCCACCACGCCCGAGGGAAAGATGAAATCGGGCATCTGCCCCGGCACCACCTTGGCCGCCATCTCGCGGCTGCCGACACGGGTGACGGAGACCGGCAGCCGGTTGTCGGCCAGGATCTTGCGCACGCGCTCGTCCTTGAAAAACGGCTCGACATCGAGCGCGATCACGCCGACGAGATCGGTCGTCGGGCCCAGCGCCTGCTCGGCCACGGTCGCCTGCTGCCCCCGCAGCGCAAAAAACAGCGCCGCCCCGAACCCGGCCAGCAGCACCAGGGTCAGAAAGACTTTGCTGAGTCTGGACATGTGCACACCCCCTTGTGGCCCGGAAGCATAGCCGGTGGCGACCGGCACAAAAGGGCCGCCGCCTACAATTCCGCCCTTCCCCGTTGACACCCAGCGGCGCCGTTTTCCTGGCCCGACTTGCCCCATGACCGAACTCGCCAAATCGTTTGAACCCGCCGCCATCGAAGCCAAGTGGGGGCCCCTGTGGGAAAAGAGCGGCGCCTACGCGCCCACGCTCGACCCGGCCAAGCCCTCGTTCAGCATCCAGCTGCCGCCGCCCAACGTGACGGGCACGCTGCACATGGGCCACGCGTTCAACCAGACGATCATGGACTCGCTCACGCGCTACCACCGCATGAAGGGCGACAACACGCTGTGGGTGCCGGGCACCGACCACGCCGGCATCGCCACGCAGATCGTGGTGGAACGTCAGCTCGAACAGCAAAAGATCAGCCGCCACGACCTCGGCCGCAAGAATTTCGTGGCCAAGGTGTGGGAATGGAAGGAGCAATCGGGCTCGACCATCACGCGGCAGATGCGCCGCATGGGCGCGAGCGTCGACTGGAAGCACGAGTACTTCACCATGGACGAGAAGCTGTCCAAGGTGGTCACGCAGACCTTCGTCACGCTCTACGAACAAGGCCTGATCTACCGCGGCAAGCGCCTGGTGAGCTGGGACCCGGTGCTCAAGTCGGCCGTCTCCGACCTGGAGGTCGAAAGCGAAGAGGAAGACGGCTTCCTGTGGCACATCCGCTACCCGCTGGCCGATGGCAGTGGCGACGTGGTGGTGGCCACCACCCGCCCCGAGACGATGCTGGGCGACGTGGCCGTCATGGTGCACCCTGAAGACGAGCGTTACACCGCGCTCGTCGGCAAGCAGGTCACGCTGCCGCTGTGCGACCGCACGATCCCGGTGATCGCAGACGACTACGTGGACCGTGCCTTCGGCACCGGCGTGGTCAAGGTCACGCCCGCGCACGACGCCAACGACTACGCGGTCGGCCTGCGCCACAAGCTGCCGATGATCGGCGTGCTCGACCTCGATGCCAAGGTCAACGACAACGCGCCCCTGCCCTACCGCGGGCTCGACCGTTTTGTCGCACGCAAGAAGGTGGTGGCCGACCTCGACGCGCTCGGCCTGCTGGTCGAAGTGAAGAAGCACAAGCTGCAGGTGCCACGCTGCGCCCGCACCGGCGCGGTGGTCGAGCCCATGCTCACCGACCAGTGGTTCGTGGCCGTCAGCAAGCCGGGGCCTGATGGCAAGTCGATTGCGCAGAAGGCCGTCGATGCGGTCGCCTCCGGTGAAGTGAAGTTCGTGCCCGAGAACTGGGTCAACACCTACGACCAGTGGATGAAGAACATCCAGGACTGGTGCATCTCGCGCCAGCTCTGGTGGGG
>NZ_JADMJX010000048.1:0-7974 GCF_018780185.1 Rhizobacter sp.
GCTTCGTCATCGGCGGCCCGCAAGGTGATTGCGGCCTGACCGGTCGCAAGATCATCGTCGACACCTACGGCGGCGCCTGCCCGCACGGCGGTGGTGCGTTCTCGGGCAAGGACCCGTCGAAGGTCGACCGCTCGGCCGCCTACGCTGCCCGCTACGTGGCCAAGAACATCGTCAAGGCCGGCCTGGCCAAGCAGTGCCAGATCCAGGTGGCCTACGCCATCGGCGTGGCCAAGCCGATGAACGTGACGGTCTACACCGAAGGCACCGGCGTGATCTCCGACGACCGAATCGCCGCACTGGTGAACGAGCACTTCGACCTGCGCCCGAAGGGCATCATCCAGATGCTCGACCTGCTGCGCCCGATCTACGAGAAGACCGCGGCTTACGGGCACTTCGGCCGGGAAGAGCCGGAGTTCTCGTGGGAGCGTACGGACAAGGCCCAAACGCTGCGTGCAGCGGCGGGGCTGTAAGCCGTTCCTGCGGGAGCAAAGGAAAGGGGCAACCGCGGTTGCCCCTTTTTCATGGCCGCCTCAGTTCGGCACCAGGTAGCCCAAGGCACGTGCGTTCATGTCCACCGTGCCGCTGTAGTTGATCAAGAGCGGCTGGTAGTAACCGCTGTAGGCGCGGCCCGCCGCGATCGTCACCCGCACCACCGTGCGGGTCTCGTTGGGCGGGATGGTGAACCGCACCAACACCATCTGGTCCTGCATCGGCCGGTTCTTCTGCGAGCTGTCGTAGTCGGCCAGGTAGATCTCGCCGCTGTCCGCGTTGCCGGGGCTGCTGTTGGCATTGCGCCAGAGCAGCAGCACGAAGTCGGTGTAGACGAGGGTCTGCTTGGCGAGGTAGCCGCTGCTCATGGTGTCGTGCGTGGCGTCGGGGTGCACCACGTTCAACAGGTAGTGGTGGGTCGCCGGCAGCGACGGCACCTGCGCGAAACCGGAATGGACGTGCTGCATGCCGGGCACGCTGAGGTGCCCCACAGGCTGTGACCACCCCGACACGGCGACACAGCACGCCGCCATGCCGATCATCAGACGACGCGTCAAGTTCATGGCTTGCTCCTGCGTTGGATCGGTTGACGAGGTCGAAACACGGCACGACCTCGTTGCCAGGCTTCATCGAACTCCAAGTTCGACATCAATCCACCCACCACCAGGAGCGCGTCGCCCCGGTGAAGTGCGAGAAGAGCCCGCTGCCGCTGTAGCGCACGTCGAGCGAGTTGGAGGTGCCGAACACCGCATAGCCGCCTTGGCGCGACAGCGCGATCGGACCCACCGAGCCGTTGGTGCTGTTGGTGATGGCGCGCGTTTCGCCGGTCACGTTGTTGCGCAGCATCGCGTTGCTGATGCCGGTAGCGCCGGCTCCCGCACCCAGGTTGTTGGACGCCGTGGAGAACGTGACCCAGGTTGCGTCATAGGACAGCCCCACACGCTCGCCCTGCCCCACCGGGCTGTCGGCATTGCCTTGCGCGCCGGCGCTGCTGACGCTGACGCGCGCCACGTCACCGGTCTGGGTGTCGACGATGAACACGTCTTGCATGCCGTTGGTGTCGCCCGGCACCACATTGCTCGCGGTGGTGGAGTAGGCCACGTAGCGGCCGTTGCCCGAGATGGCAGGCGCCACCACGCGGCTCGCGCTTTCAGTGCCCTGGTTGCGCTCGCCGCCGGTGCTGGTGAGGCTCACCCGCGTCGTGCTGCCGGCCGCGTGGTCGTAGACGAAGATGTCCCACAGGCCATTGGTGTCGCCGGCGAGGGTCAGCGCATACGAGTAGAAGGCGAGCCGGTTGCCGTCTTCCGACAGCGCGGGGTGTCCACCGCCAACGCCGTTGCCCGAGGCATTGGCGCTGATCAAGGTGTTGGTGCCGGTCGTCAGGTCGCGGCGGATCACGTTGATGGTGCTGGTGCCCGACACGCCTGCGGTGAGGTTGCTCGCGCCGCTGACGAACGCGACCACGCGGCCGTCACCCGACACGGTAGCCTGGTAGCTCGCGGCATTGGCTTCCAGCCCCCCGGTGCCCACGCTCACGCGCTGGACGCCTGCGGTGCTGGTGGCCGAACGCACGAACACGTCGCGCACGCCGTTGGTGTCGCCAGCCACCAGATTGCTGGCATAGGACTCGAACGCCACCACCAGGCCATCGGCCGAGATCGAGGGCGCCCAGCTGTCGTCGTTGCCTTCTTCGCCGGCGGCATTGGCGCTCACCAGCACGGTTTCACCGGTGAGGTTGTCGCGCCAGAAGACCTGGCGGCGTGCGTTGGTGCTGCCGTTGGCCATGCCGGCGCTGTTCGACACGAAGGCGACAAAACGGCCTTCGCCATACCCGGCCGTCGTGGCACCGATGGCTTCGTTGCTGCCACCGACCACCGGGTCCCGGCTGTCGTAATAGGTGCCGAGCACGGCGTTGTTGCTGCTGCGGCTGATGCGGTCGTAGGTGTGTTCACAGCCCACGCGCAGGGCGGTGGCGGCCACCGGCGTGGTGCCGGTGGCGCCCTTGTAGACCGAGCAGGTCTGGTTGGCCGGTGTGGTGAACAAGCTCACCTGGTAGGCCGTGCCGGCGGCGAGCAGGGTGGTGAAGCTGAACGGCGTCTCGTCATAGCGGTCGGTATTGCCAGCCGAAAGCGCGACGGTGGAGGTCAGGTTGTCTCCGCCATTGTTTTGCAGCACCACCTGGGCGCTGATCGGCCCGCGCAGGGTGCCGGTGAGCGCTGCCCCGCCCGCGGGCGGCGGGGGGGGCGCCGGGGGCGGAGGCGGGGTCGGGCTGCTGCCGCCACCACCGCCACCGCAGGCGACGAGCACAAACGCGGCGGCCAAGCTGACCAGTCGGGTGGCCGTGCGACCACGGGCAGAACGGGAATCGTGTTGGTTCGACATGAAAGTCTCCTCCGAAGAGTTGGGGCTGAAGGGCAGGAACAGCACCAAGTTATCGGGGGAGGCGTTATGTCGGCGTTATGGCGGTCCTTTGAGGGGCCAGTGCAACACGACACGGGTGCCCCCGCCCTCGGCCACCTCGACCCGCAAGACCGCGCCAATGGCAGCGGCACGCGACTGCATGTTGGCCACCCCATGGCCACCAGCCACGGGCTCACCCGGCAGGCCGACGCCGTTGTCGGTAAGCGACAGCACGACCGCGGGGGTGTCGCCTTCTTCCCAGCGCGCCTGCACCGTCACCTCGGAGGCCCGCGCGTGCTTGAGCACGTTGGTGAAGGCTTCGAGCAAGATGCGCTGCACCTGCAGCACCGACTGCGGCGAGAGCTGCGGCAAGGGCGGCAGTTGCGACACGTCCCAGCGCACCTGCACACCCGCCGCCTGCAGGCGTGGTTGCAGGCGGTAGCGCAGCGTAGCCAGCACGGCGATCAGGTCGCCGTGCACAGGCTGCAACGAATCCACCGCCATGCGCATCTCGTCGAGCGCCTGTTTCACGTGCTCTTCGAGCACCGCCGGGTCGGTGCCACGCTGGCTCACCATGCTCAACAGGCCCACCAGCTGCGAGCCCACGCCGTCGTGGATCTCTCGCATGATGCGCTGACGTTCGGTGAGCACCGCCTGCTCCTGCTGCTGGGTTTGCAGCGCACCGAAGGCCTGTTGCAGTTGCTGCTCGCGCTCGGCCACACGCTGCGCGAGGCTGGCGTTGAGCGCGCGGTAGTCGGCCACCGAGCGGCTGTAGCGCTCGGCCACCAGCGCAGCCATGATCAGCACGAAGACGAAGATGGCATGCGGCGTGACCGCAAAACGCAGGCCCGTGGAATGGCTGGCACGCACGAAGACCAGGTCGTAGATGCCTGCCCCCACCGCGATGCTCGCCGCCGCGACCAGCACCCAGCCGAAACGGCCGCGCCCGCGCAACGCGGCGCGCACGATGATCGCGAGCGCCCCCAGCCCCACCGGCACCAGCACCGCCAGGCCGGCCGTCCACAACACGGGCCGTGCCAACACGAACGACAACACGGCCAACAACGACGACAAGCCCATCGCCGCATAGATCGCTCGCCCCGCCCAGGCCGGTGCGGCACCGAGCGCGAGCAGCGCAAAACGGCAGATCAGCGCCAAGTGGGCGGCATAACAGACGGCAGCGATCGCGCCCCACAACGGCCAGGGCACCGGCACGTCGGGCCACACCAGGTCGAGATTGCGCACCACGCCGAGAAAGGCGGCAATGCTGAAGCAGCCATAGAGCGGGTCACGCTGGCGCCACCACAGCCCCCCCACCAGGCCGCCCATCACGGTGAGACTCACCGCAAAGATGATCGAAGAAAAATGCCGCCAGCGCCGGTGCTCGGCGTACAGCGGCTCCACCGTCGCCTGCGGGCCGTAGCGGATCAGCGAGAGCCCACCCCAGCGCTGGCGCTGGATCGTCACGTCGACTGTCAGTTCGTTGGGCCGGTCGGCATGCAACAGGGCCGCGGGCACCGTGACCAGGTAGGCCGTCTTGGCCGCGTTGAAGCGCGGCTCACCGAGCGTGCCCAGTCGCTGCACGGTGACGCCGTTGACCTGCACGTGCACCTGGTTGCCCACACGCGAGAACAGCAAGGCCATCGGCTCGGGAGAGCTGCTCGGCGGCAGGTTGAGGCGGTAGGTGGCGCTGCCATCGCGGCCGGGGAAGTCGATGTCCCAGCGCCGGCCCAGGTCGACCTCGCCCACTTGCGGTGGCAGGCCGTCGGGCCGCAGCGAGGCCTGGGCGCGGTCGAGGGTGATGACGTCTTGCGCCAGCGCGAGGCCGCTCGTGCAGCCGAGCAGCAGCGGCAGTACGAGCCTGCGCATGAAGCGCAGCATGTCAGTTGCGCAACAGGCCGAGCTGGCGCGCTTCAAACACCGCTTCGGTCTTGTTGTGCACGTCGAGCTTGCCGTAGATGTTGCGCACGTGGGTCTGGATGGTGCTCACCGACAAGCCCATCTGTTGCGCGATCTCGGGGTAGATGAAGCCACGCGCCACCAGGTTGAGCACTTCCGACTCGCGTTTGGACAAGGCCACCGGCCCGCCTTCGGAGCGCGGCACGGGCGCGGGGCTGTGGGCCTGCCAGCGCACCAGCAGCTGGCGCGCAATGATGGGCGACATCGGCGAGCCACCGGCATGCAGGCTGATCACGTGCGAGGCCAGGTCGGCCTCGGTGCCGTCTTTCAGCAGGTAGCCGCCGGCACCGGCCTCGAAGGCCTGCAGCATGTTGGCCTCGTCGGCAAACATGGTGATCACCATCACCGCGCAGGCGGGTTGCAGGCGGCGTGCGCGGCGGATCACCTCCAGGCCCGGCAGGTCGGGCAGGCCCAGGTCGACCAGCAGCACGTCGACCGCGTTTTCGGCGAACCACTCCAGCAGCTCGGTGGCGGTGGGCGCGGCGTACAGCAACTTCAAGGAGGGCTCGGCGGCGATCGCCCGCTCGAAGCGCTCTCGTACGCGGGCGTCGTCTTCGACCAGGGCAACGGTGACGGGGTTCATGGGAGTACCGGCGAACGCAAGGCGTCGCATGTTCGCACGCGCCCTGGTGCGCGGCCACGCCTTCGCATCCTCTGAACGTGGGAGGGTCGGCGCCGCTCAGTCGCCCGGCGCGGGCAGCATGGGCCGCTGCAACACGGCAAGGGCCGGCGAGCGTTGCAGGTAGTTGTTGCGCCAGCCGGGCGGCAAGGTCGATGCCGCGGATTGCATCCAGGCCGAGGCGCGCAGTGCGATCACGGCGGCCAGGTCGGTGTGCGAGACAGCGAGCGCCGCAAACAGCTCGGCCGCCAGCTCGGGCAGCAGATCGCGCCCGCTCAGCCCCTCGCCGATGCGCTGCCAGGCGATGAGCGCCGCCGCCGCCGCTTCGTCGGCACGACCGGCCGCGCGCAAGGCAGCCACCCGCTGCACCTGCAGCGACAACCACAGCCCGTGGGCCCCGCTCTCTCGTGCCGTGGCCAGGCTCACGCCCAGCAGTGGCAGCACCGCAGCCGGGTCGCAAGCACGGCGCACCAGGCACAAGATGGCCGCGCGCAGCGGAAAGTCGTCGATGACCCCCACCTGCTCAAGCACCGCACCGGCGTCGGCGGGTTCGCCCACGGCAAGCAAGGCGGCATCGACCAGCGCTCGCTCTGCCACCAGCAGCTTGCCGTCGCCATGCAACGCCCGCAGGGCTTTCACGGCCAGGTCGCGCCGCCCCAGCTGATGCAAGAACACCGCACGGCGCGCGAGCGGGTGCACCAGGTTGCTCGACATGCCGGGCACGCTCAAACGCTCCACACGCTCGTACAACGCCAGCGCCTCGCCCAAGCGGCCGGCCGCGGCCAGCACGCTGGCATGCAGCTCGATCGCGGCCGTCTCGATGCGATTCTGGATCACCAACCCGTCGAGGTGGCCCACCGCGGCCGTGGCCCAGCGCAGGGCCTGCGCAGGCAGGCCTTGCTCCAGCGCATTCTTGGCCAGCGCGCGTTCGACGTCGGCGCAATGGCGCAGGTGGTTGGACCGCGTGGCCTGGCTCAGCGCTTCCAGGTAGTGTGTGTTGCTCTGCTCGTAACGGCCCGACGCCCCCAGGAACATCCCCAGCGCCTGGATCAGCTTGAGTTCGGTGTCGTGCACCCGCAAGAGCCTGTGCTCCGGGGGGATCGGCTTCAGCAGGGCCAACGCCTGCTCGACCCGGCGCACGGCGTCGGCCAACTCGCGGCGCAACCAGTGCAACACCGCCTGGGCCCAGTACAACTCGGCCTCGATCTCGGGCAGGCCGGCACGCCGCGCCTGCGGGATGGCGCGCAGCGTGACGCTCCACGCTTCGTCATGGCAGCGGGCCTCCACCAGCAGCAGCTCCTGCAGCACGGCCAGCATGGCGTGCTGGCCGTCGTCTTCGGCCAGCGCCTGCATCTCGTCACGCAGCTCGGCCAGGCGTGCATCGACCGCCACCAGCGCCAGCACATTGGCCGCAGCGAAATAGGCGTCAAAGGCCTCGCGGCGGTGGCCCGCATCGCGCAGGATGACCGCCGCCTGCCGGTGCAGCGTGGCCGCCTCTTCCAGGCGCCAGGCGGCGCGCGCCTTGAGTGCTGCCTGGTTCAACGCCGGCACCGCCCGCAGCGGCTGCCGCGTCGCCAACCAGTGGCTGGCGATGCGCGCGGGCTCGCCCTGCATCTGCTCCAGCCACGCAGCCACCTCGCCATGCAGCGGCTGCGCAATCGCATGCGGCACCGAGGCCAGCGTGGCCTCGGCGATCAGGTCGTGTGCAAACCGCCCCTCGCCTTGAGCGCCCGCTCGCAGCACCTGTGCGTCTTCAAGCTCGCCCCAGGCGTCGGCCAGGTCGAGCGGGCGCACCCCCAGCACCTGTGCGACCAGGGCCGCGCTGGCGTCCTGACCCGCCACCGCCGCGCAGCGCGCCACACGCAGCGCGAGTGGCGACAAACGCATCAGGCGCTGCTGGATCAGGCGGGTGACGTTGGGCGCGCTCGGCCAGGCGTGGTCTTGCGTGGCGCTGCCCGCCGGCGCCAGCGCGCGGCCGGCGGGGGCCGACATCAACGCCGCCTTCAGCGTCTCCAGCAGGTACAGCGGGTTGCCGCCGGTGCGCTGCTGCAGCGACTCGGCCTGGGCCGCGCTGCCAATGCCGTCGATCTCGAGCGACGCCAGCAGCTCGGCCACTTCATCGGCCTGCAAGGCCTGCAGCACGAGGCTGCTCACCTCGGCCGAACGCTCCAGCCCGTCGACCAGCGAGCGCGCCGCCGGGCCCAGCTCGTGCGGCCGCGTCGCCACCACCCAGCTGCAGCGACTGGCGGCGATGAGCGCACGCAGCAGCTCCACACTGGCCGCGTCGGCAAACTGCAGGTCGTCGACCAGCACGGTGCGCAAACCGCGCACCAATGCGTCGTTCAACACCGACGACAGCGCATGGGTGAGCCGGGTGAGATCGTCTTCATGCACCATGGCCTGCGCATCGCCCAGCTCGGGCAAGAGCCGCGCAAGCAGGCCGCGCTGGCTGGCCGAGGGTGCAAGGCCAAAGTCTTTGATCAGCGCGCGCAGCCAGCGCGCCAGCA
>NZ_JADMJX010000048.1:8074-25181 GCF_018780185.1 Rhizobacter sp.
GCCCACGCTGCCGGCGCGCTGGATCGTCTGCAACAGCGTCAGCGTTTCGGGCGACGGCGCCACGCCGACCTCATGCTTGAGCACCTGTTCGCAGCGGTCAAAGGCCAGCAGCGCGCCCGGCCGGTCGCCGGCCAGGTAGTGCAGGCGCATCACGCGGCGGTGCGCTTCTTCCGACAGGGGCTGCAGGTTCAGCAACTCGGTGGCGTGCGACAGCGCATCGGGCAAGTCACGCGCGGCCTCGGCCAGGTCAGCCAACTCGCTCAGCGATTGGCTCAGCCGATGCTGCCGCCGCTCGCGCTGCCGGGCCAACCAGTCGCGCAGCTCGTCGCCGAACTCATGGGTGCTCTCGGCGAGCACGCTGTCGGCATCGAGCAGGTCGTGCACCACGCCCTCGGCCAGGGTCAGCGTGTGGGTGCCGACGATGAGCTCGCTGCCCACCGTGCGGCGCAACTGGAACAAACGCTGGCGCAGCGCGTTGCGTGCCGCATCGGGCTCGCTCTCGGGCCACAAGAGCTGCGCCAGGCGGGCACGCGGTGTCGGGCCTTCGAGCGCGAGCCAGGCCAGCAAGGCGCCCTCGCGGGGACCGAGCGGCACACTGGCTCCGGCGCCGCGCTGCAGGGCCGGCATGCGCGCCAGGCTCAGTTGCAGGGGCAGCGCGGCAGCTGTCATGGGCGCAGCGCCGCCGCACGCGCCAGCAACTCGCGGTTGACGGGGTTGCGATGCAGGAAGCTGTCGCGAAACTCGGCCGGCACGTGTGCGTCGTGCACGCTGCGAACCCAGGCCAGGCCATCGTCGACGGCGCGGCGCGCTTCGGCATCGCGCCCGAGAGTGGCCAGGGCCTGCGCGGCCACGAGCCAGACTTCGGCGAGGTAAAAACTGTCGGGCTGGTAGTTGCGAGCCAAGTGCAGCGCCGCCTCGGCATGCGGCAAGGCACGCGCCGTGGCACCCTGGCTCAGCGCACAAGCTGCCGCGCGCACATGGCCGGCCAGCGCCACACCGAAGCGCTCGCGCGCTCCCGCCCATACGGCCAGGCTGGCCGCCATGGCTTCGCCCTCGTCGGCCGGCACGATCCGCGTCGCGAAGAGGCTGGCGATACGGTGGTAGATGTCTTCGGGGTTGGGGATGATCTGCAGCGCCTCGCGCATCAGCGGCAAGCCATCGCGCCCCAGTTGCTGTTCGAGCTCGGCGCAATGCGCCATCCGGATCATGGCCACACCACGCGGCACTCCGGGCCGCTGCGGCGCGAGCAACGGCAGTGCGCGGGCAGGCTGGCCAAGTTGTTGGTACAGCACCGTCAAGCGCTGCTCCACCAAGGCCTTGTCGGAGTTCGAGCCGCCCATGGTCTCGTAGCCGGCCAAGGCTTGTTCCAGCATCGGCAGCGCTTCGTCGTAGTGCCCCAGGTCGCGCAGCCGGTGCGCCACCGTGACCTGCATCTGCAACACCCGCATCGACACGCCCTCGTCGGAGTCGAGCGCGAGTTGGCGCGCTTGCGAGCCCATCTGCGCCGCCTGGCGCACCAAACCCATCTTGGCCAGCGTGGAGGCGGTGTTGGACATCGTCTTCCACACCATGTCGTGCCGCCCCGACTGCAACGCCATCTCGCGCGCCTGGGTCCAGGCGGGCATCGCGTCACGCAAACGGTTGTCGTAGTCGAGCGCCAATGCGGTGGCTTCCCAGTACTCCCATTGCTGATCGAGGCTGGCGTACACCGGCACACGCGTGGCATACGGTTCGAGCAAGGCGACAGCCTCTCCACCGCGGCGGGCATCACACAAGGCACCCGACAGGATGATCGCGAAGCGCAGCTCCAGGTCGGCGCGGCCCAGCGTTTGCGCGCTGGCCATGGCGCGACGTGCGAGCTCCATCGTCTCGTCACCCTCGTAGCGGGTCATCGACAGTTCGAGGTGCACATCGAGCGCCTGCAGGCGTTGCTCGTCGTTGCTGGCGATCTCCTCGAGCTGCGCCACCGCCTCTTGCGCGGGCACGCCCAGGTCGTTGGCGCTGAGCACGCTCGCCCGTTGCAACAAGGCCTCGAAGCGCTGTTGCGCCTGCCCCGCGCGCTCGAAACACTGCGCCGCCTCGGCCAGCAAGGCCGCCTGCTCCGTCAAGCGCGCCGCATCGCGCGAGCGCTGGGCCGCCGCCAGGTAGGCGGCTGCGGCCTGGGGCCAGTGCTGCGCCGACGCCCAGTGCTGCGCCAGGCGGCCCGGCTCGCCGCCATGCGACTGCAAGAAGCCCGCGATCTCGGCGTGCAGCCGCTGCGCCACCGGCTTGGGCACCGAGGCCAGCGCCGATTCGTAGATCAGGTCATGCAAGAACGCGCCGTCACGAAACACCTGCGCCGCCTCCAGCTCGGCACAGGGGTCGGCCAGCGCCAGCGTGCGCACGCCCAACACATGCGACGCCAGCTCGATCGAAAAGTCGCCTGCCGCCACCGCCGCGCAGCGTGCGAGCTGCACCGCCTGCGGCGACAGCTGGCCGATGCGCCGCTCGATCAGCGTGGTGACGTTGCCGGCTGCGGGCAGGCGCACGGTGAGCCAGCCATGCCCCGAATCACCGTGCTCGTGCGCAAGCGAACCTCCGGCCAGCCAGACCTTCACCGTTTCGAGCAGGTAGAGCGGGTTGCCGCCGGTGTGTCGCAGCAAGACCGGCGTGGCCTCGGCCGCGTCGAGACCCGGAACATCGAGCGAGGCCAGCAGCTCATGCGTCTGCACCGGGGTGAGTGGGGGCAGCACGACGGCCACCGCATCAGCCTGCGCGCTGAACTCGGCCAGCAGCGCACGCCCCGCCTCGCCGACCTCGGCCCCGCGGCCGGCCACCAGCCACCGCCGCTCGGAGCCCGCCGCCACGTACTGCAGCAGCTCCACGCTGGCCTCGTCGGCAAAGTGCAGGTCATCGAACACAAAGCCGTCGATGTCGAAGACCGGGCTCGCCAGCGTCGCCGCGATGGCGTTGAAGAAGCGCGTGCGCTCTTCGGGCGTTGTCATGGCGTCGGCCTCGCCCAGCTCGGGCAGCAGGCGCGCCAGCTCCTTGCGCAGCGAGGCATCGAGCCGGTCCAGGCCCTGGCGCGGCAGCTGGCGCAAGAGCCGCGACATCGACGCGTACACCACGCGCGCATCACCGGGCCTCGCACCCACGATCAAGACGCGCCCGCGTGCCAGCGCGAAGTCGCTCGTCAAACGTGTCTTTCCCATGCCGGCCTCGCCGGTGACCACCGCAAAACGCCCTTGATCCCAGGCCTCGTTCAGGGCGGCCCATTGCGCCTCGCGACCGATCAGGCGCGGCGGGCGCAACACGCTGGCCGGCACACGGCGGGGGGCGGTGGTGTCGCCCAGCGCACCTGCCTCGATCTGGCGCAGCAAGGAGAGGGTGTCGGCGCCGGGTCGCACGCCGACCTCGTCTTTCAGCACCTGCTCACAGCGGTCGAAGGCCAGCAAGGCGCTGGCGCGGTCGCCCGCGAGGTAGTGCAGCTCGATCACCCGCCGGTGCGCCTCTTCCGACAGGGGATCCAACGCCAGCAGCTCGTGGGCATGCGACAGCGCATCGGCATAGTCGCGAGCCTGCGCCGCCATGTCGCACAGCTCGACGAGCGACTGGCGGGTGCGTGCACGGCGCCGACCGCGCTGCTGTTCGAGCCAGGCCGACAGCTCGGCGCCGAAATCGTGGCGGCTCTCGCCCAGCACGCCGTCGGAATGGGCCAGGTCGTGCTCGACACCCTCGCCCAGCGACAAGGTGGCGGTGCCGGCTACCAGGCCCTCACCGACCTGGCGGCGCAGGTGAAACAGGCGCTGGCGCAAGGCGTTGCGCGCCGCGTCGGCGTCACTGTCGGGCCACAGGAGCTGGGCCAACCGTGTGCGTGGTGTAGGGCCTTCGAGCGCCAGCCAGGCCAGCATCACCGCGTCGCGCAACCCCAGCGGCAGCGGCGGCGCGGCAGCACGCTGCGCCAGCGGCACACCCGACAACATCAGCCGCAGGCTTGCCGGGCTGGCCAGATCGGGAGCGAGTTCGTCGCGTTGCATTGCGCTTCCATTCTTGCAGGTCACCCATCACCGCAGTGCAGCAGGCGCCCACCGTTTGCGCAGGCGGTGCAGTGCTGCACAGGTTTTGTTCAGCCCCATCCGCCTCAGGGCGTGACCGCGATGCCCTGCGGCCCGCTGCCCGTGGCCACGTTGACACCCAGCGAGGTGAGCGCGCCCGAGCTGGCGTTGACGCTGAAGGCCGAGGCGCTGTTGCCGCCCAGGTTCGCCACATACAGATGGCTGCCCGCGGTGTTGAGCGTGAGCGCGGTGGGGCTCGTGCCGGTGGCAATGGGCGAGCCAACGGCCGTCAACGCCCCCGTGCTGCTGTTGGCCGAGAACACCGCGACGGTGCCAGAGCTCTGGTTGGCCACGTAGACAAACTGGCCGTTGGGGTGCACGGCCACGGCGCTCGGCGCCGACCCGCCGGAATTGACATAGCCGACCACCGTCAGCACCCCGGTGCTGGCGTTGATGCTGAAAGCCGCCACACCGCTGCCGCCGCTTTCGACCACGTAGACAAAGCGGCCCGTCGGGTCGACGGCGATGCCGTGCGGTCGGTAGGCCGAGTTGGCGATGGTGCCGGCCAGCAAGCTCAGCTGACCCGTGCTGGAGTTGACGCTGTAGGCCGAGACGCTGTTGCCCATCTCGTTGGCCACGTAGACGTAGTTACCGCTCGGGTGCACGGCCACCGCATAGGGGTTGGTGCCGCTGGCCACCGGTGCACCGGCCGCGGTGAGCTGGCCCGTGGGGCCGTTGATGGTGTAGGCCGACACGGTGCTGGCCGAGTAGTTGACGGCCCAGACGAAGCGGCCCAGCGGGTCCATCGCCATGCCGTAAGGGTTCACGCTGTTCACCGAGCTGCCCACCATCGTGACGGTGCCGGCGCTCGCGTTGACGCTGTACGACGAGATGGTGTTGCCGGCAAGGTTGGTGACATATGCGAACTGCCCATTCGGGGTGATGGCGATGGCGTAGGGGTAGGCCCCGGTGCCCGTTGTTCCAAGCGGGCTCAGCGCACCGGTGCTCGCATTGGCGCGCAAGAGCGACAGCGTGTTCGCATTGCTGTTGGCCACCAGGGCCAGCCCGCCGACGGGCGCAGCCGTGACGGTGAGCGTGGCCGCCTGGCTGAACACCACGGCCGCGCCGTTGTAGACCAGCACGCTGTAGACCGCGCCGCTGTCGGCCTCGGCCAGCACCGGCGTGGTGTAGCTGGCCGCGGTGGCACCGCCGATGGCCACGCTGTTGCGCAGCCATTGGTAGCGCAGCAGCTCACCCGTGGCCGAGACGCTGAAGCTGGCCGTGCCGCCGGCCACCACCGTGGCGGGAGCGGGCTGCGCGCCGATCACCGGCACGCCCAGCACGGTGAGGCTGGCCGCGTTGCTGGTGACCGAGCCGAGGCCGTTGCCCACGGTGACGCTGTAGCTGGCGGCGTCTTCGGCCACGATGCCGGTGAGCGTCAGCACGCCACTGGTGGCGCCGGCGATGGGCGCCCCGTTCTTCAACCATTGGTAGGTGATGGGCCCGCTGCCGGTCGCGGCCACCGCGAAGGTAGCGCTGCCGCCGGGTGCCTGGATCTGCGGCGAGGGCTGCGACATCAGCACCACCGCCGTCGGTGCCTCGCTCGCGTTGACCGTGAGCACCACATTCCAGCTGGTCGCACTGCCGGCGCTGTTGCTCACCTGCACTGCGTAGGTGGCCGCATCACCGACGGCCACCGCGGCCAGGCTGTAGAAGGCCGCCGTGGCGCCGGTGATCGGCGTGCCATTGCGCAGCCACTGGTAGCTCAGCGGGCCGCTGCCGCTCACGCCCACCGCAAAGGTGGCGGTGTTGCCGCTGTTCACCAGCACCGAGACGGGCTGGGTGACGATGGTGGGCGCCACCGCCGGAGCGGCGCCGGCGCTCACGCTGAGCTGGGCCGCATCGCTGGTCGCGCTGCCCGCAGTGTTGCTCACCTGCACGGAGTAACCAGTGGCGTCGGCCTCGCTCACGGCGACCAGCTTGAGCACCGGCGCATTCGCACCGGTGATCGGCACGCCGTTGCGACGCCACTGGTAACTCAGCGCTTCGGTGCCACGCGCCACGACCGCGAACACAGCCTCGCTGCCGGCCACCACGCTCAAGGCGGCGGGCTGCGACGTGATGCTCGGCGCCACGTCGACATCGCTCACCGACACCGTGACGGGCACGCTGCCCACATCGCCCACCACGTTGTTGGCCACGGCGCGCAGCTGCAGGCCGTTGTCGCTGAGCGCAAGCGCTGCCGTCGTGTAGTTCACCGTGGCGGCGCCACTGCCGGTGCTCACGTCGGCCCAGGCGCCACTCGAATTGGCGGGCCGCGCCTGCCAGCGCAGGGTGGGCGCGGGTGAGCCATCGACCGCCACGCTGAAGCTGGCGGTCTGCCCGCTGCGCACCAGCACGGCACGCGGCTGCTGAGTGAAGCTGGCCGCCGCCACACCTTGCAGCACGCTCAAGCGCGCGGCAATGCCATCGGTGCAGGCCTCGGCCGGCGTGGCGGTGCGTGGCACGGTGCACAAGCGGGCACGCAAGAGCGCATTGTGGTCAGCGAGGGCCGTGGCGGCGATGGTGTAGGTGTCGGCCGTGGCGTTCACCGGCACGATGGTCGTGCGCACGCGGCTCCAGCTGGCACCGTCGTTGTCGGAGCGCCACCACTCGATGCGCTGCTCACCCACCGGCACCGGCCACGCACTGGTGGAGAAGCTCGCTGCCGTGCCCGCGGCCACTGTGACCGGCTGCGGGTGGGTGATGAAGCCCTGCGGCAGGTAGTCGGTGGTGAAGAGAATGGTGTTCCACGTCCACTGCCTGTCGTCGAAGAGCAGCGAGTCGGGGAAGGTCGGATCCCACGGCAACTGCTCGAGCCCCGGGGTGATCTTCCAGTTCTGCAGCACCACGCCGCCGCCCAGGTCGACGGGGGTGGTGCAGCGTGCGAAGGCGTTGAACGACAGGCCTACCGGCGGCGTGGCACCGGTGAGGTTGCGCGAGCGCAGGTTTTCGTACAGCTGGGCCTTGTAGGGCGCGTTGTCGATGTTGATGTCGAACGCGAAGTCGAGCGTGGTGCGTTGCACGCCGCCGGTGGTGCTCACCCCCTGCGTGGCCATGATCTCGGCAAAGACGGGTTCGGCAATGCCGTTGAAACCGACGTAGCCGCCGCCTTGGGTGTCGGCCGCGGTAGGGTTTTGCGTGGTGGTGGCATTGCCGGCCAACACGATGTTGGCGCAACTGGCCGGCAGGCCGACCAGGCGGCCGCTCAGGCGCAGTGAATCGCTGCGGTTGGCGATGGTGCCGAACAGGCGCCGATACGCGGTGGGGCTGGTCCAGTTGCCGCTGCTGTTGGTCAGGTTGAAGCTCGTCGCCGCGGCGCCGCCGAGCGTCATCGACATCTCCAGCTGGGGCGGCACCGGCAGTGAGTTGGGCAATTGCGGCGGCAGGGTGACGATCTTGACGATCCTGTAGAACGAGAACGAGGTGATGGAGACCACGGCCTCGCCGTTCTCCACCGCCTGGATCGGCAGCACGTCCCAGCCCGGCTTGCCGGGGTCGGTGCGCAGTGCCACCAGCAGGCCTGGCCCGGTGGCCGCGGCCCGGTCGATGGGGATGCGCAGCTCCACCGGTTGCGCGAAGGTGGTGCCGTGCGGCGTCATCGCGTAGATGGGGCTCAGGGCCACAGCCTTGTCGGGGTCGGGTGTGCCGCTGGCCAGCGCGGCGTGCAGGCCGGTGGTGTCGCGAGCCACCCGCAGCGTGACCGCCTCGGCCATCGCGCCCGCCGGCACGGTGATGCGCACGCCTTCGGCACTGCTGAGGCTGCCGCCACCGCTGCCGATGGTGGCCGTGCCGCTGGGGGTGGCCGGCGGCTCGCCACCGTCGCCGCCGCCTCCGCCACAAGCAGCGACCCATGTGACCAGACAGACGGCCCCCGCCCAGGCCATGACCCACCGCAGACCCCCGCTCTTTCCCGTCGTGTTCATGACAACCTCGCTTCCCGGCCAATCGTGGCCGGCTTGGAGCGGGTTGTATCGACGCGGGCGTTACGCGGCCGTTATGCGGCACCCCCCCAGGCACTGCGGGCGGCCCGAAGGAGCAGGTGTCAGGGGAAGCGCGCGGCGCCCGCTTCCAGCGGCAGTCGCAAGGCGTTCGTCAGGTAGCTGACGGTTCTGTAGAACCCGGCGAGCATCAGCAACTCCAGCAGCGCCTCTTCGCTGAAGTGTTGACGCAACAGGTGCCACAACCCGTCGTCGACCGTGCAGTCGTGGTGCAGCGCGTCGCACAGGCGCAGCAGCAGGCGGTCTTCGTCGCTCCAGCAGGCATCGGGAGGCCCGCCATTCACGGTGGAGGCGAGCTGCGCCGCGTCGAGCCCCACGCGCGCGCCGAAGATCGCCGCGTGCACACCCCATTCGTACTCCGAGCCGCACAGTGCCGTGGTGCGGTCGATCACGATCTCGCGCTGGCGCAGCGTGAGATGGCCCCTGTCGAGCAAGCTGCCGCCGAAGAACTTGCTGAACAGCCGCGGGTCGCGCGCCAGCGTGGTGAACAGCACCAGCGGCGCTTGGCCGGGCGGCATGATCTTGTCGAGGGCGGCTTGTATATCAGCCGGGAACGGGGCTTCGGCGGGGGCGATGCGGGCGACCATGGAATCTCCTTGCTAAGAATTTGATAGCAGTCTAGTTTCGACGCTATAAAAAGTAAAGCAACGGCCGTGCAGAGATCAACCCTGTCCTGGTTTTCGAGGGGCTGCTCAAGCGGCGGCACAGGCATAACGTGGCGGCATCGTCTGCGTCACCCCCTTGAAAGGCACCCCATGAAGACCTCTCGCTTCTCCCCCGGCTGGCTGGCTGCCACCGCCATGGCTTGTTGTTCGTTCAACGCGCTCGCGGCCGACCCCGTCAAGATCGCTTTCATCGACGTGCTGTCGGGGCCGTTTGCGGCCGCCGGCGTGGGCTCGTTGCAGCAGCTGCGCGAGGTGGTGCTGCAGGTCAATGCCAAGAGCGGGCCGAACGACCCGAAGTTCGAGGTCGTGCCCTTCGACAACAAGGGCTCACCGCAAGAAAGTGCCACCGTGCTCAAGGCCGCCAGCGACCAGGGCATTCGATACATCACCCAGGGCGGCGGCTCCGGTGTGGCGTTTGCGCTGGTCGACTCGATCAACAAGATGGCCGAGCGCGAACCCAAGCTCGCCACCGTCTACCTCAACTACAGCGCCATGGACCCGGGGCTCACCAACGACCGTTGCAGTTTCTGGCACTTCCGCTTCTACCCGTCGAGCGAGATGCAGATGGAAGGGCTCACGAGCTACATGAAGGGCAAGCCCGAGATCAAGAAGGTGTTCCTCTTCAACCAGAACTACACCCACGGCCAGCAGGTGTCGCGCGCAGCCCGCGAATACCTGGCCCGCAAGCGGCCCGACATCCAGATCGTCGGTGACGACTTCGTGCCGATCGCGCAGGTGAAAGACTTCGCGCCCTACATCGCCAAGATCAAGTCATCGGGGGCCGACACGGTGATCACCTCGAACTGGGGCAGCGACCTCGGCCTGATGTTCAAGGCCGCGCGTGACGCGGCGCTCGACGTCAAGATCTACACGCTGAATGCCAACAACCCGGGCATACCGTCCCAACTTGGCGCATATGGCGCCGGCAAAGTGGCAGTGATCTGGAACTCGGGCAGCAACGTCGGCGCGCCCGAGCTGGAAAAGCTCGCCGCCTCGTACCGCAAGAAATACAACGAAGACTTCATCTTCACCGCGCACTGGAACGGCATCCACATGCTGCTCGACGCGATGCGCCGGGCCAAGAGCACCGACGCGAAAGCCGTGGCGTTTGCGCTTGAAGGCGCCACCTTCAAGAGCCCGCTGGGCGAGGTCGAGATGCGCAAGACCGACCACCAGTTGCAGTCGCCGATCTTCCTCGGCGTGTGGGACAAGCAAGACGGCAAGCGCGTCAAATACGACTCCGAAGGCACCGGCTACGGCTTCCGGTCGGAGGCGGTCTGGGACTCGTACATCAGTGCCCAGCCGACCTCCTGCCAGATGAAACGGCCAACGAACTAGGTTCGGCGACTCAGGTCCGGTTGATCGACACCCCGCCATCGGCCAGCAGCGCTGTGCCGGTGACGAACGACGACGCGTCTGACGCGAGGAAGAGCGCCGCCTTCGCGATCTCGTCCGGCGACGCAATGCGCTTCAACGCGAACAGGCCTTCGAGAAAGGCGCGCGACTCGGGCGTGGCCACCAGGGGCTTGGCCATCGGCGTGTCGGTGCCACCCGGCAGCAACGCGTTGGCGCGGATGCCTTTCGCACCGAACTCGGCGGCGATTACCTGCGTCATGCCGATCAGCCCGGCCTTGCTCGCGGCATACGCGCCCATGCCGGGGAAGCCCACGGTGTGACCGACGAAGCTGGAGGTGAAGATGATCGAGCCACCACCGCGCGCCACCATCGCCGGCACCTGGTGCCTCGCGGCCAGGAACGCGGCAGTGAGGTTGGTCGCGATCGTGTGATCCCACCCGGCTCGCGAGATCTCGGGCAGCGGGGCCGACTCACCCAGCGTGCCGGCGTTGTTGAACGCGATGTCGAGGCCGCCGAACTCGCGCGTGGCCAGCTCGACCAGCGCTTGCGCAAACGATTCGTCGGTCACGTCACCGGCCAGCGCCACGGCCTGGCCGTCGGCTTGCACGATCTCGCGCACCAGAGCATCGAGCTCCTTCTGGCGGCGTGCCGCAACCACGACGCGTGCGCCTTCACGGGCAAACAAACGTGCCGCGGCGTGGCCAATGCCCGAGCTCGCGCCGGTGATGAGCGCGACCTTGCCGTTCAATGTGTTCATGTTCTCTTTCGTTGTTGTGGGAGAAGGCAGTCTCGGCGTGCGAGCGCTCGGCGTCTGGCCGCATTCGGACACCTCCATCCGCGTGCAAGCGCGGCGCACTCGCCGCAAAATCGGTGCATGCCGACGATCACCCTCGACCACCTGCGCCGCTATGCCGTGGCGCGCACGCTCTTCACGCCCACCACGCTGCCACGCGCGATCCAGAAGCTCGGTTTCGTGCAGGCCGACCCGATCCGCGCGCCGGCGCGGGCGCAAGACCTGACCCTGCGCCACCGCGTCAAGGGCTATGTGGCGGGTGATCTGGAGCGCCGCTACCCCAAGCTCGCCATCGAAGAAGACTGTCTCGTCAACTACGGCTTCTTGCCGCGCGAGCACCTGGCGCTGATGCACCCGCGCGTGGCCAAGCACAAGTGGAAGCCCACCACCAAGCGCCAGGCCGACGAAGTGCTGGCCTTCGTGCGCGAGCGCGGCCAGGTGCACCCGCGCGAGGTCGACCAACACTTTGCGCACGGCCGCATCAAGAACTACTGGGGTGGATCAAGCAATGCCAGCACGCAGCTGCTCGACGGCATGCACTACCGCGGCCTGCTGCGCGTGGCGCGGCGCGAGGGCGGCACACGCATCTATGAAGTGGCCAACCACCCGCAAGGCGACGACAGCCCCACCGGCCGCACCCAGCGCGCCGCCGCGCTGATCGAGCTGGTCGTGCGCAAGTACGCGCCCCTTCCGGCCACCACCCTCACCTACCTCACACGCTTGCTGGGCTATGGCGCGCCGCACCTGAAGGCGCAGACCCAGGCGGCGATGCGCCTGGCTCGCGAGCACCTGGCGAGCCTGCAGCTCGACGGCGTCACCTGGTACTGGCCGGCCGACGAGAACCCGGCCTCGCGCCGCCATGCCCCCGACGAGCAGGTGCGCCTGCTCGCGCCCTTCGACCCGGTGGTGTGGGACCGCACCCGCTTCGAATTGTTGTGGGGCTGGGCGTACAAGTTCGAGGCCTACACACCGGCGCCACAGCGCCGCCTGGGCTACTACGCCTTGCCCTTGCTGTGGGGCGAGCGGGTGATCGGCTGGGGGAACCTATCGCTCGATAAGGGGCGATTGGCGCACCAGCTGGGTTATGCCAGCGGCAAGGCGCCTCGCGACGCGCGCTTCCGTGACGAATGCACGGCGGAGCTGGCACGCATGCAAGCGTTCCTGGGTTGAGCGTTGTGTGCCGTTATCCCTTCGGGGCATGATGGCAAACGCCCGCTCGCACCTTGCACCGCAGCGCGGCTCTGGTGATTGATGGGGAGCGTGAACATGTCAGCGTCGATAACGTGGGATGAGGCCGGTCGCCTGGCACACCTGCGCGAGCTGGTGATCCTCGACAGCCCACCCGAGCCGGTGTTCGACCGCATCGCCGCGCTGGCCTCATCGGTGTGCGGCACGCCGATCGCGCTCATGAGCCTGATCGACGCCGAACGCCAATGGTTCAAGGCCAACGTGGGCCTGCCCGGCGTCAATGAAACACCGCGTGACGTGGCCTTCTGCGCACACGCGATCGCCAGCGACACCCTGTTCGAAGTGCCCGACGCGAGCTGTGACCCGCGCTTCGCCGACAACCCGCTGGTGACGGGCGAGCCTGACATCCGCTTCTATGCTGGAGCGCCGCTGATCCTGCCGGGAGGCGAGCGCATCGGCACCTTGTGCGTGATCGACCGCGAGGCGCGCACGCTCACGCCAGAGCAGGCCGAGATGCTGCGCTCACTGGCGGCCATCGCCACCCAGACGCTGCTGATGCGCCACGACCTGATCAAACGTTCGCTCACGGTGCGCGGTGAATACGAACATGCGCTCGCGCACAGCGAGGCCCGGTACCGAGCGATCGTCGAAGAACAATCCGAACTGGTGTCGCTGGCGCGGGCCGACGGCACCCTCGTGTATGTGAACCCGTCCTATTCACGCCACTTCGGGCGGGCGCCCGATCAGATGATCGGCCGCAAGCTGCTCGACTTTGTCGATCCTGCCGACCGCGACAGTGTCTGCGCGCAGATCACCGAGGTGTGGCGCACGGGCACGGTACTCAACGGCGAAAACCGCATGGTGAGTGCCGATGGCCAGGTGCACTGGGTCGCCTGGGCCAACTGCCTGCAACTCGACCAGGACGGTCAGCAGCTGCTGCACTCTGTCGGGCGCGACGTCACCGAACGCAAGCAAGCCGAGCAGGCCCTGCGCGACAGCGAGTCGCTGCTCGAGCGCACGGGCCACGTGGCAGGCGTCGGGGGCTGGCAGCTCGACCTGCGCAGCCAGGTTGTCAGCTGGTCGAGCGAGACACGCCGCATCTACGAGGTGGAGCCCGACTACATGCCGACGCTGCAGGCGTCGATGGGTTTCTTCGAGCCCGAATCGCAGGCACTCCTCGGCGCCGCGATGCAGGCAGCCGTCGAGCGAGGCAACCCCTTCGATCTGGAGCTGCGCATGGTCACGGCCAAGGGCCAACGGCTCTGGGTGCGCGCGCAGGCCGCACCCGAGTTCGAACAAGGCAGCGCCGTGCGCCTGATCGGCGCGATTCAAGACATCACCGACCGCAAGCGCCTGGAGCGGCGCCTGTCGGACGGCGCGCGCTTCGTGCGCCTGATCACCGACAGCCTGCCCTTGCGCGTGGCCTACATCGACCGGGACAAGCGCTACCAGTTCGTCAACCTCGCCCACTGCGAGCGTTTCGGCCTGAGCCGCGAAGAAATCATCGGCCATACGCGCAGCGAGCTGACGCAGGGCGCCAGCGACGCCGCGCTCGAACCGAGGTTCGACGCCGTGCTGGCCGGCCAGGAACAACGCTTCGAGTACGAGGAGCTGGTCGACGGCACGCTGCGCCGGCTCGAGAGTCACCTGATCCCCGACATGACGCCCGCCGGCGAAGTGCGCGGCTTCTTCGCCACCAGCATCGACATCACCGAGCGCGCCGCCACCGAGCGCGCGCTGCGCGAGCTCAACGAGATCCTGGAGAACACCACCGACTACGTGGTGCAGACCGACTGGCGCGGCACGGTGACCTACATGAACCCGGCCGCGCTGCGAGCCACCGGCGTCGCGCCCGATGTGCCGCTCACACAGTACGACTTCGGCGAGTTCAACACGCCCGCCACCCGCCAACACTTCCGCGACATCATCGTGCCCGCCGTCAAGGCCAACGGCGTGTGGCTCGGTGAGACCACGGTCTATGGCGCCGGCCACCGGGTGGTGCCGGTGAGCCACATGGTGATCGCTCACCGCGACGCCAGCGGTCGCGTGGCGCGCTATTCGGCAGTGATGCGCGACATCTCCGACGAGGTGCAGGCTCGCCAGCAGCTGCAACGCCAAGCGGCCACGCTGCGCTCGGTGACCGAGGCCATCCCGGCGATCGTGGCGGTGGTGGGCAAGGACGGTCGCTACCGCTTCGTCAACAGCGGCTTCGAGCGCTGGATCGGCAAGCTGCGCGAGCACATCATCGGGCGCAGCCTGCTCGAGGTGCTCGGCCCGGCCGACCACGAGCGCAGCCGGGTCTGGGCCGAGCGCGCGCTGGCCGGCGAGACGGTGCAATTCGAGCGCGACTACCCCGGCCGCGGCAGTGCCCGGCACCTTTCGGTGACCTACATCCCGCTGTGGCTGGACGACGGCACGGTCGACGGCTTCGTCGGCGTGGCGCAAGACATCACGATGCACCGGCAGGAAGAGGTCCGCCTGCTGCAGCTGACTCAGCGCGACCCCTTGACCGGCTTGCTGAACCGCGCCGGGTTCGAGCAGCAGATGGAGCTGCGCATGAAAGGCGGTGAGGGCCCCACGCTCGCGCTGCTGTACATCGACCTGGATCACTTCAAGCCCGTCAACGACCGCCACGGTCACCCGGTGGGCGACCAGTTGCTGCGGCTTTTTGCGCAACGCCTGACCGAAATCGTGCGCCCGACCGACGCGGTGGCGCGCCTGGGTGGCGACGAGTTCGCCATCATGCTGAGTGGCGTGCGCGAGAGTGCGCACGCCCAGGCGGTGGCCGACAAGGTGGTAGCCGCCGCGCTGGCGCCGTTTGACGTCGAGGGCCGCACGCTCCACATCGGGGCGAGCGTGGGCGTGGCCATTGGCGCAGACAGCGCGGTGGGTTGGCGCGACCTGGTCGCGCGCGCCGACGCGCGCCTGTACCAGGCCAAGGAAGCGGGCCGCGGCCGGCACGCCGGCATATCGCGCTGGTGAGCGCGGGCACACTCCGGCGTGCTCCGCCGGCAACTCCCCTGTTCGAGGGCGTCCGCCGCCAATCGCGGCCAAGCGTGAATTGCATCCTTCTCGGTTGGCGGCACGCCCCCTACAGTGAGGGCTGCCAGTTGGCACTCGCGCTGTGGCTGTTCCGGCGCGCGGTGCCCAGCGCCCCTCAGGAGAAAACGATGCCCGTCAATACCTTCCTCTGGCTTGCAGCCGTGCTTGGCGGCACCGTCATCGTCTTGCAGTGGTTCTTCCTGCGTGCGCGCTACCTCAACGGCATCGCCCAGCAGCGCAACCGTCACCAGCAAGCGCAGCAGCTCATCCACCAACAGCTCGACCAGGCCAAACGACAGATCGGCCACCTGCAACACGAGCTGAGCCTCAGCAAGCAGCAGATCGCGCGGCTGGCAGCGAAGGTGCCCGCACCCGCCCGGCCGCGGCCGATGGCCGTGCCCCATCACCAGCGCGACGAACCCCACAGCACGCGGCGCAGCCTGCCGGCCGATGGGTTCGCCGACACGCTGCCCACGCCGGAATTCCCGCGCGACGCGGCGTTGCCCCAGCAGCACTGATCAGGCGGCCAGCACCCGCTCGCCCTCGCGGCGCGCGGCGCCACTGGCCACCAGTTCGCGCAGCAACGCCTCGCCCCACTCGGCCGGCGTGGCCGCCTCGGCCTGGCCCACCCGGCGCCAGACAGTGGCAAACAACGAGGTGCTGGCAATCCACTCGCGCAACTGCGCCAGCGTTTCGCCCTGCACTTCCATCAGGTGATAACTGAGCAGCACCTTGGCGGCGTAGCGTGCGTGGCGCTGCGGGTCGCTGACAAACGCCGCCAGGCGCGAGCGCGCACGGGCGATCGCCGCCGGCACGTCGCTGAACACCCCACCATGCCCGGGCACCACCAGGGTCACCGGCAGGCGCTCGATCATGTCGAGCACCGCCGCCACCTCGTCAAAGGCCTGCTCGCCTTCGAGCTCGGGGAAGACAACACCGAAGCCGTTTTCCCACAGCGCGTCGGCCGAGATCAGCAGGCCGTGCCGGGCGTCGAACAAGACCACCGATTCGGGGTCGTGGCCGGGCGCGGCCAGCACCTCGAAGCGGCGGCCACCGGCGTGCAACACCTCGCCGGGTGACAGCGTGCCCGCGATGCTGAAACGCTCACACCGTTGGCCGGTCGGTGCGTAGCTGAGCGCCACCTCGTCCCAGCGCTGCACCGCCTCGGCCTGACCGGGGGGCACGAACACCGGCGCGGCAAACACCCGCTGCAACAAGGCGTTGCCACCGCAATGGTCGGAATGCAGATGCGTGTTGACGATGCGGCTGAGCGGCGCGCCCTTCAGCGCGTGCGTCACCAAGGCGACCGTCTGCTGCGCGTGCACCACGTGACCGCTGTCGACGAGCACCGCGCCCGCCTCATCGCCCTGCGCATGGATCAGCAGGTTGTTCGACGACAGCCAACCGCGCTCCAGCACGCTGAGGCCCGCCAGGGCCGGGTGATCGTGATGCTTCATGACACCTGCTCCTGATGCGGCAAAGCCTTCTGGCCCCAGGCCAGCAGCGCGCCCAAGGCCAGCACGGCGGCCGACACCGCCAGCCCGTTGCGCAACCCACCCGCGCCATCGGCGAGCCAACCCACCAGGCTCGGGCCGACGATCTGGCCCGCGGCAAACACGGTGGTGAAGGCCGCGATGCCGCTCGACCACGCGGCCGCCGGCAGGTTGTGGCGCACCAGCGCGGTGGTCGAGGCCACCACCGACAGGAACACGCTGCCGAACAGCGCGCCCGACACAAACACCGCCAGCGGGTGCGCGCTCAACACCGGCAGCACGGTGGCCACGGCCAGCAAGCCGTTGAGCAGCATCAAGGACTGCCCACCCCGGAAGCGCTGCAACAGGCCGGCCCACAACCACGACGAGGCCACCACACCGACGCCGAGCACACCAAAGAAGACGGTGATCAGCGTGCTGCCCAGTTGCTGCTCGCGCAACAGCGTCACCACGAAGGTCATGTAGCCGATGTAGCCCAGGCCGAACAGGAAGTACG
>NZ_JADMJX010000048.1:25281-32042 GCF_018780185.1 Rhizobacter sp.
AGCGTCACCACGAAGGTCATGTAGCCGATGTAGCCCAGGCCGAACAGGAAGTACGCACCCAGCCCGCAGGCAAAGCGCGGCCAGCCAAACGGCGCGCGGGCGCCGGCCGTGCCCGCCACCGCGCCGAGGCCGCGGGTGGCGCGTGCGGTGACCAAGGTCGCGGCCAGCGCCGACGCACCCAGTGCGAGCCAGGCCCATTGCCATGCGTGGGCCACGTTGAGCACCACCAGCGGCGGCACCAGCAAGGCCGAGGCGATGATGCCTAGCCCGGTGCCACCGTAATAGATGCCCAGCACCAGACCAGCCGGCGCACCCACCAGGCGCGCGGCGAGCAAGCCACCCGAGACAAAACTGGCCGCACTCGCCACCCCGGTCAACAAGCGCAGCACATACAGCCACTCATCGGCGAGCACCAGGCCGTGCGCCGCCAGCAACACCGCCGAGGCCGCACCACCCGCCAACAACAGGCGCCGAGCGCCCACGCGCAGCAGCGCGTGCGGCATCACCAGCGCGCCGAGCAGGTACCCGGCCGCATTGGCGGTGTTCATCGCGCCCGAGGTGAGGTAGCTCCAGCCGAGGTCGGCGCGCATCGGCGGCAGCAGCAACGCGTAGGAGAAGCGCGCCAGGCCGAGCGACACGGCCGAGCCCAGCGCAAGCGCAAATGCCACGGCCAGGACCGGGGTGCCGCGGGGGGTGGGAGCGGCGCTCATGCCGAGACGTTTGTGCACAGCGAGGGTGCACGCCGGCGCGCGCGCGGAGTTGTCCTACCTGCGCATCCGAAACCCACTGATGCACGCCGCCGCCCCGGCAAGGTCGAATTCAACCGCATGAACACCTCACTTTTTGACATCGATTGCCAGCTCGACTACCAGCTGAGCGGCCCCTGCGACTTTGTGTTCCAGATCCACGCGTTGCAGGGCATGGGCCAGCAGGTGCTGGAAGAGTCGCTGGAATTCACGCCACCGGTGGCGGCGCGTGTGTATGCCGACCCGACGGTCGGCCACCGCTTCACCCGTTTGCAGGCCGGGCCCGGGCCGCTCACGCTGCGCTACCGCGCCCGCGTGCAACGCACGATCGCACCGCGCGACCTCGACGCACCGGAGATGCCGATCGCCGAGCTGCCCGATGAGCTGATGCACAACCTGATGCCCACGCGCTATTGCGAGTCCGACCTGCTCTCGCGTGCCGCGCAAAAGCTCTTCGGCGGCTTGCCGCGCGGCCATTCGCGGGTGCAGGCGATCGCCGACTGGATCCACGACAACGTGGACTACCAGGTCGGCACCAGCGTGGCCACCACCACCGCGAGCGACGTGTTCCGCCAGCGGGTGGGCGTGTGCCGCGACTTCTCGCACCTGGCCGTGACCTTCTGCCGCGCGCTCAACATCCCGGCCCGCCTGGTGGTGGGTTACTCGCGCTTCGACGAACCGCCGCCCGACTTTCATGCCGTGTTCGAGGCCTGGCTCGGCGGGCAATGGGTGATGTTCGACGCCACACGCATGGCGCCGGTCGATGAGCTGGTGCGCATCGCAATGGGCCGCGACGCGAAAGACGTGGCCTTTGCCACCATCTTCGGCCCCGCAGTGATGACGAGCATGAGCCCGCTCATCCAGCACGTGAGTTGACCAGCGCATGGGCGACCTCGGCAAAGCCGTGGCCCCGCTCGCCACGTGTGATGTAGGTCGGCCAGGTGTGCAGCTGCGCGGCAAAGTGCATCAGGTTGGCCACGCCCACACTCAAGGGGAAGTGGCCGAACATCAGCTGGTCGTTGGTCGAATCGCCCACGTAGACCCAGCGCGCGGTGTCATCGTCGAGCGCGCGGCCCAGCAGGCGCTGCACGATCCAGCGCGCGCCGGTGAGCTTGGTGTGCTCGCCGAACCAGCCGTTGATGTGGATCGAGCTCACCGTCGCGTTCATGCCCTCTTGCTGCATCACCCGCACCACCTGCTCGACCTGCGACGGGCTCAGGCGCGCAAACTCGCTGTGGTCGATGGCGATGTCGGTCACGCGGCCCGGGCTGTCTTGCGAGCATGTGGCGCCCGGCACCTCACGCAACACACGCTGCGCGACCTCATGCAGGCGGCGCGCGTTGTGCTCGCGCGTGGCCGGGTCTTGTGCGTATTCCACCTGCAGCGTGTCGCCGTCACGGAACAAGGCCACCGCTCCGTTCTCGGCCACGATGGCATCGAGCGGCCAGCTGCGGGCAAACGGCTCGCTCCAGCCCATCGGGCGGCCAGTGATGGCGATGACGGGCAGGTGCGCGTGGCGCAATGCCAGCAGCGCCGCCATGGCCTCGGGGGTGATGTGGCCCTCTGTCGTGAGCGTGTCGTCGATGTCGGTCAACACGCCCACCACCGAGCGCGCCTGCTCGGCAGGCAGCTCGGACCAGGGGCGGGGCGGGCGCGTCATGTTCATGCGTTCGAGTCTCGCGCATCCGCAAGCTTCACACCCGCCGACGCGAGCAGGGCGCACGCTGCGGCACGGGCGGCATGCGCCACCTGTGGGTCACCGCCGCGCACCAGCGAGACGGCGACCGCACCTTCGAACAGAATCGCGAGTTGCTGCGCGAGCGCAGGCGCGTCAGGCACCTGCAGGGCGCGCAGTTGCGTCTCGAACTGCTGCACCCGCCGCTCTTTGATGGCCACCGCGAGCGGCACCGCCGGGTGCTGGCGATCACCGCTCAGCTCGGCCACCGCGTTGACAAAGGGGCAGCCACGAAAACGCTTGCTGCCAAACCAGCGCGCCAGCTCATCGAACACCCCCAGGATCTGCGCCAGCGGCGGCCCCGCGGGCGCAGTCACCGACTGGCCGCGCCGCGCCAGGTAGGCCGCGACCAACTCGTCTTTCGACGGGAAGTGGTTGTACAGCGTGCGCTTGCTGATGCCCGCTTCGGCCGCCACCGCATCCACGCCCACGGCGTGAATGCCCTGGCCGTAGAACAGCCGGTCGGCCGCATCGAGGATGCGCTCCTTCATCGGCGCGCGCGCAACCAGGGTCATGCTGCCACCGCGAGCGGCGCCTGCGGCCGGTGTGGCCGCGCCAGTGCAAAGGCCACCTGCACGATGCCGGCAGTGAGGCCCACCGCCGCACCCACCTGCCAGGCCAGGCTGTACGAGCCCAGTGCGTCATAGATCAGCCCACCGCCATAGGCGCCGACAAAGCTGCCGACCTGGTGGCTCATGAAGGCGACGCCGCCCAGCATGGCCTGCCAGCGCACGCCGAAGGTCTCGCTGATCGAGCCCGCCACCAGCGGGCCCACGCCCAGCCACAGGAAGCCCATCACGGCCGCAAACACCAGCGTGCTGGTGGGCGTGGGGAAGGTCATGAAGTACCAGGCGATGCCGATCGAGCGCAGCACGTAGATGCCGCCCAGCAGCAGGAGCTTGTTCCAGCGCCCGCCGGCCCAGCCGAAGAAGAGGCTCCCCAGCACATTGAAGCCGCCGATCACGCCCAGCGCCTGCGCGCTCAGCATCGGGTCGAGCCCGCAGATCGCCAGGTACGACGGCAGGTGCGTGGTCAGGAAGATGAGCTGCATGCCGCACACGAAGTAGGCGAGCGTCATCACCACGAACGGCGGGTGGCGCAGCGCCTTGCGCGTCATCTCGCCGGCGCTCTGGTCGTCGCCCCCGGGCGAAGGCGGCATCGGCAGCTTGTCGGCACGGCCGGCGTACCAGGCGGCCGGCAGGATGATCAGCGACAGCGCAATGAAGCCGTACAGGCCGACCCGCCAGCCCTGCGTCTGCGCCAGCGCCTGCCCGAGCGGCGCTGCCATCAGCGCGCCCAGCGAGCCGGCCGCTGAAATGATGCCCAGCACCGAGCTGCGCACCGCCGCCGACACCGAGCGCGAGGCCACGGCCATGGCAAACGCCGGCCCGGTGAGTGCCATCGACGCGCCGATCGCCACCCCCGCCCCGAGCAGCACGCTGACGAAGCCATGCGCCGTGACCAGCAGCATCAGGCCCGCCACATACAAGAGCGAGCCCGCCACCATCAGGCGCCGAAAGCCCAGCCGCAGCGCCCAGGCGCCGGCCAGCGGTTGCAAGAAGCCCCAGGCCAGGTTCTGCACCGCGATGGCGAGCGTGAAGTCAGACACCGAGATGCCGATGTCCTTGGTCAGCGGGGGCATGAAGATGCCCAGGCTCTGGCGCAGGCCCATGCTCAGGCTGAGCATCAACGAGGCGCCGATCAGGATGGGCAGGACAGGCCGCATGGCGCGCAGGCTGTTGTTCATCGAGGTCTCCGGGAGTGCCAGCGCAGATTACACCGATCGGTGTAATCGCATCCGTCACCCATGCGACAAGCCCCTGATGAGAAATACGTCATCGCCAAGGCGGCAGAGCCTGAACTACAATCCGCCCCACTTTCCGAGGAGCGTTGCAAGGTACACCTCAGTACCCCAGGCTCGGAAACCTAATTGCAACCGCGCTCACCCGCACGATGGATCTTCGTGGGTGAGTTGATGAACTTTCCTTCTGTTGATTGGCGTGTGGGTTCCTGAATCAATCGGAGCCAGACATGAACGCCGTTCTCAAACCCACCCAAGACTTCGCCGTGCGCGACCTCTCCCTTGCCGCCTGGGGCCGCAAGGAAATCCGCATCGCCGAAACCGAAATGCCCGGCCTGATGGCCATCCGTGAAGAGTTCACCAAGAGCCAGCCGCTCAAGGGTGCACGCATCACCGGCAGCATCCACATGACCATCCAGACCGCCGTGCTGGTCGAGACGCTGCAAGCCTTGGGCGCCAGCGTGCGCTGGGCCTCGTGCAACATCTTCTCGACGCAAGACCACGCTGCCGCTGCGCTGGCCGAAAAGGGCACACCGGTGTTCGCGCACAAGGGCGAGACGCTCGCCGAGTACTGGGACTTCACCCACCGCATCTTCGAATTCGGCGCCAAGGGTGCTGAAGGCGAAGGCCCCAACATGATCCTCGACGACGGTGGTGACGCCACGCTGTTGATGATCCTCGGCAAGCGCGCCGAGAAAGACCTCTCGGTGCTCGACAAGCCGACCAGCGAAGAAGAGACCTGCCTCTACGCCGCCATCAAGGCCAAGCTGGCGCAAGACCCGACCTGGTACACCCGCAAGGCGTCGCAAATCATCGGCGTGACCGAAGAGACCACCACCGGCGTGCACCGCCTGAAAGAGATGAGCGCCAAGGGCACCCTGCCCTTCCGCGCCATCAACGTGAACGACAGCGTCACCAAGAGCAAGTTCGACAACCTCTATGGCTGCCGCGAATCGCTGGTCGACGGCATCAAGCGCGCGACCGACGTGATGATCGCCGGCAAGGTGGCCGTGGTGGCCGGCTACGGCGACGTGGGCAAGGGCTCGGCCCAGGCCCTGCGCGCCCTGAGCGCTCAAGTGTGGGTGACCGAGATCGACCCCATCAACGCACTGCAGGCTGCGATGGAAGGCTACAAGGTCGTGACCATGGAGTACGCCGCCGACAAGGCCGACATCTTCGTGACGACCACCGGCAACAAATCGATCATCACGCACGCCCACATGAAGGCGATGAAAGACCAGGCCATCGTCTGCAACATCGGCCACTTCGACAACGAGATCGACATTGCCTCGCTCGAGAAGTACGAGTGGGAAGAGATCAAGCCGCAGGTCGACCACGTGATCTTCCCGGATGGCAAGCGCATCATCATGCTGGCCAAGGGCCGCTTGGTGAACCTGGGCTGCGGCACGGGCCACCCGAGCTTCGTGATGTCGTCGAGCTTCGCCAACCAGACCATCGCGCAGATCGAGCTCTTCACGCACAGCGACTACTACGAAGTGGGCAAGGTCTACGTGCTGCCCAAGCACCTCGACGAGAAGGTCGCCCGCCTGCACCTGAAGAAGGTCGGCGCGATGCTGACCGAGCTGACGGACGAGCAGGCCGCCTACATCGGCGTGCCCAAGCAAGGCCCGTACAAGCCTGACACCTACCGGTACTGATCCGATGCGCGCCGACCAACTGGTACTGCAACGGGGCCTCGTGCCCACCCGGTCGGCCGCGCAACGGTTGATCGAGCGCAACGCCTTGCGCTGGCTCAGCCCCAAGGGCTGGGTCGTCGTCAACAAGGCGGGGCTCGATGTGCCCGAAGACTGCGAGATGGAGATCACCGACGACGCGGAGCTGCGCTTCGTGTCGCGCGGTGGGCTCAAGCTCGAAGGGGCACTGAAGGCCTGCGGCATCGACGTGACCGGCATGGATTGCCTCGACCTGGGGCAGAGCACCGGTGGCTTCACCGACGCGCTGCTGCAGGCGGGTGCCAAACGTGTGGTCGGCATCGATGTCGGCCACGGTCAGTTGCACCCCAAGCTGGCGGCCGACCCACGGGTCAGCAGCTACGAAGGCATCAACGCACGCGACGTGAAAGGCAGCGCCTTCGAGGCCGCCAACCCGCCGCACAGCTTCGGCTTCGTCACGGCCGACCTGTCGTTCATCACCTCCACGCACGTGCTGCCGACGATGGTGGAGTACCTCGCACCGGGCGGCCATTTGCTGGTGCTCGTCAAGCCGCAGTTCGAGCTGCAGCCGGCGCAGATCGGCAAGGGCGGCATCGTGAAAGACAAGGCGCATTTCGCCGAAGTCGAGACGCGCCTGTGGCAGGCCTGCAAGGGCCTGGGCCTGAAGGTGCAGAAGTACTTCGAGAGCCCGATCAAGGGCGGCAACGGCAACACCGAATTTTTTGTTTGGGCGAAGCTGCCCGTCGCTTGACCGTCATTCCCGCGCAGGCGGGAATCCAGCATCGCGGCACATCGTGGATTCCCGC
>NZ_JADMJX010000210.1:0-27037 GCF_018780185.1 Rhizobacter sp.
TACACCGTGCGCTCGCCCTGCACCCGGGTCGAGGTGAAGACGGTGTAGTCCTGCAAGGCACGGGGCACCGGCGTCTGCATCGGCTGCCCGACGCTGCTGAAGGCCTTCAACACGATCACCAATCGCTCGGGTGGTGCTGCAGGCGTGGGTGCCACCGCTTGCGACGCGGCCGGCACCGGCGGCGCCACGATGGGTGCGGAAGGCGCCACGGGGGCCGGCACCGGCACCTGCGGCTTTGCTCGCCGCGCCAGGCCTTCGAGCACGAACTCGATGCTGCGATTGCCACGCCCCGGGCGCACGCTGCAACGCACGGCTTCGCTGAACCCCACGACGAGCTTGCGGCTGGCACCGCCCGCGCCAACCGACTCATCGGTGATCGTGACCCGCGGCAGGCCACCACCCCCCACGATGCGCCGCTGCCCCGATTCGAGCCGCAGGTCTTCACGCGGCGGCAACACCTCGTAGAAGGCCTGCACCAGCTCGCCCGAAGGCAAGATCACCGCACGCTGGTATTGCACCGGCGCGACGAGGCGCACCTGCACCACGGTGTTGCCGCCTTCGGCACGCAGCTCCACGTCGTCAATCAGTTGGGCCTGGGCCCAGGGCACAAGACCTGGCAACAAAAGAAGTGCCAGCAACCACCTCGACAAGGTCTTCAATCTCTCTGTTCTCTGTGAGGGTGTGACGGCAAAAGCCTCACCACCGTGTGTAAGGGGTACCGCGGCTGCCCAGCGGCCGGTGGCAGCCGGACTGCGAACAATCGGTGGGCACCGGCGTTCGCTGCTGGTGGGTCAAGGCCTCTTTGTCCATGCTGCCGAGGAAGTTGGTTCCGCTCGCATGGCAGCTCTTGCACCAGCCCGAGCCGTTGCCCTGGCTCGCGTTGTGGTTCATGCGCACCGTGCCCCAGCTGGTGGTGCCGGTGTGGCAGGCGTTGCAGTCCATCGCCGTGCCGTTGAGCAGCTGCCCCTCGGGGATGTGGTTGGCCGGCTTGGCCAGCGCACCGATGGTGCCCTGCGAGGTGTAGCTGCCGTTGTGGCACGAGCGGCAGGTGGACGTGGCGACCACGGTGTGGTTCATCGTCACCGCCGTCGCCCAGCTGGCCTGCGAGCGGTGGCACGAATCACAACGCGCCACGCCGGTGGTCACCGGGATGTGCGTGGTCGGCTTGCCGCGCGCGGTGCTGCCGTTGTGGCAGGTGTCGCAGGTGCCGGTGCCCACCGCGTTGGCGGGCGAGTGGGCAAAGGTCACGCTGGTCCAGCTGGTGGTCGAGCGGTGGCAGCTCTCGCACACCGTCACGCCCACGTGCACCGCGGTGTTGGGCCGCCCCACCGCCGGCGGGTAGCTGCCGGTGTGGCAGGTGGCGCACTGGGTGCTGACCGACACGTTGCTGTGAAAGCGCGCCGGCGTCCAGGCCGCGTAGCCGGCGCGGTGGCAGCTGTCGCAGTTGGTGATGGCCGCACCGGCAATCAGCTGGTAGGGGATGTGCGCGGTGGGCCGCCCGTCAGCCGGCGGGTAGGCACCGCTGTGGCAGGTGGAGCACTGGTTGGTGACGACCACCTGCGTGTGGTTCCAGCTCGTCGGCCGCCAGGTGGTGGTGCTGTGGCAGCTGATGCAGTTGGTGGCCGCCACCGGGATGTGCGCCGCAGGCTTGCCGGTGGCGGTGCTGCCGTTGTGGCAGGTGGTGCAGTTGGTGGCGGCGGTGAAGGTGCTGTGGTCGATCCGCGCCGAGGCCCAGGTGGCGGTGGAGCGGTGGCAGGTTTCGCACACCGTCGCACCCACGTGGATGGCGGTGTTGGGCCGCCCCACGGCCGGCGGGTAGCTGCCGGTGTGGCAGCTCGCGCACTGCATGCTGATACTCACGTTGCTGTGCACCCGCGCCGGTGCCCAGGCCGCAAAGCCGCTGCGGTGGCAGGTGTCGCAGTTGGTGATGGGCACGCCGGCGAGCGTCTGGTAAGGCACGTGGTTCGCCGGTCGCCCGTCGGCCGGCGGGTAGGCCCCGCTGTGGCAGGTCGAACACTGGTTGGTGACCACCGTTTGGGTGTGGTTCCAGCGCGTGGGCCGCCAGTTGCCGGTGCTGTGGCAGCTGTCGCAGGCGGGGCTCGCGGCCACCGGCATGTGGGCGGCCGGCTTGCCGGTGGCGCGCGCACCGTTGTGGCAGGTGCCGCACGTGCCCGGCACCACGCTCGCGTGGTCGAAGCCGGTGGCGGGTGTCCAGGCGCTGGTGCGGTGGCAGCTGTCGCACGAGGCCTGCGTGGCAATGTGGCCCGCCGTCTTGCCCGGCGCCGTGATGCCGTTGTGGCAGGTCTGGCAGGTGCCGGGCAGCACGCCGGTGTGGGTGAAGCGCGCGCCCGAGAAGGTCTGGGTGTTGTGGCAGCTGTCGCAGCCCTGGGTGGTGGGTATGTGCCGCGGTGGCTTGACCACGTTGGTGCGCGACAGCGGTGAGCCGGCGGCGTGGCAGGTGGCGCAGTCGCGCGGCGTGCCCTTGAAGACGCCGTTGATGTGGCATGACTCGCAGCGCTCGTTGGCATGCACGCCGGTGAGCGGAAAGCCGGTCTTCATGTGGTCGAAGTTGCGCAGGTTGACCTGCGCCGATGCCAGCGCGGCAAAGGCCATCAGCGCGCAAGCCATCAGCCAGCGCGCGGGGTGCGCCCATGGGCGGCGCGGCAAAAGTGTGGTCGTCATTGAAGCCCCCTCGTTGGCTGCGACATGCTCATGCGGTTGGTGATGCGTTTCCACGACTGCGGCACGTGGCACTGCTCGCAGCGCATGCCGAAGTTGCCGTCGTGCGGGTCGTCGCGGCGGTGGCACGAGATGCAGCTGGCCCCGAGCGATGCGATGTGTTTGCCGCGTGGCGCGGGCTGGGTGTGGCAGGCCTCGCACGCCACCTTGGCGTGCGCGCCATCGAGCTTGTAGGCGCTGCGCTGGTTGTGGTCGAAGGTCCAGCTCACCCAGTCTCGGGTGCTGTGGCAGCTCTCGCATTGCACGCCGAGCCTGAGCTGGTGTTTGTCCTCTTTGCGGTGGCAGCTGTAGCAGTCGCTCTTGGCGTCTTTGTAGCGCGGCGTGGTGTGGCAGCTCTTGCAGGTGGCCACCAGGTGCTTGCCGGTGAGTGGGAAGCGTGTGCGCGCATGGTCGAAGTTGGCGACCTTCCACGACTTGTCGGTATGGCACTGCTCGCACTTCGTGCCTTGCTGGCCTTCGTGCTTGTCGTCTTTTTTGTGGCAGCTGTAGCAGTCGAGCGGCGTCTTGCGGAAGCTGCTCAGGCTCTGGTGGCAGGCGCTGCATTTCACCGCCGGCAAGGCATGGGCATTGCGCAGCTTGAACTGCGTGCGGTCGTGGTCGAAGCGGCCGGTGGTCGTCTTCCAGTTTTTCTCGGTGTGGCAGTCACCACACTGGGTGCCCAGCGTGGCCTCGTGCTTGTCGTCCTTTTTGTGGCAGCCCACGCACTCCTTGGGCGCTTCCTTGAACATCGCGCTCTGGTGGCAGGCCTTGCACTCGGCCTCGATGTGCTTGCCCAGCAGCGGGAAGCTGGTCTTGGCGTGGTCGAACTTCGACTTCTGCTTCCAGCCGAGCTCGGTGTGGCAGCTGCCGCACTCCTTGCCGAGCGAGCCCTTGTGCTTGTCGTCGGCCTTGTGGCACGAGAAGCAGTCACTCGCGAGCTTGGTCTTGTAGAGCGGCCCGGTGTGGCAGTCGGTGCACTCGGCGCTGCGGTGCTTGCCGCGCAGCGCGTACTTGGTCTCGGTGTCGTGGTTGAAGCTGCTGCCCTTCCACGACTTGGTGCCGTGGCAGCTCTCGCACTTGTCGCCAAACTGGCCCTTGTGGCCCTTCGTGTCATCGGCCCGCTTGTGGCAGGCCACGCAGGCGCGCGGCGTTTCCTTGTAGTTCTTGTCCTTGTGGCAGTCGGCACACGCGGTGTCGATGTGTTTGCCGGTCAATGCGAAGCGGGTCTTGCCATGGTCGAACTTCGCCTCTTTCCAGTTGGCCTCGGTGTGGCAGTCGGCGCATTTGGTGCCGAGGCTGCCCTTGTGCACGTCGTCCTTGCGGTGGCAGGCGTTGCATTCGAGCGGGGCTTCGCGGTACTTGCGGGTGGGCTCGTGGCAGGCCGTGCATTCGGCCTTGATGTGCTTGCCGCGCAGCGCGAAGTCGGTCACGGCGTGGTCGAAGCGCTGTTTGTCGAACTCGGCAATCTTGGCCGTGCGACCCTTGTGGTCGGTGTGGCAGCTGCGACAGGCCTGCGGCTTCTGGCGGCCGTGCAAGCCGGTCTTGTCGCGCACGTCCTGGCCGACCTTTTCATGGCAGGCCATGCACAACCTGTCCTGGGCATTGCGGTCGAAGCGGATGTGGCATTGCTTGCAGTCGTCTTCCAACTTGGCGTGGCCTTCGATCACCTTGCCGGGGTTGAGCACCGACTCGATGCCCTGGGCCGCCGCAGGGCCGACCCACAGCAGCACCAGCAGCGCCAGGCCGATGTGTTTTGCGCGTGTCAACCATCGTCGCAAGACTGCCGCCCTCAGTAAGCGTGCACGGCAAACACATGCACCACCGCACTGATGATGAGCAGGTAGACAAAGGGCACATGGGCCACATGCCACAAGGCAAACAGGCGCTCGTAGGCGGTGAACTGGGCCACCCGCACCACGTTGTTGAGGTAGCGCCGCACCAGCTTGCGCGCCTGGCGCTCACGCTTGGCAAGCTCGGCGGCACCCCACTCGCGTTGCTCGGCGATGCGCCGCAATGGCGTGCGCAGCTCGGCCACACAGCGGCGGTAGATGAACCACTGCCACCACGGCAACACGGCCGTCTGGCGCAAAACGGTCTGCCAGCCGGGTCGGGCCTTCAGCTCGCTTTCTTCAAACGCGAGCAGGCGCGCCTCGACGTCGGGGGCGAAGTGCAACCTGGAGCGTGTCTCGCTCTGGTCGAGACCGGCGCGCACCTGCAGCTCGCGCAGCGTGGTCTGCTCACCGTGCAGGCCGCGGTTGACACGCCCATAGATGAAGCGCCCCACCACCCCACTGAGCGCGACGATGACCATGCTGTACAGCGCCACACCGGCGTTGATCGATCCCACACGAAAGGTCGAGTGCAACAGGATCAAGAGCGGCCCGCAGATGCCCAGCACCATGTGCACGACAAACCACCACTTCACCTTGCCCAGCCCGTGCATGAAGCGCACGTACTTGCGCAGCGGGTAGCTGAACAGCGCCAGCATCATCAGGCCACCGGCCACGCCGATCCAGTAGCCCACGTCGTCACCGGCCTCGAAGTAGCCCTGGCGGCTGAACAGCCAGGCGCCGAGCGTGAGGCCGGTCAAGAGGGCATAGAGCCAGACATCGGTGGACACGCGGGGTGACCGCCTGCCTGCAGGCATGTCGGATGTTTGGGGGACCGCGCTCATCTCGATGACCGATTTCTCAATGACTCATGTAAGGGAAACAAACTCTCACTAAACTTCGGATCGATAATATGGAAAATAATCCCATTGTGAGATTACAGCCGCCTTAAAAGTGTGAAGAAGCGTTAGGCATTCACTCCCCCGACCCTGACATGAAACCATTGGAAGCCATTGGTTACCCCGTTGAGAATTGCCTTCTCCGAGCGTGCGCATGAAGCGTGACGCAGTTGACAAACGGGCGACGACAACCGCCGGCCCCAAGGTCGCGGTGCAGCCGAGCGCCGAGCACGCGGCGCTCGCCTTGCGCGAAGCGGCAGCGGTGATGGCGCCGCTGGCGCGCTGGCTGCTGAGAAGCGGGGTGTCGTACCCGGCCTTCGCGGAGATGCTCAAGCCGGTGTTTCTCGAGGCCGCCCGCGGCGAGCTGGCGCAAAGCGGTGCCGCCGTCACCCAGTCGGCATTGAGCGTGCTCTCGGGTGTGCACCGCAAAGATGTGCGCACGCTCGCCACGGCGCCGCCGCTCGCGCACGCCGCGCCCCGCCCTTCCCTGCCCTCGCAGGTCTTCACCAAGTGGCTCACCGACGCCCGCTACCGGGGGCCCGACGGCCAGCCCCGCGCGCTGCCCCGCAACGGCGGTGGCCGCAGCTTCGAGGCCTTGTGCCGCACGCTCTCGAGCGACGTGCACCCCCGCACCGTGCTTGACGAACTGCTGCGGCTCGGGCTGGTGCAGGTCGACGACGATCGTGTGGCCGTGCTGGCGAATTCGTTTCTGCCGGTGGCGCAGCTCGACGAGATCACGTCTCTCGTGTCGGCCAACGTGGCCGACCACATCGCCGCCGCCGTCTCCAACCTCACCACCGACGCCCCCAAGTCGCTGGAGCAAAGCGTCTTTGCCGACGGCTTGACGGCAGACTCGGTCGCCCTGCTGCACCACACGGCCCGCGATCTCTGGCAAAAGGCGTTCGAGACCCTGGTGACCCAGGCGCAACAGCGCGTCGAACTCGACGCCGAGCCGGGGGGTGAGATGCGCATGCGCTTCGGGGTGTACTTTTTCAGCGAACCCGCCGCCACCCCGGCCGCCACTGTCGCCACCAACGCAGCAGCGAAACACACACCCACGAAGGCGAAACCCAAGCGCCGACGCACCGCAACCTCCCGGAGGACACCATGACACCCCACAACAAAAACATTTCGTCCGCGTGGCGTTGCCTGGCGGCGGCCTTCCTGCTGGGCGGCATCGCCTCGTGCGGCGGCGTGGGCTCAGGTGGCAGCGGCATGAGCGCCGACAACGTGGCCGACGGCACCGTGAACGGCTTCGGCAGCTTGATCGTCGACGGCGCACACTACGACGACCGCAACGCCTCGGTGGTGAGCGAGGTGGCACCGGGCAGCGACGTCCTCACGCAGGCCAGGCTCGGGCATCGTGTCTCGGTGCAGCTCGACGCGGCCGGCGTGGCAAGCACGGTGCGCGTGGATGAGACGCTCACAGGCCCGGTGGCGAGCATCGAGTCCGCGAGCCAGTTTTCGATGCTGGGCCAGACCGTGCGCGTCAACAGCACGGGCACGGCGGGTCCCATCACGCAGTTCGGCGGCGGCTACAGCCAGGCCAGCGACGTGCGAGCCCGCGACGCGGTCAGTGTGCACGGTCTTCTGGTGCGGCAGGGCACGTCTTACGTGTTCCAGGCCACCCGCATCGACAAGCTCGCCGCGGCGCCCGCCTACTTGCGCGCGACGGGCATCGTGACGAACCTCGGCAGCACGTTCACGCTGGGCGCACTCACGGTGGATGCCGGCAGCGCCACCCTCCTGCCTGCCGGCAGCACCCTCGCCAACGGGCAGGTGGTGACGTTGCTGGCGCTGCCCGCCTCGCTGCAGACGCCCACGCACACCACCTGGCGCGTGGCGGCCGCGCAGCTGCGGGTGCAGAGCGCGCGCGACACCTCGGTGTACTACCGCATCAGCGGCTCGATCTCTCAGCTGAACACGCAGGCCCGGACCTTCACCCTCGGCGGTGTGACCGTGGGCTACGGCGCTGCCAGCGTGAGCCCGGCCGGCACTGTGTTGGCCGACGGCCTGTACGCCGTCGTGCATGCCACGGCCTCGGGCGATGGAACGCTCGTCGCCACGAGCGTGACGGTGCGCGATGCCGGCTCCGACACCGAAGCCGAGTTGAGCGGCAACATCAGCGCCTACGATGCCTCCAGCCAGCACTTCACCGTGCGCGGCGTGCGGGTCGACGCCGGCTCGGCCTCGCTGGAAGGCTGCCCCACGGGCGGCCTGGCGAACGACCTGTACGTGAAGGTCGAGGGCCGCGTCAGCCCCACCGGGGTGGTGGCAAGCTCGGTCCACTGCGAAGGCGAGCCGGCGGGCGCCACGGTGCAACGACAGGGCGTGGCCAGCTCGGTCAACCCGGTCGCCCGCAGCTTCACACTCACCACCTCCAGCGGGCCGATCACCGTGCAGTGGTCGGACCGCACCTACTTCGAGGGCACGAGCGTGTCGGACCTGCCGGGCCGCACGGTCGAAGTGGACGGTTCGTTCGTCAACGGGGTGCTGGTGGCGACCAAGATCCAGCGCGAAGACTAGGGCGCGGCGGCGCGCTTTCGCCCCGCTGATCGGCGCATTGCCCGGCGCCGGCCGACGTACCATGCTCCACACTCTCTGGAGCACCCCATGAACAAAGACCTGCTGCAAGCCGCCGGCGCCATCACCGCCGCACTCATCACCAACCCCTCGCCGGGCGTGTCGCGCTCCAAGCTGAGCGATGTGGGCACACTCTTCGCCAACGTCTACCTCGAGCTCGAAAAGTCGCAAGCCATCGTCGACAAGCTGCGCACGCAGGGGGCGACGCCAGCCCCTTGAGCAAGACGGCCTATGTCGTGGCCGTGCGCGCGCTGTGCGAGTTCACGGCAAAAGCGGGCGACCTCGACCTGCGCTTCACGCCCGCGCCCTCGGCGCAAGAGGGCCAGATGGGCCACGCCGTGGTGGCCGCGCGCCGCAAGAGTGAGCGCTACCAGAGCGAGCTGAGCCTGGCAGGCGACTACAAGGCCTTGAGCGTGCGCGGCCGCGCCGATGGTTATGACGCAGCGCAGAACCGGCTCGAAGAAGTCAAGACCCACCGCGGCGACTTGGCCCGCCTGCCCGACAACCACCGCGCGCTGCACTGGGCGCAGGCCAAGGTCTACGGCTGGCTGCTGTGCCGGCAGCTCGGGTTGGGCGAGATGCAGATTGCACTCGTCTACTTCGACATCGTCACGCAGAAGGAAACCCTGCTGTGCGAAACCCACAGCGCAGGGGCGCTGCAGCAGCACTTCGAGGCGCAGTGCGAGCGCTTCCTGCAATGGGCCGAGCAGGAGTTGGTGCACCGCGCGCAGCGTGATGCGGCACTGACCGCGCTGCGCTTCCCGCACGAGTCGTTTCGCGCCGGGCAGCGCGAGCTCGCCGAGGCGGTCTACAAATCGGCACGCCATGGCCGCTGCCTGATGGCGCAGGCACCCACCGGCATCGGCAAGACGGTGGGCACGCTCTTCCCCCTGCTGAAGGCCGCGCCGTCGCAGGGGCTGGACAAGGTTTTTTTCCTCACTGCCAAGGGCTCCGGGCGGCAGCTCGCGCTCGACGCGGCCGAGCGCATCCAGGCTGGTCAGACCGACCTGCGGGTGCTGGAACTGGTGGCGCGCGACAAGGCCTGCGAGCACCCCGACAAGGCCTGCCACGGCGAGTCGTGCCCGCTCGCACGCGGCTTCTACGACCGGCTTGCGGCGGCGCGCACCGCGGCACTCGAACACAAGACCCTCGACAAGGCCGCACTGCGCGAGGTGGCGCTTGCGCACCAGGTCTGCCCCTACTACCTGAGCCAGGAGCTCGCGCGCTGGTGCGACGTGATCGTCGGCGACTACAACTACTACTTCGACCTGAGCGCGCTGCTGCACAGCCTCACGCAAGTGAACCAGTGGCGTGTCAGCGTGCTGGTCGACGAGGCGCACAACCTGGTCGAGCGCGCCCGCAAGATGTATTCGGCCGAGCTCGACCAGGCCGATTTCAAGGCCTTGCGCAAGACCGCACCGCCCGCCCTCAAGTCACCGCTCGACAAGCTGAACCGCGCCTGGAACGCCTTGCACAAGTCGCAGACCGAGCCCTATCAGGTGCACGCGGGCGTGCCCGAGGCCTTCAGCAACGCCTTGCAAAAAGCGCTGGCCGCCATCACCGACCACATGACCGAGCACCCCACCGAGGTCAACCCGGCGCTGCAGCGCTTCTACTTCGACGCGCTGCATTTCTCGCGCGTGCTGGAGCTGTTCGACGAACACTCGCTGTTCGACGTGAGCCTGGCCAACCCGCGCAGCGCCCTGCTCTGCCTGCGCAACGTGGTGCCGGCGCCCTTCCTCAAGCCACGTCTGGAGGCCGCACGCTCGGTGGCGCTCTTCTCGGCCACGCTGAGCCCGCGGCAGTTCTATGCCGACACCCTGGGCCTGCCCGACAACACCGCCTGGGTCGACGTGCCCACGCCCTTCACCCCCGAGCAGCTGAGCGTGCGCCTGGCCGGCCACATCTCCACCCGATTCCAGCACCGTGACGCCTCGCTCGCCCCCATCGCCGAGCTGATGGCCGAGCAGTACGCAGCGCAGCCCGGCAACTACCTCGCGTTTTTCAGCAGCTTCGACTACCTGCAAAAGGTGCTGGCGCTGTTTCGCGAGCAGGCGCCGCAGGTGCCGGTGTGGGAACAGTCGCGCCGGATGGACGAAGCCGCGCGCGAGCAGTTCCTGGCGCGCTTCACCGCCGACAGTCAGGGCATCGGGTTTGCCGTGCTCGGTGGCTCATTTGCCGAAGGCATCGACCTGCCGGGGCGGCGCCTCATCGGCGCCTTCATCGCCACGCTGGGCCTGCCGCAGTTCAACCCGGTCAACGAGCACATGAAGCAGCGCCTGGGCGAACGCTTCGGCGAGGCGCAGGGCTACGACTACGCCTACCTCTACCCCGGCCTGCAGAAGGTGGTGCAAGCGGCCGGGCGGGTGATCCGCACCCCGGCCGACCAGGGCGTGGTCTGCCTGATCGACGACCGTTTTGCGTCGCCCAAGGTGCGGCGCTTGCTGCCCGCCTGGTGGCGGGTTTCGACAATTGGCGCCGATCCGCCCTTCAACTCCGGCGTGTAACAGATTGCGCTTCAGCTAATGTGAGCGAACATCAGGGCCCGCACGCCCAAGGAGACTTCCCCGTGGTATCGCTCTTCGCCTTCGTTGTGACGGCCTATGGCATGAACCCTTACCTGGTCGCGAGCTTCAACTCGGGCCTGGCCTGCGAGGCGGCCAAGTCGGCCCTCATCTCGGCCGCACTGGAACAAAGCGTGGCTGGCACCAGCACCTACGCGATGGCCCCCAAGACGCTCAAATGCATCGCCACCCCCGGCCTGCTGGCCGGCGGCTCGCGCCCACCCGAGCCCAGCGCGCCGCCCAGGCGGCCCGCGCCGCCGCCCAAGCGCCCGGCGCAGAAGTGAGCGTCGAACCGACGCCCTCCCCGGCCGTGGACGCCCACCGACGCCTGCAGGCCCGGGGGCCGCACATCGCGATGTTCGGCCTGCTGGCCGTGCTGTGGGCGCTGATCCTCATCTTTGCGGTGGTGCAAGAGCAGCGCATGGTCGAAGGCGCGCAAAAGCAGCTGCGCCTGATCAACAACGTGGTGTCGCAGCACACCCGCAGCCTGCTGCGCGGCATCGAGACCGACCTGGCGCTGCTCGACCACTGGGTGCAAACCCACCCGCAAACCGACCCCCTGCAAGACGCCGACCTGGCCGGGCTGGTGAACCAGCTGGTCCAGGGCTCTGACGGCCTGGTGAGCTATGGGTTTGCCAACGACGCCGGGCAGGCATTGGCATTCCCGGGCGCGCCGGCCTGGCAGCGCGGCATGGCGGCTGTCGGCTGGCCGGCGGTGGCCGGCGAGATGGCCACCGGGGTGCCCACACGCGACACGGCCGGCCAAGCCTGGCACTGGCCGGTCACCCGCAAGCTGGACCGCCCGTCGGGCGAGCTGGCCGGCGCCGTCGCCTGGATCGACCTGACCCGCCTCGGCGCGCTGCACGAGACCCTGCGCGAAAAGCCAGCCGGAGGCATCTCGCTCACGACCAGCGATGGCGTCGTGATCGTGCGCACCCCCTTCGTGGAAGGCCTGATCGGGCGCAACGTGAGCAAGAACCGCCCGCCACCGATGCAGCCCCCCGGCCTGCAGCAGGGTGTCTTCCAGCATGACGGCACCCTGACTGGCGGGCACCCGCGCCTGGCCAGCTTCGAACGCCTGGGCCGCTACCGCGTCACCGTGCTGGTGTCACAAGAAGTCGACGAGGCCCTGGCCGCCTTTCGCATGCGGCGCAACGTGGGCATGGCGGTGCTGGGTCTGATCACCCTCTCGGCCGCGGGCTTTTCGGTGGCGCTCACGCGCAGCCAGCGCGCCACCCGCCGCAGTCAGGCCGAGCTCGCCGCCGTGAGCGACGCGTTTCCGCTGGGGCTCTTTCGCACCGACATCACGGGCGCCACCACCTACGCCAATGACGCCTATTTCCAGAAGTTCGGCCTGCCCCGTGAGCGCATGGCCTGGGGCTGGAGCGAGATTCTCGAAAAAGACCAGCAAACCGGCGCGCTGCAAGCATGGAAAACGGCGGCCGCCGAGGGCCACGCCGTCAAGAGCGTGTTGAACATCCGGCGGCCCGACGGCCGCGAAGCGGTGATGTCGATTCGCACCGCACCGCTGCGCGTGGATGGCCAGCTGATCGGGCAGGTGGGTTCGCTCGACGACATCACCGAGCGCATCCAGCAGCAAAAAGCCCAGCGCATGCTGACCTCGATCTTCGAGAAAAGCACCGACGTGGTGGCCCAGGTCAACCCCGACGGCAAGCTGCTCTACCTCAACCCGGCCGGCCGCGCGATGCTCGCCCTGGGCCCCGACGACTCGCTCGACGCGCTGCACTACGACGACTTCCTGCCGGCGCACCGCGAAACGCAGGTGCGTGACCAGATCCTGCCCACCGCCATCTCACGGGGCATCTGGGTCGGCGAGACCTCGGTGCTGGCCGCTGGCGGGCGCGAGATCGCGGTCAGCGAAATGCTGATCGTGCATCGCAACGACGCGCAGCAGGTCGAGACCTTCTCGGTGGTGATGCGCGACATCACCCAGGAGCTGCGCGCACGCACCGAGCTGCAGCGCAGCGAGTCCATCCTCAACATCGTGGCCGCCACCCTGCCGGCCCTGGTGGCCGTGATCGACCACCAGGAGCGCTACCTCTTCTCCAATGACGCTTATGCTCGCTGGACCGGGCGGGCAACCGGCCAACTGGTGGGGCTGACCGTGCGAGAGGCGCTTGGCGAAAACCTGTACGCACAGCGGGAAGGCCACATCAAGGCGGCTCTGGCCGGCCAGCGCGCGATGTTCGAGTCCGAACGCGAAGGGGCGCAGTTCCAGGAGACCACCTACATCCCCTTCCGAAACGCCGATGGCCAGGTGGCCGGCTTCGTGGCGCTGTCGCAAGACATCACCAGCCACAAACGGCAGCAGCAAAAGCTGCTCGACGCCTCGCAGACCGACCCGCTCACCGGCACCCTCAACCGGGCCGGCTTCGACCTGCGCATGCGCGAGGCCCTGGCCAACGCCCGCCGCGAGCACCACCTGCTGGCACTGCTGTGCATCGACCTCGACGCCTTCAAGCCCGTCAACGACGAGCACGGCCACGCCGCCGGCGACCGCCTGCTCGAAGCCGTGGCCCAGCGGCTGCAGCAGGCCTTGCGGCCCTCGGACATCCTGGCCCGCCTGGGCGGCGACGAATTTGCCGTGGTGCTGCCCGACATCAAGAACGAGCCCTCCGCCCAGACGGTGGCGCGCAAGATCGTGAGCGCCCTGGCCGCCCCCTTCGAGATCGACGGCAAGCGGCTCTACATCGGCGGCAGCGTGGGTGTGGCCCTGGCCCATGGCGAGCAGGAAACCGTGCAGACGCTGATGCAGCGGGCCGACGCAGCGCTGTACCAGGCCAAACGGGCCGGCCGTGGCCGCTTCGAGATGGCCAGTGCCCAGCTTTGAACCTCTTTACAGGGCCCTGACCGCCCGCAGGGTCAACGGGGGCCTCACAAGCTCACGAAAAGGCTTGAAACTTAAACCCCATGCGCCTCTCCAAGCGGAGTCGCAGTTTTATACTGGAATAGCGTGAAATCATCTCCGTCTCAGGCAGGAAGCAGGTTGTATATGGGCGCCAAACTCAAAGTCGCAGGCTGGGTCGCCTTGGGTGCCGTCGCCGGCGCCCTGACCACAATGCAGTTGCAGGCCACCGCCCGCAACCCGGCCACCCAGCTGCCGCTCGAAGAGCTGCAGCAGCTCGCCGCCGTGTTCGGCATGGTCAAGAGCGACTATGTCGAGCCGGTCGACGAAAAGAAGCTGATCACCGACGCCATTGGCGGCATGGTGGCCGGCCTCGACCCGCACTCCCAGTATTTCGACAAGAAGAGCTTCAAGGAATTCCGCGAAGGCACCACCGGCAAGTTTGTCGGCGTGGGCATCGAGATCGGCATGGAAGACGGCCTGGTGAAGGTGGTCTCACCGATCGAAGGCTCGCCGGCCTTCCGCGCGGGCTTGAAGAGCGGCGACCTCATCACCAAGATCGACGACACCGCTGTCAAGGGCCTCACCATGGACCAGGCCGTCAAGCGCATGCGCGGCGAGCCCAACACCAAGGTCGCGCTGACCATCTTCCGCAAGAGCGAGAGCCGCAGCTTCCCGGTGACCATCGTGCGTGAAGAGATCCGCATGCAAAGCGTGAGCGCCAAGGTGATCGAACCCGGCTACGCCTGGCTGCGTGTGCGCCAGTTCCAAGACCGCACGGTCGAAGACTTCGCCCGCAAGCTCGAAGACATCTACAAGCAAGAGCCCAACCTCAAGGGCCTGGTGCTCGACCTGCGCAACGACCCGGGTGGCCTGCTGGAAGCCTCGGTCGCGATCTCGGCGGCGTTTCTGCCGAGCGACGTGGTGGTGGTCAGCACCAACGGCCAGATCGCCGAGTCGAAGTCTGAATTCAAGGCGCGCCCGTCCGACTACCTGCGCCGCGGTGGCAGCGACCCGCTGCGCCGCCTGCCTGAAGCCGTGAAGCGCGTGCCGATGGTGGTGCTGGTCAACGAAGGCTCGGCCTCGGCCAGCGAGATCGTCGCCGGCGCCCTGCAAGACCATAACCGCGCCACCATCATGGGCGCACAGACCTTCGGCAAGGGCTCGGTGCAGACGGTGCGCCCCCTGTCGGCCGAAACCGCGCTCAAGATCACCACCGCGCGCTACTACACGCCCAAGGGCCGCTCGATCCAGGCCAAGGGCATCGTGCCCGACGTGATGCTCGACGAAACCGCAGAAGGCAACGTGTTTGCCGCCCTGCGCATGCGCGAGGCCGATCTCGAGAAGCACCTGCAAAGCGGCCAGAACGCCGAGCAGAAAGACGCCGCCCGCGAGAAGGCCCGCGAAGACGCGCGCAAGAAGCTCGAAGAAGAAACCGCCAAGACCAACGCCCCGCTGAAGCCGCTGCCCGAGTTCGGCACCGCCGAAGACTTCCAGCTCTCGCAGGCGCTCAACCGCCTGAAGGGCAAGCCGGTGGCGGTGTCCAAGACCGTGGTCGAGCGCAAGGCCGAAGCCAAGACCGAGTGATCTGCTGACGCTCCCTCCAAACGCCCGTGCAACCCACGGGCGTTTGTTTTTGTGTTGACCTTTGTATGCTCCGCCCATGGACGACCACCAGCTTCTGCGCTACTCGCGCCACATCCTGCTCGATGAACTCGGCATCGAAGGCCAGCAGGCTTTGCTGGCGTCGCACGCGCTGGTGATCGGCGCCGGCGGCCTGGGCTCGCCGGTGGCGCTGTACCTCGGCACGGCTGGCGTCGGTCGCATCACCATCGTCGACAACGACCATGTCGACCTGACCAACCTGCAGCGCCAGATCGCGCACGACATGTCGCGCCTGGGCCAGCCCAAGGCAGCGTCGGCCGCGCAGTCGATCGCCGAGATCAACCCCGAGGTGAACGTGGTGGCGCTGCACGAACGTGCCAATGCCGAGCGCCTCCATGAGCTGGTCGCAGGTGCCGACGTGGTGCTCGACTGCTGCGACAACTTCGCCACCCGCCATGCGGTCAACGCCGCCTGCGTGAAGCACCAGAAGCCGCTGGTATCGGGCGCGGCGATCGGCTTCGACGGGCAGATTTCGGTCTACGACACACGGCAGGCGCAAGCACCTTGTTATGCCTGCCTGTTCCCGCCCGAAGCCGGGTTTGAAGAGGCGCGCTGCGCCACCATGGGCGTGTTTGCACCGTTGGTGGGCATCATCGGCAGCATGCAGGCGGCCGAGGCGCTGAAGCTGCTGGTGGGCACCGGCTCGTCGCTCGCCGGCCGCTTGCAAATGCTCGATGCGCGCAGCATGGAGTGGACCGAGATCCGCACCCCGCGCAACCCCGAATGCAGCGTGTGCGCAGTGCGCCCGGCCTAGCCTTCACGCGGTAAGCTGCGCGCCATGGACAAGCGCACCGAACTCACCGCCCGCAACTTCCCGCCGGCCAAGAAAGAAGCCGAGCTGCAAGGCCCGCCGCCCTCTCTCTACGACGGCCCCGAAAGCTCTTATAGGCTCGCCTTCACCGACGAAAAATTCCTGCTGCGCGAAGAGCTGCGCCCGGTACGCATGCAGCTCGAGCTGCTCAAGCCCGAGCTGGTGCAGGCCGAACAAGGCATCGAGTCGACGATCGTGATCTTCGGCAGCGCGCGCATCGTGCCGCCCGACGTGGCGCAACGCCTGCTCTCCGACGCCCAATCGGCCAACAACGAGACTGCGCTGCGCATCGCGCAAACCCACCTGCGCATGTCGCGTTACTACGACGAGGCCCGCCGTTTCGGTGCACTGGTGACCGAGAAGTCGCGCGCGCTGGCCTCACCGATCTACGTGGTCACCGGGGGTGGCCCCGGCATCATGGAAGCCGGCAACCGCGGCGCGCACGAGGTCGGTGGCAAGAGCATCGGCCTGAACATCGTGCTGCCACACGAGCAGGCACCCAACCCCTACATCACGCCGGAGCTGTGTTTCCAGTTCCACTACTTCGGCCTGCGCAAGATGCACTTCCTGATGCGCAGCATCGGGCTGCTCTGCTTCCCGGGCGGCTTTGGCACGCTCGACGAGATGTTCGAGGTGCTGACCCTCATCCAGACCGGCAAGTGCAGGCGCCGGCCCATCCTGCTGTTCGGCCGCGAGTTCTGGACCAAGCTCATCAACTTCGACCTGCTGGTCGAGACCGGCATGATCAGCGCGGTCGACCTGCAGCTCTTTCACTATGTCGAGTCGGCAGAAGAAGCCTGGGGCATTCTCGAAGCCGAATATGGTTTCGACATGCCCGCCACCGGAATGGGTGAACTGGGCGACCTCGGCACCTTCGACGCAGACTCATGATGACCCCCTCACACAAACCCATCAGCATCATCGGCGCGCCCACCGACATCGGCGCCGGCAGCCGCGGCGCCAGCATGGGCCCCGAAGCCCTGCGCGTGGCCAACATCGTGCCGGCGCTGGTGGGCCGCGGCTTCGAGGTGGCCGACCGCGGCAACCTCGCCGGACCGGCCAACCCCTGGCAACCCCCGGTCGACGGCTACCGCCACCTGGCCGAGGTGGTCGCCTGGAACCACCTGGTGCACGACGCGGTGCATGCCGAGCTGGCGCTGAACCGCCTGCCCATCTTGCTGGGCGGCGACCATTGCCTCGGGCTGGGCTCGATCAGCGCCGTGGCGCGCCATTGCCGCGAGACGAAGAAGAAGCTGCGCATCTTGTGGCTCGATGCACACGCCGACTTCAACACCAATGTGCTTACCCCCAGCGGCAACATCCACGGTATGCCGGTCGCGTGCCTGTGCGGCAAGGGCCCGCAAGAGCTGATCGAGATCGGCGGCCAGGTGCCCGCGATCAACCCGAAGTGGATCCGCCAGATCGGCATTCGCAGCGTCGACGAGGGCGAAAAGCGCTTCGTGCACGAGATGGACCTCGAAGTGTTCGACATGCGCTACATCGACGAGATGGGCATGCGCCACGCGATGGAGCTGGCCCTCGCCACGCTCGACACCAACACTCACTTGCACGTGAGCTTCGACGTCGACTTTCTCAACCCCGACATCGCCCCGGGCGTAGGCACCACCGTACCCGGCGGCCCGACCTACCGTGAAGCGCAGCTGTGCATGGAGATGATCGCCGACACCCGCCGCCTGGCCTCGCTCGACGTGATGGAGCTCAACCCCGCGCTCGACGTGCGCAACCGCACGGCCGAGGTGGCCGTGGATTTGATCGAGAGCCTGTTCGGCAAGAGCACGCTGATGCGCAAATAAGCGCTCAGAACCTGAAACCGAGCGCCAGCACCGCCGTCACGGGGTGGCGCTCACGCACGATCACGCTGCGTTTGGCGTCGCCCTGCAGCGACGCGGCGCTCACTGCGCCGGTGAGCGCCCAGTCGCGGTTGATGAAGTGGGTGAGCGAGGCGCCGAGCTTCACGTCGCGCACGCCGCCATCGACCTGCGACACCGCGTAGCCGCTGCGCGCACTCTGCTCGGGCGTGATGCCGAAATAGTCTTGCATGTAGTGGCGGTTGACGTAGGTGGTCGACAGGCTGCCACCCAGCCGCCACTGCGGCGCGAGCTGCACGCCGTAGTGCGCACCCAGGTCGAGCAGCATGCCCTTGCGGTCGTTGCCCGCGCCGTAACGCAGCGAGCTGCTGAACGACAGCTCGCGCGACACCAGCAGGTTGAAGAAGGCCCCCGCCTCGGGCCGCGCGCTGATGTCGCCCAAGCCGCGCAAGACCTCGGAGCGGTGCTCCTTGCGGCCAAAGTCGGCCGCCAGGCGCAGGCCGTACTGGAACTGCGGGCTCGACGCGAAGCGGTAGCCAATGCCGTTGCCCATGCCGGCGAACCAGCCGCTCTTCCAGCGGTAGTCGATGGTGGGCAGCAGCAGGTAGCGGCGTTCGTCGGAACCGAGGTACTTGGCCCCGGCGATCAAGGCCAGGCCGGCCCTCCCCTCGCCTTCGCTGCCGGGCTCCCCTTGCAACCGAACGGCGTCGAAGCCCTGGGCCTGCGCCACGCCACAGGCTCCCACCATCAAACCAGCGGCGGCAAACAGTCTCGATCGGGCGATGGGCATGCGAAGGGCTCCGGGTATGGGGGTGAGACGGCAACTCTAGGGGCACAAGGTGAAGGCCTTGTTAAGGGCGTGACTCGCACGGCCCGTGTGTCTTGCGAAACACACGCGGCTCCACCGCTGCTTGCGCAAACAGGCCGCGCCGCGCGGCGCGCGCTTGCTGCTCCTGCTCGGCATACGGCCCCCTGCTGCGCCGATAGCGGTAACTCCAGGCATGGCCTTCGCGCACCATCCATGCGGCGACGTCTTCGCCGTTCAGCTCGACGTGGGCGATGGCGCGCCGGTAGTCGTCATAGGCCCGCGTGCGCACCTGCACTTCGCGGTTCAACACACGCGATGCCAAGGCAGCCCGAGCCTGCTCGCCCCAGGGCTGGCAACGCTCGGGCGCGTCGATGCCTTGCAGCCGCACCTTGACCGGCTTGCCGCCCGCGGGGCGCACCCACAGCGTGTCGCCATCGGCCACGCGCGTGACCACGCCATCGAGCGCGTGCGCAGCGCCGCTGCACAGCAGCAAGGCCCACCACAGCCACAGCGCCCTCAAGCAGCCACCAACGAAACCAGCCACCACACGAAGAGCCCGAAGCACACCAACCAGACCAGCCCGATGAGCAAGGCGCCCCACCACAAGCGCGGCAGCTTCTCGCGCGACACCTCGGCCTCACGCAGCAGCGACTCCCACAAGGGCTTGGGTGTGAGCCGGGTCACCAGCGCAATGCCCAGCGGCACGATCACCAGGTCGTCGAGCTGGCCGAGGATGGGGATGAAATCGGGGATCAGGTCGATCGGGCTCAGCAGATACGCCAGCACCGCCACCGCCACCCACTTGGCGCTGCGCGGCGCCTGCGGGTGCTTGAACAGCTTCCACAGCGCGATCAGGTAGGTGGCGAGCCGCGCCGCATTGGCTGCACGCATCAGCTTGCCGGCTTTGAAGATCATCGGGTTGTCCTCGTGAAATGGTGCGGAGCGCAATGGCCCCAGCTGCGGCCGGATTTTCCCGCCACAAGGCCGCACGAGGTCGATCTTTCCATGCTCAGCGGGCAGGTGGTGACGCGAGCGCCACCTTCACGCTCGCGATGCGGCCTTCATGCATGCCACTCACTTCGAAGTGCGCGCCATGCCATTCGACGCTGTCGCCAGCGCCGTGGCCGCGCGCCAGAGTGTCGGTCAGCCAGTCGCACAAGCTCGTACCCGCATTCGGCGGCAGCGGTAGCTTCAGAAAATCAAACACATCGGCCACCGGCAAGGACGCATCCAGCGTCAGCCGGCCTCGCACCGGCCCTTGGCCGGGGGCCGGTTGTTCCGGCGGCAGGGCCACGCCCAGCCGGCGGGCCACCCAGGGCAGCGTCGTGCCCTGCATCAGCAACGACGCCAGCACCACGGCGAAGGCGACATTGAAGAAGCGGTAGCTGTCGGGCAACTGCGCCATCAAGGGGAACAAGGCCAGCACGATGGGCACCGCGCCGCGCAGGCCCACCCAGCCGATGAAGATGCGTTCGCCGAGCGAAAAGCGCAGCGGCCACAGGCACAGCCACACCGCCAACGGGCGCGCCACGAACATCAGCGTGGCGGCCACGGCGAGTGTGGGCCACAGCATGTTGAGCAGATGGTGCGGCGACACCAGCAGACCCAGCAGCAAGAACATGCTGGCCTGCGCGGCCCACGCAAAACCGTCGAGCGCGGACGAAGCCGCATGTGCTGCTGCCTCGGCGCGATCGCGCACCTGCAGACCGAAGAGATACACCGCCAGAAAGCCAGACCCTTCGAGCAGGCCTGCGCCTGCAAACACCACCAGGCCGCCCGAGACGATGATCATCGACAGCAAACCGCTGTGCGCCGCCGTGAGCTCCAGGTTTCGCGTCACGCGGCGCAGCAGCCAGGCCACGCCCATGCCGCCCAGCAGGCCGCACGCCGCACCGAACCCCGCCTGGCGCACGAGCAAGAGCAGCACGTCGGCCGGCCCGGCGTTGACCTTGATCACCTCGATCAGCGCCAGCACCAGAAACACCGCCATCGGGTCGTTCAGCCCCGACTCCATCTCGAGCGTGGCCGACACCCGCTCGCTCAGGCGCACGCCGCTCTGGCGCAACAGCGAGAACACGGCCGCCGCGTCGGTGGAGCCGACGATCGCGCCCAACAACAAGCCGAAGCGCCAGTCGACGCCCATCACCAGCATGGCCACGGCCCCCACACCCGCCGCCGTCAGCACCACCCCCAGCGTGGCGAGCATCAGCGCCGGCCGCAAGCCGGTGCGAAAGGTTTTCATCGGCGTGCTCACGCCGCCTTCGAGCAAGATCACCGCGAGCGCGGCGTTGCCCACCCAGGCCGACAGCAAGGAATTGTCGAAACGCACGCCACCCGGACCGTCGACACCCACGAGCATGCCGGCGACCAGAAACACCAGCAGGAAGGGCAGGCCCACCCGCGCAGAGGCCACGCCGGCCAGCAGGCTCACGAACACGAGCAGGCCCCCGGCGAGCAAGAGCAGATTGAAGCTGTGCATCGGGTGCCGACGGTAGCAGCTTGCGGACACCGCTCCCTAAGGATGGGGATACGCCGCACCACACGCTGCTCTATAAGCAAGGCATGCAACGCAGCACTTTGATCGTGGTGGCACTGCTGGTCGTGTACGGGCTGTCGGGCTGCGCCAGCTACTCGCACACCAACAAGCCGCTGCCACCCAGCGCCGCGGCGGCGTCGGCACCGACACGCGCCACCTTCAACGTGGGCGGCGAGCGGGGCAACCCGCGCGTGTTGATGTTTCTCGCGCTCTCGGGCGGCGGCTCGCGCGCGGCCTACCTGTCGGCGGCCACCATGCTGCGACTGCAGACCCTGTTTCCCGATGTCGACCTGCTGAACGAGGTGGACGTGATGTCGTCGGTGTCGGGCGGCTCGATCACCGCGGCCTTGTATGCCGCCACGCGCGACACCGAGTTGCTGTCGCCACCTCTCGGCAGCGCGTTGCCGCCGCTGCTGGCCGGCACGCCGCTGGCCGCTCGCATCAAGGTGGACGCCCAGGCGCAGACCCTGCGTTGCAGCGCACCACTGCAAGCCGACGAGCTGGCCATGCTCAACAGCCAGCTGCCGGCCTTGTCGGCCGAGCTGCGCCGTCTCGACAACCTGTGCCGCCAGGCCCCGCTCACCCACTTGCGCGAGTGGGAGCCCGACGCGGTGCGCAGCCTGACCAGCCGCAACTACCTCAACCGCTGGTTCGGCAACTGGTTCTGGCCGAGCAACATCGCGCGTTACTGGTTCACCGCCTACGACCGCAGCGACATCATGGCGCAGACCCTCGCCGACAACCTCTACGGCACACGCCTCCTCGGCGCCGACCTGAGCCTGGGCGAGCTCAACCCCACGCGCCCCTACCTGCTGGTCAACGCCACCACCGCGGCTGACCAAGACGCTCCCGGCATCAACGCCGCCGACGAATTCGCCTTCGGCAGCGTGTTCACCTTCACCGAGCAAGACTTTCGCGACCGCATCCACTCCGACATCAACCGCTACTCGCTGGCGCGTGCAGTGATGGCGTCGTCGGCCTTCCCGCTGATCTTCCCGAGCCAGACGCTGCAAGACCACCGGCCCGGCGCGCTGCAAACCTATTGCCAGGACGACCGCCACGGCGAACTGAAGTGCACCGACAAGCAGTACCTGCATGTGTTCGACGGCGGCAACTCCGACAACCTGGGGCTGAAGTCGATCAAGCGTGCGCTGTTCCAGATGGAGGTCGACGGCCGGCTCACGCACGACCGCATCATCGTGCTGCAGATCGACGCCTTCACCCGCCCGCGCGGCGCGAGCCGCCTGGTGGCCGACCCGCGCGGCACCGTGGGCCTGCTGCTCGACGCCAACGTGAGCGATGCCGTCGACTCGCTGCTGCAGAACAACCGCGCCAGTCTGCTGGGCGAGTTCGACACCGCACGCCTGCGCTGGAACGACGGCGACTGCCAATCACAAACCCGCGAGCTGCCCAGTGTGCTGTGCAAGGCGCTGAACGAGCGGCCCACGGCCAGCCTCAACCTCACCCAGCGGCTGGTGTTCTATCACTTCGGCTTTGAAGACGTGGTGGCGGTGGACCCGAAACACGCCGGGCTCAAGCGCAAGCTCGACATGATCCCCACCTCGTTCAAGCTGGGCGACGGCGATGCGCAGCTGCTCGACGAGGCGGTGCAAGTGGTGATCGCGCCGTCCAACCCCTGCCTGCAGCAGATTCGCGCACTGGTGTTGGCCGAGACTGCCGCCCCCGGGGCGGTGAACATCGCGCGCAAGGTGTGCCAGGAGTTCGAAGGGCGGCGGCAGTGACGCCGCGCGCCGCGCTCAATACACCTCGCGCAGGTGGATGAGCGGCGAGCGGTACTGGCCGAAGCTGAAGCGGGCCACCGGGTTCTGGTTGTAAGTGGCCCCCGCCGCCCGTTTGCCCTGCAACCACGGCATGCCGGCCGTCACCGCGGCCGACGCGGCCGCCCCGACCGCAGGGCATTGCTGCCCCGCCGCCACGGCACCCAGGTTGACCGTGGCGTCCACGCTGCCTGCGTTGCCGCTGCCGGGCGGCAGCATGCGCAGCAGGCCGCGCCCGTTGGTGAACACCACGCTCGCCGACCCCGGCGCGGTTTCGCACGCGGCCAGGTTGCCGCGGTAGGTGCCCAGCGCCAGGCTGCTCGTGGGCAGCGAGGTACACGAGTCGTCGGTGTTGGTCACGAAGGTGTTGCTGCCGTTCCAGTACTGCAACTCCACCGGCACGGCGAGGTTGATCAATTCGCTGCCGTAGGCGCTGCCGAGCTTCAACACGCCGAAGCGGAACTCGTTGCCCTGGTCGAAGGCGATGTTGGCGAGGCTCAGGGGTGTGGTCGTCGTGATGCTGCCGTTGCCGCTGCCGGTCTCGGAGTTGTCGGCCACGCTCCAGGCGAGGCCGATGCTGGCATTGAACGGCGCCATCGGTGTGGGGGGCCGCACCATGCGCAGGGTGTCGCTCGCCTGCGCTGCGAGGGTCGCCGTGCCATTGCCATTGGCGATGATGCTGGGCAAGGTGGCGCCGCTGCTGTCGAGCCCCGGTGTCGCGCCGATCAGGGGCGTGTAGGTTTGTGAGCGCACCAAGGCGCTCAGCTTGGCATTGGGGTAGTTGACGGTCGTCGCACCCGCCGCGTTGCGCGCCAGCACCGTGGCCTGGGGCGCGGTGGCATAAGCAAAGGGCTGGCCCAGGTAGGTGAAGCTGCGCGGCGTGCAGGTGCTGCTGTTGAAGGTGCGCAGCACCGGCGCCATCAGCGCCACCACGTCGAAGTGATCGGGCACGAAGCGGCCGATCGTCACGGCGGCCGAGGTGACGCTCATCTCGGCCGGTGTGGAGCCGTCGCTCGCGTCGACGCTGGCGAAGCTGCTGTCGACCAGCTGCAGAGTGAAGGCACCAGCCTCGGTGTAGCTCGCGGTGGCGGTGTTGATCACGCCGGCCACCGCGGTCGGTGCGAGCGTCAGCGTGCCCAGCGTGGCGCTGCAGGCTGCGCCGCTGCAGGGGGTGATGAACGCCGTCGGCGTGCCGGTGTAGTTGCTGGTGGTGACCGGTGTGGCTGCGCCGTTCACCGCGGTGGCGCGCACGGTGAACGGCCGGCCGGCCTTGTGCACATTGCCGCCGGTGGCCGCGCTGTTGGCCAGGGTGCGGGTGGTGCCTGCGGTTAGCAAGGTGGCATCGGTCGCGCCCAGGTTGGCCAGGCTCGCGGGCCTCACGGCGAAGTTGTCGCTGCTGCAGCCCACCACGGTGGCGGTGCCGGTGGCGGGGGAGCTGATGCGCACCCTTGCATCGCGCCAGGCATCGGCGACCGTCAGCGCGATGTTCTTGCGGCCGTTGTCACTGGCAGCAAAGGTAAGCGTGCTGGCCGTGGTGCCGCTTGCCACCACCCAGCTGCTGCGGCAGCCGGTGCTGCTGTTCAGGGTGCCGCTGTTGTCGCTGGCGTTGAGCAGCTCCACCCGCACGCTGCCGGTGAAGCCGCTGGCCACGCCGGTGCCGGCGGTGTTGACCGCCACCACGGCCACGCTGAAGGCGCCGCCGGCGATCTTGGTGCGGATCACGCCGCTCACGCTGCCGGCCGCGGTGCCGGTGTCGAACGCGTTGAAGCGGCCAGGGGTGGTGGAGCTGGGTGGCGCAACACACAGCGGCGGCATGGCCGAGCCGCTGTTGTTGACCACGCAGCTGCTCCTGCACGACCCCAGCGCGCCGCAACACACCCCGCCTGCGCTGGCGCCGTTGCCCAGGCTGATGGTGGCCGAGCTGCTGCTGCGAACGCAACGGGCCACGAGCGTGGAATTGCCCAGGTTCACGGCACCGGTGGCTGTCAGAGAGCCGTTGATCTGCCCCTGGTTGCCCACGCTCACGCTGCCGGCCACGTTGATGCCGAGGTCGCTCGCCGCACCGCCCGTGTTGATGAATGCGCGATTGCCCGCGTTGAAGTTGCCGTTCACGTTGATGGTGGCGGGCAAGGGGGCGCCCAGCGTGACGGTGTCGTTGTTGCCGAGCGTCAACGCGCCGCAGGTGTAGGTGCCGGCGCTGGCGCTGCAGCCCGCGGGCAACGTGCCGGGCAAAACGTAGGCCGCCGCGTGGGCTTGCGCCGCGAACAGCCACAGGCTGCAGGGCAGCAAGAGGCACAACAGGGCGAGGACGCGGTGCTTCATGGTCGGCTCACGGTGGCTTGCAGTTGGCGCTCGGCATGGTCGTGCGCCCCGGGGGAGCCAGCCGATGCGGTGGCGGTGATCTGGTACAGCGTGACGCTCACTCCGGCTTCGTCGTATGGGCCGCTGGCCACGCACCCCACCTGCACTGCAAAGCCGGTCGCGGCCACCGCATTCGGCATCGCGCCGGCCGGCGAGCAGTTGCTGTTGCGCAGCGCCTGGTAGGCGCCCCATTCGATGCCGGCGCGCGCCGCGTAGTAGGCGCGTGTGCCCAGCAGGTCGCGCACGCTGCTGATCTGCTGCGAGTTCGACATCGACAGCATCAGCCCGCCCAGCAGCGCCAGCACCACCATCAGGAAGATGGCCGACACCATGGCGAAGCCGCGTTGAGCTCGCTTCATGGAGAGCTCTCCACGAACACCTGTTGCATCAGCGCGATGCTTTCGCCGCTGCGCGTGAGGGTCAGGCGCAGCGTCACCACCGCCTTGCGCGCCGAGCCAGTGGTGTTGTACGTGAACGAGCAGGCGGCCACCGAGCCGCTCAGCAAGGCGTTGTTGACGCCGCTCAGGTTGCCCAGCAAGGAGCCGGCCCCGGTGTTGGTGGGCTGCGCCGCCTGGATGGCATAGCCGCTGTAGCGGCGCAGGCTGCCCGCGCCACCGGCGAGCGGCGTGCAGGCGTAGGTGATGGGCCGGCTGACGATGTGAAAGCGGTGGTTTGGCGAGGCATACGGGAACTGCGCAGCGCCCACGGTGTAGGAGATGTTGGAGAGCGAGGCGCCGGTGCTCGAGAGCGCGCGTCGGCTGGTGCCGGCGTAGGCATCGGCGCCGGTGAGGCCGAGGTTGTAGACCACCAGCTGGTCACCGGCCTGGGCGCTGACCGCCGGCCCCAGCACCTCGAAGCTGCCATCGGTGCTCAACGTGAAGTCGAGGAAATCGCCCACGCCCGAGGCGTTGGGCGCGGCACGGTAGCGCCCGGCCGATCGCACCGGCAGGAATTCGAGACGATTGCCAGCCGCGTTGACCCGCACGCTGTTGGGCAAGGCGCTTTGCAGCTCGCGCGCCATGCGGCGCAACGCGCCATCGGCTTCATCGCTCATCTCGCCGCGCCGGGCGGTGTCGACATACGCATTGATCGGCTGCCGGATGAACACCGCCACCATCGCGCCAACGATGCCGGTGAGCGCGATCACCATCACCGCTTCGATCAGCGTGAAGCCGTGTTGGCGCAAGGCAAGGGGGCGCGTCATCACATCACCCGGTGGTGTTGGGCGCGTAGCGGAAGCGGTAGCCGGTGAGGCTCACGCTGTCGCCCTGGCGGGTGACTTGCACCACGATGCGCAGCACCGCGTCGTCGGCCAGGCCGAAGCCGGCGCCGGCGCGGCTGACGGTGACGGTGGCGGCATAGCCGCCCAGGCCAGGCACCACGGTGCTGCCGTCGTCCAGGCCGTAGATGCCGGAGGGCATGGCGTAGCCGTTGTAGTCGCTGACGTTGTCGAGCGGGTCGGTGTTGTTGAAGCGGCCTTCGCTGGCGGGTTGGGGCCCGAGCAAGCCGCTGTTGCCACCATCTTGCGAGCCGGCGACACCACCCGTGCAGGCTGCCGTGCTGGCCGGTGGCGTGGCGGCGTCGTTGGCCGGGTCTTGCGGGTCGCAGAAGGTGAAGGGCTGGGCCATCACTTCATTGAGCATGGCTTCGGCGATGGCGACCGCCTGCTTGCGCACCATCGGGTCGGCGCTGTTGCGCACGGAGTTGCCGAAGACCATCAACACGCCGGCCACCGACACGCTGATGATCATGATCGCCATGACCAGCTCGATCAGGCTCAGGCCGCGCTG
>NZ_JADMJX010000210.1:27137-31783 GCF_018780185.1 Rhizobacter sp.
GGTTCGATGATGAGGGGTGTGGCATGGCCGGTCACCGAGATCGACAGCGCCGACGACATCGGCGTTGACGGTGCAGACAAGGGGCGCCCTTGGGCGTCGAAGATCAGGCTGGCGGGGGTGGCCACCGGGGCCTTGGCGGGCAAGGCGTTGCTGCTGTCGCCGTAGGGCAAGCCGTTGCCGGGGTTCACAAGCCTGTTGCCGGCCGAGCAGGCCTGGTTGACGCCGCTGCTGCCGGCATAGGTGATGCTGAGCTGCGTGGCCGCGATGGACACGCACACGTTGCGCCGCATCGCGATCGCCGATTTCTGCGCGTAGCGCAGCGATGCGCCCACGAAGTCGCGAGTGCCGCGCGCCGAGAACTGGTCCATGTCGAACATGCGAGGCACCGCCACCGCCGCCAGGATGCTGATCAGCACCAGCACGATGATCAGCTCGGCCAGGGTGAAGCCGCGTTGGGTTCGCATGGGATTCCCCTCACGCCAGGTCAGGCCGACCCGGCGTGTTGGGGTCTCAACGGGCGCAGAAAACGATCACGTTCTGGTCGGTCACACCCACGCCACGCGGTGTCACGCGGCATGTGGCGCTGACCGGCGAAACCCCCGGCGCGGCGACGGCTGCGCAGGTCGACGGGGTGCCGGCGACCGTGCGGATGCGGAACTGGTCGTCGGTGGCGGGTACACCGCCCACCAGCGTCACGCCATTGACGAAGTTGCCCAGCAGCGCGGCCGTGCAGACGTTGGCCTGGTTGATCACCACGGCATTGGCGTTGCCGGCCGTGCGGGCGGCGTAGTTGACCGACGAGCCCGATGAGATCGCGCCGGCCACGCCCTTGGCGGCTGCGTTGTGCGCGTCCACCGACAGGTCGACGAACTTCGGTACGGCCACGGCGGCCAGCACGCCCAGGATGATGATGACCACCACCAACTCGATCAAGGTAAAGCCACGTTGCGTTTTCATGATGTTCTCCAAAGGGACTAGAGCGAAGGGAAACGGTGGATCAGGTTCAGCACCCGCTCACCACGGGGACTGAAATGACCGCTGCCGCTTTGGCGTCGGTCGCTTGGGTGTAGGTGAAGCTGCAGTGCGCGGGGTCGCTGGCATCGGCGCGGGCGAAGTGGGTCACGGCGCCGTTCACGCTCACGCGGTAACCCTGGGCCTGCAGTTGGGCGTCGGTCGGTGTGAAGGCGGTGGTCATGCCCACCGCCGAGGCGATGCCCGGCGTGCCCAGCGGCTTGGAGGCCGGGTAGCCATTCAATGTATGGATCAGGCCGCTTTCCGTGCACACCGTGCCGGGGCCGGTCGTCTGGTTGTCGGCGAAGCCACCACCCGCACACACAACGGTGTCAGGCTGACCGCTGCGGGCCACCAGGCGAGCATGAATGAGTGTCGAAGCCACCGCCACCGAGCCGTGCAGACCTTTGAGGTTGCCGACGCGGGCCGCGCGCTGCAACTGCGCCATGCGCGGCAGCAGCACCGCGGCCAACAGGGCCATGATGCTCAGCGCGACAGACAGTTCGATCAGCGTGAAGCCTTTCATGGGGGCTCTCGGTTCGTACATCGTTGTCATGGTGGGCGGCGGGCTCACCGCTGCTCTCGCGAACAGCAGGTCAAACCACCGCCTTCTTTCCACCGGGCGCTTGAAGACGCCCGAGGGGTATGGGCAGATGTATCGGTGTGTTGCTGGCTTACTTGAGCCAACAACCCGGGGTTGTGTGATGCAGTTGGCGCTGCACGTCACTTGCTGAAGCCCGTCATTCCCGCGCAGGCGCAGCCTGGCCTGTCCTGTCCTGAGCTTGTCGAAGGGCGGGAATGACGGTGCCGCACTATCGCTTCGATTTCTGTATTGACAGAAATAACCGCCAGTCCTAGAGTGCACCCATGGACCTCTCACCCACCCTCTCGCGATTTGTCCTGCACTGGGGCGAGATGGGCGCCCGCTGGGGTGTCAACCGCACGGTGGCGCAGATCCATGCGCTGCTCTACATCACTGGCCGGCCGATGCACGCCGAGGAGATCACCGACACGCTGGCGGTGGCCCGCTCCAACGTGAGCAACAGCATCCGCGAGCTGCAGGGCTGGAAGCTCGTGAAGCTGGTGCACATCGCCGGCGACCGGCGCGACCACTTCGAAACCTCGACGCATGTGTGGGAGTTGTTCCGCACCATCGTGCGGGAGCGCCAGCGCCGTGAGATCGCCCCCACCATCGAGGTGCTGAGCGAGCTGCTGGCCGACCCGGCGATCAGCCGCGACCCCGCTGAGGCCAAGCTGCGCATGCGCGAGACGCTGGAGTTTCTGCAGACCCTCACCGCCTGGAGCGACGAGATGCTGAAACTCGACACCGAGACCCTGGCCAAGGTGCTCAAGCTCGGCGCCAAGGTCAAAAAGCTGCTGGGGCGCGAGGTGCCCGACGCCGCCCCTGCGCCCGAGATCACGCCGGCTCACCTGCTGGGGCCTTGAAGGGCCCCCTTTTTTGGCCATCAATTTCTGTTTTTACTGAAACTACTGGATAGAACATGACCACCATCTACCCGCTCACGCTGCTCTACGACGCGAACTGCGCGGTCTGCGCGCTGGAGATGGACCACCTGCGCTCGCTCAATGCCGAAGGCCGGCTCCAGTTCGTCGACATCAGCGCGCCGGGTTTCGACCCCGCGCCGTACGGCGTGACCCTGGCGGCGATGGACGCCGAGATCCACGCCCGCCGCGCCGATGGCGAGGTGATCCGTGGTGTGCAGGTGCTGCGCCTGGCGTACGAGGCCGTGGGCCTGGGCTGGGTGTTGCGGCCCACGGCCTGGGCGCCGCTGCGCGGGCTGTCGGCCGTGGGCTACCGCCTGTTTGCCCGCCACCGCCGGCGCATCTCGCGTGCGGCAGCACCGTTGATCAACGCCATTCGCAGCCACCGCGCGCGTCGCATGGCCGATCGCATGCGCGAGTGCGCGGGCGGCGCTTGCGAGATGCCCGAACACCACAACAACCCGAGGAGGCCTGTATGAGAGTTCTGGTCGTTGGTGCCACCGGCTGCGTGGGCCGGGCGGTGGTTCATGCCCTGCGTTCGCGCGGCCACGCGGTGATCGAGGGCGCACGCAGCGCGGCCGATGGCCGCCACACGATGCAGGTCGACTACATGCAGCCACGCGAGCCCAAGGCCTGGGCGCAGAGGCTGCGTGCCGAGCGCATCGACACGGTGGTCAATTGCGTGGGCATCCTGATGGCCTCGCGTGGCCAGAGCTTCGAGCGTGTGCACAGCGCGGGGCCGATCGAGTTGTTTCGCGGTGCGGCGCTCGCGGGCGTGGGCCGCGTCGTGCAGGTGTCGGCGCTCGGTGTGCGCGACGATGACGCCGACACTTTGGCCACCCCCTACCTGCACAGCAAGCTGCTGGCCGACGACGCGCTGGCCAGCTTGCCGCTGGATTGGGTCGTGCTGCGCCCCTCGTTGATCTATGGCCCGCACAGCCAGAGCGCCGGGCTGTTTGCAACGCTCGCGAGCCTGCCGGTGATCTCGCTGCCGGGCCGTGGCGCGCAACGGGTACAGCCCCTGCATGTGTACGAGCTGGCCGAGGCCGTGTCGCAGCTGCTCGAACACCGCGGCGAGTTGCGCGTGGTGCATGAGCTCGGCGGCCCCGCGGTGCTGCGCTACCGCGAGATGCTGGCGCACTACCGCGCAGCGTTGGGCCTGGGTGATGCGTTGTGGCTGCCGCTGCCGATGCCGCTGATGCGCACATTGGCGTGCCTGGCCGAGGCCGTGCCGCAGAAGGTGTTTTGCCGCGACACCATCCGCATGCTCGAGCGTGGCAGCGTGCCGCGTGTGAACGCCCTGCCGGCGCTGCTGGGCCGTGCACCCACGGCGATGGCGCAGGGCCTGGCGGTGAGCGCGCCCGCGCCGCTGTTCGACCTGCAGGTGCGGTTGAGCCCGGCGATGTCGGCGCTGGCGCGAGGCTCGCTGGCCTTCATGTGGCTGTACACCGCGCTCATCAGCGCCGTGTTGCCGCAGCAGTCGGGGGTGATGACCCTGCTGGCACGTTGCGGCTTTGAAGGCCGCGCCGGTGTCGCCGCGCTGGTGTTCTCTTGCACGCTCAACGCGGCGCTCGGGGTGTTGGCCCTGGGGCGTGTCACGCCTTGGGGGATGGCGTTGCAGACGGCGGCGGTGATCGGCTACACCGCGACGGCGGCCTTTCACATGCCCGAGTTGACGCTGGACCACTGCGGGCCCTTGGTCAAGAACCTGCCGGTGCTGGCCTTGATCATGGTGTTGTGGTGTGCGGTGCCGGCGGCACGGGGGCGCACGGGGGTGGTTCGTCGGTCGCCTTCGGGCGGGAGTGCGGGGTGGTGGCGCACCACCGCTCGCTCAGGCTGACCCTTCGACAAGCTCAGGACAGGGTCCGCTTCGCGGATCGAAGCCCTGTGCCGCTTCGCGCGGTGGCTTCTGCCTGGCTTGTTCGTCGGCGCCGGGTGTTCGGCCCGGCGGCCGACCTCCTTTCTTGTATCGACAAGAAAGGAGGCAAAGAAGCGACCCCAGCCTCCTCGGCCCTCGCGTTGCGAGGGCTGCCTTGCGCTGCTCGGTCTTTGCGGGTCGGGCAGAACTCACTACGCGGCCTGCGGCCGCTGCGCTCAAACAGCCGCCCGAAGTCAGTTGTTGATGCGCGCTG
>NZ_JADMJX010000028.1 GCF_018780185.1 Rhizobacter sp.
CCGGCCACCAGGCAGTGCGGCATCTTGGCGAGGTCGGCCACCACGGGGGCGCCGATGATGTCCTTGCCCAGGCCCATGGTGAGCTGCGAGGCCGCGTCGTTGTAGACCTGCGAGCCGAGGATTTCGCTCAGGCGGATCGTCTGGCGCTTGGCATTGGGCAGCTCCAACGCCATGTAGTTCTTGCCCGGGATCACCTCGACCACACGGATGCTGACGAGGCTGAGCGAGCGCGCCAGGTCCTTGGCGAGGTTGACGATCTGCGCCCCTTTCACACCAGTGGCGGGTTCGATTTCGTAGCGTGTGATCACCGGGCCAGGAGATGCGGCGACCACACGCACTTCAACGCCAAAATCCTTGAGCTTCTTTTCGATCAAGCGAGACGTCATTTCCAGCGTCTCGGACGTCACACTTTCAACCCGGCCGGGCGCAGCATCGAGCAAGTCGACCTGCGGCAGCTTGGTATCGGCCAGCTCGGTGAAAAGCGGCTTCTGGCGCTCCTTGACCACACGCTCTGACTTGGGCACCTCGATCATCGGTGTCTCGATGACGATGGGCACGTGGTCTTCGTGCAGCTGGTGCTCGAACTCGACCACATGCTCACGCTCACGCAAGGCCTGCTCGCCGATGCGCTGGTCTTCGGCGCGCTCGATGCGCTCGACGCGGCGCTCGCGCAGGGAGTCGACCCACTGCCCGATGCCTTCGGCCACACGCAGCCACGAGAAGCGGAAGGCCAAGGACAGACCTGCCACCAACACCGCAATCCACAACACACCCGAGCCGGCAAAACCCAGCAGCTTCTGGCTCACCGGCCCCAACAGGTAACCGAGCACGCCGCCGGCATTGCCGCCCGCCACGCGCGTTTCGAGCTGATAGAGGCGTGTCCATTCGAGCGCACAACTGGCGCTGAGCAAGAGCATCACGCCCACCCAGAACATCCACAGGGGCCAATGGGGCCGGTGGGTGCCAGGGGCGTCACCGCCGCGCAGCACGCGCGCCAGAGCACTGAGCCACGCGCGCAAGGCGATCACCAAGCCCCACCAGGCCGAGTAGCCAAACAGCACGAAGACCACGTCCGAGAAGCGTGCGCCCAGCGCGCCGATCTTGTTGAGCGGCAAGGCGCCCGTGCCGGAGGTCGAGAACGCGGCATCCGCCGGGTTGTGCGTGGCCATCGCAATCAAGGCCAGCAGCCACAGCACACCACCCACCAGCACGCCAAACCGCGCCCGCAAACCTGCAGGCTCGAAGGGTGTGCTCAAGCTGGGCGAACCATCACGGGTGTAGGTGCCAGCAGCCGACGCGTTGTTGCCCGCATCGGGGCGAAGCGATCCAAGCGGAAATGTCATGCAGCCATTGTGGCCGAAGCGACCGGGCGCAACCGATGTGCGGCCCGGTGGCGCTACAAGGTCAGCCGGTCAGGCGTTCCTTGATGATGACCGAGCCGTTTTCCTGGGTCTCGACCATGCCGCGGTCTTCCAGGTCTTTCATCACACGGCTCACCATCTCGCGCGATGCGCCAACGATCTTGGCCATGTCTTGACGCGAGACCTTGTTGCGGATGATCTTCACGTCGCCCTCGTCTTCGGCCATGTCGAGCAGCGAACGCGCCACGCGGCCATAGACGTCGAGCAAGGCCAGCGATTCGATCTGGCGGTCAGCGCTGCGCAAGCGCTGCACCAGGCCGCGCATGATGGCGTAGGAGAGGCTGGAGTTCTCAGGCAGGCAGCGCGCAAACTCGGCGCGGCCCAGGATCAGCATGTCGGTCTGCACCTCGGCACGCACCGTGGCCGAGTGCGGCTCGTTGTCGATCAGGCTCATCTCACCGACATAGTGGCCGGGTTGCAGCACCGCGAGAATCACCTCGCGGCCACGCGAATCGGAGGTCAGCACCCGAGCGCGCCCGGTCAGCAGGATGTACAGCGCATTCGACTTCTTGCCATGCTCCACGATAATTTCACCGCGGCGAAACCGGCGCTTCACCACGCTGTCGGCGATGGCCGAGGCCTGCTCGTTGGTCAGCAGGGAAAACAGCGGCACACGCCGAATCAAGTCCAGGTTGGACAACATGGCCATCGGAGAACCTCCTTGTGTCGATTGCGCAGTCTAAGGATTCAAACGTGGAAAACTAACGCTTCCACTGAATATCAGTATTGTGACCATTACACGAATTGATGCCAGTCGGCGTCAACCCCATGTCAGACTGCCATTTCTTGCGTTTGCTTTGACGTTTTTACACTGCCACTTTTCTCATGAGCCAACCTAACCAACACGCCCAAGTCCTGATCCTGGGCTCCGGCCCCGCAGGCTATACCGCCGCCATTTATGCGGCACGCGCCAACCTCAAGCCCATGCTCATCACCGGCATCGCGCAAGGCGGCCAACTGATGACCACGACCGAGGTCGACAACTGGCCGGCCGACGTGATGGGCGTGCAAGGGCCCGACCTGATGCAGCGCTTCTTGCAGCACGCCGAACGTTTCAACACGCAGATCGTTTTCGACCACATCAACCAGGTCGACTTCTCCAAGCGCCCGTTCACGCTCAAGGGCGACTCGGGCACCTACACCTGCGACGCCCTCATCATCGCCACCGGGGCATCGGCCAAATACATCGGCCTGCCCTCCGAAGAAGCCTTCATGGGCCGCGGTGTCAGCGGCTGCGCCACCTGCGACGGATTCTTCTACCGCGACCAGGACGTGTGCGTCGTGGGCGGCGGCAACACCGCCGTCGAAGAAGCGCTTTATCTCTCGAACATCGCGCGCAAGGTGCACCTGGTTCACCGCCGCGACAAGTTCAAGGCCGAAGCCATCCTGGTCGACAAGCTGATGGAAAAAGTGGCAACCGGCAAGATGGAGCTGCACCTGTGGCAGACGCTTGATGAAGTGCTGGGCGACGCCTCGGGCGTCACCGGCGTGCGGCTGAAGAGCACCCAAGGCGGCGGCACCAGCGAGCTCACGCTGAAAGGCTGCTTCATCGCCATCGGCCACCAGCCCAACACCGACATCTTCAAGGGCCAGCTGGAGATGAAGGACGGCTACATCGTCACCCAGAGCGGTTTGAACGGCTTGGCCACGATGACCAGCGTGCCGGGCGTGTTTGCCGCGGGCGACGTGCAGGACCACATCTACCGCCAGGCCATCACCAGCGCCGGCACCGGCTGCATGGCCGCACTGGATGCGCAGCGCTTTCTGGGGCACTGAAACGCACCTGTAGGCAGCGGCTGAAAAGCTGGCTATAATCGCGGTCTTTGCCGAAAGCAGCCCGCGAGCGCGGTGCGCTTGTTTTCAGTCAGCAGCTTTTCGGCCCCCAGTTCTGAAATTCACACGGAGAAGCGTCATGGCACGCGTCTGTCAAGTAACGGGCAAGGGCCCGATGGTGGGCAACAATGTTTCCCACGCCAACAATCGGACCAAGCGCCGTTTTCTGCCGAACCTGCAATACCGCCGGTTCTGGCTTGAAACCGAAAACCGCTGGGTGCGCCTGCGCATCACCAATGCCGCACTGCGCCTGATTGACAAGGTGGGTATCGAGCAAGTCGTCGCCGACCTGCGCGCCCGCGGCGAACTCTGAACTAGGAGCCGATCATGGCAAAAGGTGGACGCGAAAAAATCAAGCTGGAATCGTCAGCCGGCACCGGTCACTTCTATACGACCGACAAGAACAAGAAGACCACGCCTGAGAAGCTTGAGATCATGAAGTTTGATCCCAAGGCTCGCAAGCATGTGATGTACAAGGAAACCAAGCTGAAGTAATTCAGTTTCCGGCTTCACAAGAACCCGCTCGGCTCACGCCCTGCGGGTTTTTTGTTGCCCGAAATCTTGCGAGCCCAAAGAAAAAGGGCCCGCCAAGCGAGCCCTTTTTGACCCTCAGTCGCAGACCTTATGCGTGGGCGGCACGCAGCTTCAGTGCGAACTCTTGCAGGGCAGCGATGCCACTCTCTTCAGCCTTCTTGCACCAGGCCTGAAGATCAGCCACCAGTTGCTCGGCCGACACATTGGTGCGCGTCCAGAGCAAGCGCAGCTCTTCGCGCATGGCGACCAGCTTGGCCAGCGAGGGGCTGTGGTCACGGGCGCTTTCAACTTGTGCTTTGAGGTGCGCTGGGATCTTGTCTTCATCGCGGTGAAGCCACCGGCGGGCCAGACGCATGTTGGCCAGCTTGGCGCTGCTGCGTGACCCTTCGGCCTTGAGCCGGCGAACCTCCGCTGCGCAGGCATGGCGCATGTCGCGCGCGTACTTGGCCATCACCTCGTAGCGGTTGGCGATCAAGGCCTCCAGCGTCTTGGAATCGGCCACGGGCTTGATGTCACCCAGCTTCAACATGGGCGGCGTCTTGCGAACCTTGGCCAGGCCCAGCATCTCCAGGCCTCGGATGTAAGCCCAGCCGATGTCGAACTCGTAGGGCTTGACCGACAGCTTGGCCGAGGTCGGGTAG
>NZ_JADMJX010000127.1 GCF_018780185.1 Rhizobacter sp.
CGGCTTCTCGTTCACCTCGCTGCTCAACCTCGAAGCGCGCGGCGTGAAGGCCGACGACGTGGTGATCCTCCCCTACCCCAGCTACGGCGTGAAGCTCTACGGCAACGCCATCATCGTGGGCGAAGAGTTCCTGAAGAAGAACCCCGAAGCGGTGAAGGCGTTCTTGCGCGCTTTCAGCAAGGGCATGAAAGACGTGATCGCCGACCCCAAGGCGTCGATCGCCACCGTGAAAGCACGCGACGGCATCATCAACGAAGAGCTGGAGACCCGTCGCCTGAAGCTCGCGCTCGATGCGACCGTGCTCACCGCCGATGCCAAGGCCGAAGGCTTCGGCGAGGCCAAGAGTGCACGCCTGGCGTTGATGGCGAGCCAGGTGTCGGACGCGTTTGCGACCAAGGACCGGGTCAACGCCGGCGCCGTGTGGAACGGCAGCTACCTGCCTGCAGCGGCCGAGCGCGACATCTTCGCCAAGGCCGCGAAGAAGTAAGCGCAGCGCTACGGCAGGTCAACCGACACCTGGAACATCAGCGCCGAGTTGCCCAGCACATTCAGCTGGGCCGAGTACACGGGCGTGAACTGCCACCCGAGCGACAGCACCAGCCCCGGCGAAAACCCGCCGTGGTTGAAGGGCACCTTGTCCTTGAACTCACCCTTGTAGCCATACAGCACACCCGCCGTCCACTGGGCGAAGAGCTGCGGGTACTTGCTCCAGTTGTCGAGCCGCTCGCCACCGTAGAGGTAGCCACTGGGCTGGCCGAACGAGTTGCTGAAATACGTGCCACCCCACACATACCCGTCGGCGCGTTGCCGCTCCAGCCCGATCATGCGAACCGGGCGATGCGCGTCATCGCGTGAATAATGGAACGAGTAGGGCGACGCCATCAGCCGCCAGGAATCGCGCGGCGGTGGCGCCGTCACCGGCGCCACCGGTTCACTGGGGGGTGCCACCTGAGGTGGGGCAGTCTGTGAATACACGTGCGAAGCGCAACAAAGCAGCCCGCCGACCAGCGCAGGAACAAGGAATCTCATGATCACGATTGTCGCCAGGTTTTTGGGCACTTCCGCCCTGCGGGTACGGGGCTTCGCAACCGGGTGTGTGACGCTTTGCCTGCTCGGCTCGCTCGGCGGCTGCGCCTGGTGGGAGGTCAAGGAACGTGAGCTGGTCTACCGCCCCACCCCTGGCCGGCCGGCCGACTTCAAGGGCCTGCGCGCCGGCGACGAAACCTTCACGATCAGTGTGCCCGGCCTGATCAAGGGTCAGATCGACACGCTGCAGTTCTGGTGGCTGCCCAGCAGCGAGCCCAATGCGCCCGCGCTGCTTTACCTGCACGGCACCTTCCGCAGCCTGTACCGCAACCACCCGAAGATCGAAGCGCTGCGCGAAGCCGGCTTCAACGTGTTGGCGGTCGACTACCGCGGCTGGGGCGAGAGCACCCCCTTGGTGCCTTCCGAAGCCACCATCGTGGCTGACGCCAACACGGCCTGGACCGAACTCGTGCGCCGCCAACCAGACCCGCGCAAGCGGGTGATCTTCGGCCACTCGATGGGCGGTGGCGTGGCCATCAACCTGGCCAGTCGCAAGCACTACCTGACCGACTACGGTGCGCTGATCGTCGAGTCGACCTTCACCAACCTGCCCGACGTGGCGGCGGCGGTGGGGTTCTGGGGCACGATCGCCTCGTGGATCACCCGCCAGAAGTTCGACTCCCTCAGCAAGATCGGCCAGGTCGACGCCCCCATCCTGATGCTGCATGGCGACCAGGACAAGACCGTTCCCGTGGCCCTGGGCCGGAAATTGCGTGATGCCGCACGGCCCGGCGTGCGCTGGGTCGAGATCCCCGGCGGCACGCACAGCTACCTGCACAGTGAAGCGCCGCAGATCTACCAACAGGCCGTGAAATCCGTCATCAACCAGTTGCCCAAACCGCCATGACTTCATTCGTGGATTTCAGGAATGTCTGGCTCGCCTACAACGACGAGCTGCTTGCGAAGAAACAATACGCCGTCGAAGACATCTCGCTGCAGGTGAATCAAGGCGAGTTCATCGCCATCGTGGGGCCTTCGGGTTGCGGCAAATCCACCTTCATGAAGCTCGCCACGGGCTTGAAGATGCCTTCGCAAGGCAGCATCCTGATCGACGGCAAGGAGGTCAGCGGGCCGCTCAAGATCACCGGCATGGCCTTTCAGGCGCCGTCGCTGCTGCCCTGGCGCACCACACTCGACAACGTGTTGCTGCCGCTGGAGATCGTCGAGCCCTACCGCAGCAACTTCCGCGCGAAGCGCGCCGAATATGCCGACAAGGCCCGCAAGCTGCTGCAAAGCGTGGGGCTCGGCGGCTACGAAGACAAGTTCCCGTGGCAACTCTCGGGCGGCATGCAGCAACGGGCGTCGATCTGCCGCGCGCTGATCCATGAGCCCAAGATGCTGCTGCTCGACGAGCCCTTCGGCGCGCTCGACGCCTTCACCCGCGAAGAGCTGTGGTGCATCTTGCGCGACCTCTGGGCGGTGCAGAAATTCAACGTGATCCTGGTCACCCACGACCTGCGCGAAGCGGTGTTCCTGGCCGACACGGTCTACGTGATGAGCCGCAGCCCCGGGCGCATGCTGGTGCAGCGCAAGATCGAGCTGCCACGCCCGCGCGAGCTGGAGTTGACCTACACCAAGGAGTTCACCGACATCGTGCTGGAGCTGCGTGAGCACATCGGTGTCATCCGCAAGCCGGTAGGAGCGGCAGCATGACCCGCGCGCAACGTTTGCAGCTTGCTCCGTGGTTCCTACTGATCGCCGTCTTGCTGCTGTGGGAGCTCATCTGTCGCGGCTTCAACGTCTCGGAGTTCATTTTCCCCGCGCCTTCACGCATCGCCGCGCAGACGTGGGAGTTCGGCGGCGTGATCGCCGGCCACGCCTGGCGCACCTTCTGGGTCACGATGGTGGGCTTTGGCATCTCGATCGTGGTGGGCACCCTGCTCGGCTTCCTGATCGGCAGCTCGCGCCTGGCCTATGCCGCGATGTACCCCTTGATGACAGCGTTCAATGCGCTGCCCAAGGCAGCCTTCGTGCCCATCCTGGTGGTGTGGTTCGGCATTGGTGTGGGGCCGGCGGTGTTGACGGCCTTCCTGATCTCCTTCTTCCCGATCACGGTCAACATCGCGACCGGTCTCGCCACGCTCGAGCCCGAGCTGGAAGACGTGCTGCGCGTGCTCGGCGCCAAACGCTGGGACGTGCTCGTCAAGGTCGGCCTGCCCCGCTCGATGCCTTATTTCTACGGTTCGCTGAAGGTGGCGATCACGCTGGCCTTCGTCGGCACCACGGTGTCGGAGATGACTGCCGCCAACGAAGGCATCGGCTACCTGCTGATCTCGGCCGGCTCGTCGATGCAGATGGGCCTGGCCTTTGCCGGCCTGGTGGTGGTGGGTGCGATGGCGATGGCCATGTACGAACTCTTCGCGCTGATCGAAAAGCGCACCACGGCCTGGGCGCACCGCGGCTCGAACTCGCACTGACTGACTACACTCGCCGCACCTCAACGCACCACCGTTTTCTATGGGCTGGCACGGCCACCTCAAGCTCGACTACCGCCGCAGCACCGCCCAGAAGACCGTCGTTCACGACGAACACAACGGCCCGCTGCGCATCTTGCAAAGCCTGTACCCCGAGGGCGAGGGCATCTGCCACAACGTGCTGGTGCACCCGCCGGGCGGTGTGGTCGGTGGCGATGTGCTGCAGATCAGCGCGACCCTCGCAAGCGGTAGCCACGCGCTGATCACCACGCCGGGGGCGACGCGTTTCTACCGCAGCGCCGGCGAGCCCGCCTTGCAGGCGCTCACGGCCAAGGTGGCTGACCAGGCGCGGCTGGAGTGGCTGCCGCTGGAGACCATCCTCTACCGCAACACGCTGGCCGAGAATCGCATGCGTTTCGAGCTGGCACCGGGCGCCGAGATGATCGGCTGGGACGTGCTGGCGCTCGGGTTGCCGGCGAGCAACGAACGCTTCGACTCGGGCCGCTACACCCAGCAGATCGAGCTGCCGGGGGTGTGGCTGGAGCGCGGCACCGTCGATGGGGGCGACACGCGCTTGTTGCAGTCGCCGTTGGCCTGGGCGGGGCACAGCGTGCTGGCGACGATGTGGTTTGCGGTGGGGCAGGCGCTGGTGCCGGCGCGGCGTGACGCCTTGCTCGAGGCGGCGCGTGAGGCGGCTTCGGGGCATGTGTTGAAGGCTACGGCGGGGTGCACGGCGCCGCATGCGGAGGTGGTGGTGTTGCGGGTGCTCGCACATCGCGTGGAGCCGGCGATGGGGCTGTTGACGGAAGTGTGGCGCCGCTGGCGGTTCAGTGCCTGGGAGCTCGAAGCCACGGTGCCCCGGGTCTGGCGCACTTGAGCGACTGACGGCACATCTCCGCCGTCATTCCCGCGTAGGCGGGAATCCA
>NZ_JADMJX010000141.1 GCF_018780185.1 Rhizobacter sp.
TGCGCGGGATGGTCGAGTCCATGCACATGTAGTCGGGGCTGATGCGCCCGCTGGCAGGGAAGGCGTTCTTGCGGCCGCTCCAGAAGCGCAGACGCTGGGCTTCGTCCTTGCTCACTTCCATGCGGGTGGCGCCGCTTTCGGCCAGCACGTCGAGCATGCGGCCGATTTCTTCGGCCACTTCTTCGGGCGTGCCGTCGCTCTCGCACAGCAGGATGGCGGCGGCATCGAGGTCGTAGCCCGCGTTCACGAAGCCTTCGACGGCGGCGACCATGGGCTTGTCCATCATCTCAAGCCCCGCCGGGATGATGCCGGCCGCAATGATGTGTGCCACCGCGTCGCCGGCACGGCGGATGTCGTCGAAGCTCGCCATGATGCAGCGCGCGAGCTGCGGCTTGGGCACGAGCTTGACCGTGACCTCGATCGCCACCGCCAGCATGCCTTCGCTGCCGATCAGCACCGTCATCAGGTCGAGGCCAGCCACGTCGAGCGCCTCGGCGCCGAACTCGACCGCCTCGCCATCGGCCATGAAACCGCGCACCCGCATCACGTTGTGCAGCGTCAGGCCGTACTTGAGGCAATGCACGCCGCCCGAGTTTTCGGCCACGTTGCCGCCGATGGTGCAGGCGATCTGGCTGCTGGGGTCGGGTGCGTAGTACAGGCCATGCGGGGCCACGGCCTCGCTGATGGCGAGGTTGCGCACGCCGCACTGCACGGTGGCCGTGCGCGCGAGGGGGTCGACCTTCAGGATGCGGTTGAACTTGGCGAGGCTCAGCGTCACGCCCATGCGGTGCGGCATCGCACCGCCCGACAAACCGGTGCCCGCGCCTCGTGCGACCACCGGCACCCCGAGCTTGTGGCAGGCGCGCAGCACGGCGGCGACCTGCTCTTCGGTCTCAGGCAGGGCCACGGCCAGGGGCTGCTCGCGGTAGGCGGTGAGGCCGTCGCATTCGTAGGGCACCGTGTCTTCGCTCTGCCACAGCAGGGCGTGCGGCGGCAACACCGCGGCCAATTCGGCGACCACCGACGACTGGCGGGCCACACGCTCATCGCGGGTGGGGGTGGGGGGGCTTGTCATGGTGTTCATGCGGAGAAGACGGTCAGCACGCCGGTGTAGCCATACAGGTGCCGGCGGGCGATCTCGCCCGAGGCAAAAAAGCCCGCCAGCGGCACGTCACCGAGCGCCCGGCGAATGATCGCCAGCTCGGCCGAAGGCGCGCCGAAGTGCGGGCCGCCGCGGCCGACGCAGCTCACGTAGATGGCGCCGGCGATGCGCCGCGCCGGGTGCGGTGCGTGGTCGGCTTCGGCGCCTTGCAAGGCGAGCGCGGTTTCCACCGGCAGGGTCTCGGGTTCGAGCTCTTCGCGGATCTCGCTGCAGATGCGCACCAGGTCGCGCCGCGCGGCCTCGGTGTCGCGGCGGCAGAAGGCGAGCTGCATGCCCTCTTCGACCTCGTCGCTCAGCGCCACGCCGCCACGCGCCGGGTCGATGCCGACCAGGTGGCGCACGCGCGTGTCGGCGCCAAACTGGCCGGGGCGCGACAAGGCGTCGTCGCTGCGGTCGATCAGGCCCGCCAGGGTCTCGCGGATGCGCGGCAGGGCTTCGCGCGGCTCGCGCCCGCTCACCCCCAGGTCGCGCAGCAGGCATTCGAGTGCGGGCTCGCCGTCGAGCTGGTTGACCACGTTGCGCTCGCCCTGGCTGACGTGGCGCACCGGCCCGATGGGCTGGCAACCCTGTGTCACGCGTGACACCAGCACCACCTCGGGCCCAAAGGCGACCCCCGACAAACCGCCTTCGAACACGCCGTCGGCCAGCTGCAGCGGCTGGGTGCGCGCCGAGGCGAGGCCTCCAAACAGGTAGCCGGTTTGCGTGAGCTCGCTCATGTCGGCGATCAGCTCGCCCAGGTCGGCGGTGCGGCCGTCGGCATGCACCTGCGCGGTGGCGGCCTTGAAGCCGGCGGGCGCCTGGCTCAACGGGCGCGCGCCCGAAAACACGCAGAACTGGTCGCGCGGCAGGTCGGCCAGCATCAGCACCAGCGCGGGTTCGTCGAAATACTCCACGCCGTTGGCGGCCAGCCCGATGCCCGAGGCACCCACCCACGACACGCCGGGCCAGCGCTGCTGCAGCTCGGCCAGCAAGGCCTGGGCCTGCGGGGCGTAGTGGTCGCTGAAATAGGCCCAACCGAGGGTGGGCTGCCGGATGTGCAGACCGGCCGGGTCGGCACGCTGCGCCTCGATCTGGGCAGCGGCGAGCGCCACGGCCATGCGCCAGTCAGGGTGCGTGGCGTGGGCGTGGGCAAACAGCTTCATCGCAGGGGCGCCCGCCGGCTCACTTGGCCTTGCGTGCAGGCGGGCGCTTGCGCACCGCGGCGCCTGCCGCACCTGCCGCCACACCCGCAGCTGTGCGCGCCACCTGGCCCGGCACGCTGGCGGCCTTCTTGAGCGTCTGGCCGGCCGCGTCGACCGACTGCTTGAGCATCGCGCCGGCCAGGTTCTTGGCAGCGTCGGTAGCGCCGTCTTTCATCGCGCTGGTGGCCAGCTCGGTGAACTGCTTGGTGAGGGCACCCCACCACTGCATCGGGTCGATGGCCTGGGGCGCGGGCTCGGCGCCTTTCGCGCCGGACTTGCGGGCACCCTTGGCCGCCGCCTTGGCGGGCTCGGGGGCGCCCGGCGCGCCGGGCGGGCGGATGGTCAGCGACTCGCGCAGGTCGGTCATCTGCACGTTCATGGTCTTGAGGGTGGACAGCGTCATGCGCTGCACCTCCAGCGCCTGGATGGTGGCACCCAGCATGCGGGCGTTCTGCTCGAGCCAGAACTGCACGGTGCGCAGCTCCTCGATGCGTTTCTCGAGCTCTTCGGGGTTGAGCGTGGGGGCGACCCATTGGCCGATGTTGGGCAAGGCCGAGCCGGCGTTCTTGACCAGGCCTTGCAGGAAATCGAACCCGGGGACCATCTTGGTGAAGTTGGAGGTGTCGGCCATGGTGCTGTGTCTCCTGAAGAAACCCGCGTTGTGTGCGTGTGCAAGCGATTGTGCATGCGATGCAGCAGCCGTGGGTGGCTGCGCTTGGGTCGTCAACCTGCAAGCTGTAGCAGGTGACGCGAACGCTGTATTGCCCGACCCTGCGTCGGCTGATCGTGGATCAGCACCAACCCGTTCACTTCACAAGGATGAACCATGAGTCTCCATGACAAGCGCATCACCCGGCCACAAGCCACCTTGGGTGCTCTGATCGCCGTGAGTTTGTGTGCACCGCTGCTGGCGCACGCCGGTGGCCCGGCGGCAACGGCGAACGCCGTGGCCGAGCGACCGACCAACCGGCTGATCATCAAATACCGCAGCGGCGTCGCCGGCACCACCGCCACCGCAGGCGCCACCGACCGCGCCCTGCTGCACCGAGGTGCACAAGACGTGGCCGCGCGCTCGGGGCTGCAGATGCAGCTGGTGCGGGTGGGTTCGTTCGACACCCAGGTGATGCGCCTCGACCGCGCGCTGCCGCAGGCGAGCGTGGCGCAACTGGCGCGCGACATCATGGCGGCCGACCCCTCGGTGGAATACGCCGAGCCCGACCGCATCCTGCAAGCCCAGCTGACGCCGAACGACACGCAATACGGCCAGCAGTGGCATTACTTCGAAGCCACCGGCGGGCTGAACCTGCCCACTGCCTGGGACAAATCCACCGGCACCGGCGTGGTCGCGGCCGTGATCGACACCGGTTACCGCCCGCACGCCGACCTGGCGGCCAACATCCTGCCGGGCTACGACTTCATCGCCGACACCTTCGTCTCGAACGACGGCAACGGGCGTGACAGCGACGCCCAAGACCCCGGCGACGCCATCCAGGCCGGCGAGTGCGGCACCGGCAGCCCGGCGCAAGACCAGTCGAGCAGCTGGCACGGCACGCACGTGGCCGGCACCATCGCGGCCGTCAGCAACAACGGCAACGGCGTGGCCGGCGTCGCCTTTGGCGCGCGGGTGGTGCCGGTGCGGGTGCTCGGCAAATGCGGTGGATACACCTCCGACATCGCCGATGGCATGGTCTGGGCCTCGGGCGGCACGGTGGGCAGCATCCCCGTCAACCCCAACCCGGCGCGCGTGCTCAACCTGTCGCTCGGCGGCTCGGGCGCCTGCGACACGACCTCGCAAAACGCCATCAACAGCGCCCGCAGCCGCGGCGCGGTGGTGGTGGTGGCCGCCGGCAACAGCAACGCCAACGCGGCCAACTTCTCGCCAGCCAGCTGCGCGGGCGTGATCACCGTGGCAGCGACCAACCGCAGCGGCGGGCGGGCCTACTACTCCAACTACGGCACGGTGGTCGAGGTGGCCGCCCCGGGTGGCGACGTGCGCAGCAGCGCCGCCAACGGCATCTTGTCGACACTGAACAACG
>NZ_JADMJX010000351.1 GCF_018780185.1 Rhizobacter sp.
GCGAAGCAAAGAAAAGGGACTCGGCTGTCGGGACGACATCCCGACGCGGTCTCACGAAGTAGGAAGAAACAACAACGCGAAGCGCCACAAAACCTAAATGCCCGCCTGCGCGGCAATAACGCGCACCTAGAACGGATCAACCGAGTTCAAGTCCGCATCACTGCGCGCCAGCAAGGCCGTCAAGGCCCCCGAGATGGACATCACTCCCCAGAAGATCAGAAAGGTGACGGTGTAGATCGCCTGCCGCGGCCACCCAATCGGTGCCCCGCCGAACCACTGCAGATCGCCCGGGTCGACCACAGCAAACAGCATCATCTCCAGCACCCCGGCCATCAGAAAGGCCGGCCACAGGATCTGCAGCGCCCGCTGCTTGATCACCGAAATCATGGTGTCGCAGTGGGTGTGGCCGCGTGGTTGCGCGCCTTCACGGCGGGGGTCAGAGCCGGCGACACCTGGCCGCTTGCGACCGGGTCCTTGATCACCGGGTCGGCGTGCAGCAGCGCAAGCCGGATCGTGAAGAAGCTCGCCACCATCACCGACAGCGGCCCGGCCAGCACCAGCCAGACCATGCCCACGCGCCACCACGGCACGCTCTTCTTGTTGGGGTTTGCAAGCGGATTCATCGCAGTCTCCTCTCAGGATGTAGTTCAGCGCGGCACGACAAAGGTCGACTTCTCTTGCACCGCCGCCGGTGCCTCGTCACCCTGCGCAATGCGCTCGATGCGGAATCGAATCGGGTGTGCGCCCGGCCCCAGGTCGCGTGCGCTGGCAGGCGGGATCTGCACACTCACCGGCAGCCAGCGCGCCTGCGCCGGCCCCACTTCGAAATCAGGGCTGCTGCTCAACACAGCACCCGGCAGCCCGTCGAGCAGCACACGGTAGCGCTGGGTCGACTCGGTGGCGTTCATCACCTGCAGGCGGTACACGTTCTCGATCTGGCCCTCGCCCACCAGCCGCGCCAGCGTGCCGCGGTCTCGCACCACGTCGACCCGGAACGGGTCACGCAGGGCCAGGCTCACCACGAAACCCACGCACAGCAGCAGCAGCACGCCGCTGTAGATCAGCACACGCGGGCGCAACACGCGCTTGAGCGTCTGCGAACGGTTCCAGCGATTGACCAGCCCGTTTTGCGTGGCAAAGCGGATCAGCCCGCGCGGGTAGCTCATCTTGTCCATCACCTCGTTGCACACGTCGATGCACGAGGCGCAGCCAATGCACTGGTACTGCAGGCCGTTGCGTATGTCGATGCCGGTCGGGCACACCTGCACGCACAGCCCGCAGTCGATGCAGTCGCCCAGGCCCTTGGCCTTGTAGTCGACCTTGCGCCCGCGCGAGCCGCGCTGCTCGCCGCGCTGCGGGTCGTAGCTCACGATCATGGTGTCGCGGTCGAACATCGCGCTCTGGAAGCGCGCATAAGGGCACATGTAGGTGCAGACCTGCTCGCGCAGGTAACCGGCGTTGCCATAGGTGGCGAAGCCGTAGAACAGCACCCAGAACCATTCCCACGGGCCGAACGACAGCGTGAAGGCCTCGGCCCACAGCACATGGATGGGCGTGAAGTAGCCGACCAGCGTGAAGCCCGTCCACAGCCCGATGGCCAGCCAGATGGCCTGCTTGGCGCTCTTGCGCCAGAGCTTGTTGAACGACCACGGTGCGGCGTCGAGCCGCATGCGGGCGATGCGGTCACCCTCGGTGTGGCGCTCCACCCAGAGAAAGATCTCGGTGTAGACCGTCTGCGGGCAGGCGAAGCCGCACCACAGGCGCCCCGCCACCGCCGTGAAGAGAAACAGCGAGTAGGCGCAGATGATCAGCAGCGCCGTGAGGTAGATGAAGTCTTGCGGGTGCAGCACCAAGCCGAAGATGTAGAAGCGCCGCGAGGCCAGCTCGAAGAGCACGGCCTGGCGGTCGTTCCACTCCAGCCACGGCAGGCCGTAGAAGACCAGCTGCGTGACCCACACCATCAGCCAGCGCCAGCTGGAGAACCAGCCGGAGACGCTGCGCGGGTAGATCTTTTTCTGCTTCTCGTACAGCCAGACGGTTTCGCCTTCGGCGCCGGTGACTGGCGTGGCAGCGGCGATCGGTATGACCCGCGAGCCCGAATCTTTCATCGTGTTGGCGCGTGGCCCCTATGGCTTGGCCGCGGCCACGGCGGTGGTCTGCGACAGCTTCCACACATACGCACCCAGCACATGGATCTGCTCGGGCGTGAGGCGCGAGGCATGCGCCGGCATGACGTTGGTCTTGCCGTTGTTGACCATCGCGGCGATGGCGTCTTCGCCCCAACCGTGCAGCCACACCTTGTCGGTGAGGTTGGGCGCGCCGAGCGCCTGGTTGCCTTTGCCGTCGTTGCCGTGGCACGCGGCGCACACGCCGAATTTCGCCTTGCCCGAGTAGGCCTTGATCGAGTCGTGCGGGCTGCCCGACAGGCTCAGCACGTAGTTGGCCAGGTTGCTGACGTCGTCACCCGAGCCCACGGCGGCAGCCAGTGGCGGCATCGCGCCCTGGCGGCCCTTGGCGATGGTTTCCTTGATGGTCTCGTGCGAGCCGCCATAGAGCCAGTCGCCATCGGTCAGGTTGGGGAAGCCCTTGCTGCCGCGTGCGTCTGAGCCATGGCAGGCGGCGCAGTTGTTGATGAACAGGCGCTCGCCGATGCCCATGGCCTTGGTGTCCTTGGCCAGCACCTCAGCCGGCTGCGACACGTAGGCGGCGTACACCGCTGTCATCGCCTGCTGGGCCTTCTTCTGCTCGGCCTCGTATTCGTTCTGGCTGGTCCAGTTGAGGCTGCCGGCGTTGCTGCCGAGGCCGGGGTACAGGAACAGGTAGGCACCACCGCACACGACGGTGAGCACGAACAGGATCATCCACCAGCGTGGCAGCGGGTTGTTGAGCTCGCGCAGGTCTTCGTCCCACACGTGGCCTGTGCTGTTGTCACCGGCCATCACCTTGCGGCGCGCGGCCACCATCAGCAGCCACAGGCAGGCCAGCAGCGACACCACCGTCGAGATGGCGACGAAAAGCGACCAGCCGTTGTTGAAGAAGTCACTCATTGCGGCCCCCGTTGCGTTCGTTCAGGAAGGGGATCTGCGCGGCCTCGTCGAAGGCGGGCTGGTTGCGGTGCGACCAGGCCCAGCGCACGATGCCGAGGAAGCAGGCAAAGGCCAGCACGGTGACCACGATCCGGAGTTCGTTGACGTCCATGGTTTTCTTCTTTCTGATTACTTGAGCGCGGTGCCGAGCACCTGCAGGTAGGCGATCAGCGCATCGAGCTCGGTCTTGTCTTTCACAGCCTCGGTGGCAGCGGCGATCTCGGCGTCGGTGTACGGCACACCCACCACACGCAGCGCCTTCAGGTGCTGGGGCAGCGACTGGCCGTCGACCTTGGTCTTGTCGAGCCAGGGGTAGGCCGGCATGTTCGACTCGGGCACCAGGTCACGCGGGTTGATCAGGTGGATGCGGTGCCAGTCGTCGCTGTACTTGCCGCCCACACGGTGCAGGTCGGGCCCGGTGCGCTTGCTGCCCCACTGGAACGGGTGGTCGTAGACGAACTCACCCGCTGTCGAGTAGTGGCCATAACGCAGCGTCTCCGAGCGGAAGGGCCGGATCATCTGCGAGTGGCAGTTGTAGCAACCCTCGCGCACGTAGACGTCGCGCCCGGCCAGCTCGAGCGCGGTGTAGGGCTTGAGGCCGGCCACCGGCTGCGTGGTCGAGCGCTGGTAGAACAAGGGAACGATCTCGACGATGCCGCCCACTGCCACGACCAGCAGGATGAGCACGATCATCAGGAAGTTGTTGGTCTCGATCTTCTCGTGGCTGAAGCCGGGTTCGGTCTTGTGTTCTTGTGCCATGGTGTTCTTGCTCCTTGCTTCAGGCGTGGGCCGCGGCCACGGGCGGGATGGCGACCGTCGCCGTCTTGCCGTTGCGCACCGTCATCACCACGTTCCAGCCCATGATCAGCATGCCGCCGAGGTAAAGCAGGCCACCGGTCAGCCGCACCACATAGAACGGGAAGGTGGCTTTCACGCTCTCGACGAAGCTGTAGACGAGCGTGCCGTCGGGGTTGACCGCGCGCCACATCAGGCCTTGCATCACACCGGCGATCCACATCGCGGCGATGTAGAGCACGATGCCGATGGTCGCCACCCAGAAGTGCAGCTCGATCGCCTTGACGCTGTACATCTTGATCTGGCCGAACATGCGCGGCACCAGGTAGTAGAGCGTGCCCATGGAGATCAGGCCCACCCAACCGAGCGCACCGCTGTGCACGTGGCCGACCGTCCAGTCGGTGTAGTGGCTGAGCGCGTTGACGGTCTTGATCGACATCATCG
>NZ_JADMJX010000143.1 GCF_018780185.1 Rhizobacter sp.
GGTCTGCTACCCTTCGCCCGCCTTTTCAACCCTAGCCCCGAGTTCACCATGCGCCACATGCTCTGTGCACTGAGCCTGCTCATCGCCGCATCGGCTGCCCAAGCGGCCGACGTCAAACTCGCCTTGAGCAACAAGGTCATCGCCGCCGACTACACCAGCCCGCAGATCGGCCAGGGGCTCGAGTTCACGCTCGGCGGCCTGCACCACACCGACAACGGCAACGTGTTCACCAGCGGCGTCCAGGTGTCACAGCAAGTCAACAGCGAGCTCAGCGTCGGCCTCGGCGGCAAGCTGTTCTTCGTCCAGAACGACGTGAAGAACGCCTCGGCGCTCGCACTCGGCGGCCAGTTCGATCTGGCCTTGCCCGGCCTGTCGCAAGTGCACGTGGGCGCGCACGGCTGGTTTGCACCCCAGGTGACGAGCTTCAACGACAGCAAGAACCTGCAAGACATCGGCGCCTTCATCTCCTACCGCGTGCTCAGCAACGCCGAGGTGTTTGCGTCTTACCGGCGCGTTCGCATCGAGTTCGACAACCGCGATGGCGTCACGGTGCAAAGTGGCGCGCTGCTCGGCATGAAGCTCTTCTTCTGAATCCCGGCTTCTTTTACCCAGTCTCAACAATCAACCTCGTCCCAAGGACAACCCCATGAGCAAGCTCACACACGGAATTTTTCTGGCCAGCGCTGTCTCGCTGCTGGCCCTCAGCGCCTGCGGCGGCGGCAAGACAGACGCCACGCCCGCTGCCACGGCCGCCAGCGGCCCGGTGGTCGCCACGGTGAACGGCGTCGCCATCAACCAGGGCACGGTCGACCTGATCGCCAAGCAGCGCGGCGGCCAAGCCGACTCACCGGAAGCCCGCAAGGCCATCCTCGACAGCCTGACCCTGCAAACCGTGATCGCCCAGGAAGCAGCCAAACAAGGCCTCGACAAGACGCCTGAGTTCTTGCAACAGGTGGAAGCGATCAAACAATCGGTGCTGGCCAACGCCTACGTCGAGGACTACATCAAGAAGAACCCCGTCACCGACGAGATGGTGAAGGCCGAATACGAGCGCATCAAGACGCTCTCGGGCGGCTCCGAATACAAGGCGCGCCACATCCTGGTGGCCACCGAAGCAGAGGCCAAGGACATCATCGCCACCCTCAAGAAGACCCCGGCCGCCTTTGCCAAGCTGGCCAGCACCAAGACCAAGGACCCGGGCTCCAAGTCGAGCGGCGGCGACCTCGGCTGGTTCGATGCGCAAAGAATGGTGCCCGAGTTCGGCGCCGCCGTGCGCACGCTCGAAAAAGGCAAGTTCACCGAAGAGCCGGTCAAGACCCAGTTCGGCTACCACGTGATCCTGCTCGAAGATTCGCGCCCCATCGAAGCGCCCCCGATCGACTCGCTCAAGCCCCAGCTGAGCCAGCAGCTGCAGCAGCAAAACGTGCGCAAGCAGCTCGACTCACTCAAGGCCGCGGCCAAGATCGACGTGGTGGGTGCAGCAGCCCCCGCCTCGGCGCCGGCAACGGCCGCGTCGAAGTAAGTTCAGTCTGTGTGAAATGGCCGCGGCAGCACCTCGTTGCCGCGGCCGATGCGTTCGTATTCCGAGATCACCTGCGCGCCAAACAGCAGCAGCGCCGCGGCGATCTCCAGGCTGAGCAGCACCACGATCGCCGTGGTGAGGGAACCGTAGACCACGTTCACCTGCGACAGCGAGCTGAAGTACCAGACCAGCACGTGGCGAGTCACCTCCCACAGCAGCGCCGCCGTGATGGCGCCGATCAGTGCATGCCGCAGCGCCAGCCGCCCCACCGGCATCACCAGGTAGACCGAGGTCAGCACGAACACCTCGCCCACCAGGCCCAGCAGGTACAGCAGCAGCCCTGACACCCCACTCAGCGACCACTCGCGGCCAAACAGCGAAAAGCTCTCTTCGCCCATCATCTGCAGGCTGCCCGCCACCAGCGTGACCAGCAGCAAGCCGGCCCCCAGCGACAAGATGTAGGCGTAGGGCAGCAAGGCCGACACCAGAAAGTGCCGCCGCCGCACCGCCACCCGGTGCAAGAAGATCACCGACATGGCGTTCTCCAGCACCGTGAACGCAAGCGAGCTGAAAAACACCATCGTGCCCAGCAACACCCAGCCGATGAAGTCGCGGTGCATCAGAAAGTTGGACAGCTCGCCCACGACGGCACGCGACTGGCCCGGGATCAACCACTCCAGGTAGCGCCCCACCGTGGCCAGCAGCTCGGCCTGGTCGATCACGTGCGAGAGCACGATCACGCTCAGGATCAGCAGCGGCACGATGGACAACAGCGCGTAGTACGCCACCGCCCCCGCCAGCAGCAGGCCCTGGTTGGCGCGAAAGGCTTTCACCGTTTGCCACAAGAAGCGGCCGGGGTGGGCGATGACGTGGCGAGCTTGGGGGCCTAATAGATGCATGGGGCCGACCATAGCGTGTCCGGGCGGCAGACCCAAGGCGTTGACGCGATGGCGCCGCGCTGCCCACCATCAGGAAAGGGTTGTCAGCATGACCGATCTACTCGGAAAGAATGTCTTGATCACCGGCGCGGCCAGTGGCATCGGCCGGCTGATGGCGCTCAAGATCGCCCAGCGCGGCGCCCGCCTGATCTTGTGGGATGTGAACGTGCAGCGCCTCGACGCGCTGCATGCCGAGCTGGCAGCACTTGGCGCGGTCTCGCGCACCCACGTGTGCGACCTCGCGGACCGCGACGCGATCAATGCCACCGCCGCACGCGTGCTGCAGGAGGGCGGCGCGGTCGACGTGCTGATCAACAACGCCGGCATCGTCAACGGCAAGTCGCTGCTCGACAGCTCAGACGCCGAGATCGAGCGCACCTTTCGCATCAACACGTTGGCGCTGTTCAGCACCACCCGCGCCTTCTTGCCCGGCATGCTCGCGCGAGGCACGGGCCATGTGGTCAACATCGCCTCGGCGGCCGGCCTGGCGGGCGTGCCGCGCCTCTGCGACTACTCGGCAAGCAAGTTTGCGGTGGTCGGCTTCGACGAGTCGCTGCGGCTGGAACTCGGGCAACTGGGCTCCAAGGTCGTCACCACCCTCGTGTGCCCCTCCTTCATCGACACCGGCATGTTTCGCGGCGTCAAGACACGCTTTTCGTGGCTGCTGCCGATCATGGTGCCCGACGACGCGGCCGAGCGCATCGTTCGTGCCATCGAAGCCGATCGCCGGCGCCTGGTGATGCCGCGCTTCGTGCTGGCGGCCTTGGTCATGCGGGCCTTGCCGCCGCGTGCGTTCGACGCGCTGATGGCGTTTTTCGGCATCACCCACAGCATGGACGAGTTCACCGGCCACGGCCCGCCATGAGACGGCACCTGCGCTGACCTGGCTCAACTCTTCAGTGCGAGAGCCACCCAACAATCGACCGATGCGCATTGCCCTCGCCATCGTTACCGCCGTGCTCGCCGCCGCCGCTGCACTGGTGTGGCGAAGCCATGCCGCCGACATGGCCACGGCACGCGCCCGGGTCGCCTCTGGCAGCCAGGTGGTGTCGACCCCTTGCGGCCCGATCGAATACGCGGTGGCCGGCTCGGGCACGCCGCTGCTGCTGATCCACGGCGCCGGTGGTGGCTTTGACCAGAGCCTGCAATTTGGCCAGCGCCTGCTCCAGGCGGGGGTGCAGATCGTCGCGCCATCGCGCTTCGGCTACCTGCGCACGCCGGCGCCGCCAGACACGTCGGCGCAAGCCCAGGCCGACGCCCACGCCTGCCTGCTCGACACACTGGGCATCCAGCGCGTGGCGGTGCTCGGCGCGTCGGCCGGCGCGCCATCGGCCATGCAGTTCTGCATCCGGCACCCGCAGCGCTGCAGCGCGCTCGTGCTGCTGGTGCCGGCAGCGCACTCACCGGCGCACGCCGGGCAGACGATGAAGGTGCCACCCTCGCTGCAGTTTGTGGCCGAGCACATCCTCACGTCTGACTTCGCACTCTGGACGCTGACTAAAACCCGACCCAAGCTGCTGGTGCGCACGATGTTCGCCACACCCGTCGAGGTGTTCGACGCCGCCAGCGCACCCGAGCAAGCCCGGGCACTCGCCGCGCTCGACGCGGTGCAGCCCGTCAGCCAGCGTGCCGCGGGGTTGCTGATCGACACCCAGATCACCTCGACCCTGCCGCGCTATGAGCTGGAGCGCATCGTCGCCCCCACCCTGTTGATCAGCCTCGAAGACGACCTCTACGGCACCTTCGAGAACGCGCGCTACACGGCGCAGCAGGTGCGCGGCGCGAAGTTCGTGTCGTACCCCTCAGGTGGGCATGTCTGGCTGGGGCATGACGAAGCAGTGTGGCGAGAGGTGGCGGGCTTCGTGGGCACATCGGCGCGCTGAGTCGATCGGGCACACTCGGCGCATGAGATCTTCATCGCGCCTGTGGCTCATCGCCTCTTGTCTTTTCGTGGCCAGCTGCGTGAGCGGCGGCGACATCCAATCGCCCTACGCCAGCTCCCCGCAGTTCAAGGACGGCCTCTTCGCGAACCCACCGAACCCGAACACACCACCCGGCGCCGGCACCTGGACCATCTGGTCGCGCTTCGTCTTCGCCACCAAGGTCGGTACGGTGCCGGTCGACGCCATTCCGGTGAGGCCACTGACGACGGCTCAGCTGCAGGCGCTGGACGCGCAGGCCAACCACGTGGTGCGGCTCGGCCACTCGTCGCACCTGTTGAAACTGCAAGGCAAGTTCTGGCTGATCGACCCGGTGTTCGGCGAACGGGTGTCGCCGTTCAGCTTCGCGGGGCCGAAACGCTTTCATCAGCCCCCGTTGACGCTGCAAGAGTTGCCGCCGATCGAGGGCTTGATCTTGTCGCACGACCACTACGACCATCTCGACGTGCCCACCATCGAGTACCTGGCGCTGCGGGTGCAACGCTACTTCGTGCCGCTCGGCGTGAAGGCCCGGCTGGTGGACATGGGCGTGCCGGCCGAGCGCGTGCAGGAGTTCGACTGGTGGCAGGCCGCCACGCATGCCGGCGTGCAGGTCACCGCGACACCGGCGCAGCATTTTTCAGGCCGCACGCTGAACGACCGCAACCGGACCTTGTGGGCGTCGTGGGTGATCCAGAGCGGAGCGCAGCGCATCTTCTACAGCGGCGACTCGGGCTACTCCAGCGCCTTCCAGCAGATCGGCGAGCGCTTCGGGGGCTTCGACCTGGCCCTGATGGAAAACGGCGCCTACGACGCGCACTGGCCCGGCGTGCACATGACGCCGGAAGAGTGCATCCAGGCCTTCCAGGACCTGCGCGCCAAGGTGCTGTTCTCGGTCCACAACAGCACTTTCGACCTCGCCTTCCACACCTGGCAAGACCCCCTGGAACGGCTGGCCACGCTCTCGGAGGCCAAGGGCATCGAACTGGCCACACCCGAGATCGGCGAGGTGTTGACCGTGGGCCTGCCGCGCAGCAACAAGCGTTGGTGGCAGGGGTTGAAGTGAGGCGATAGGCGATTCAACGCCGCTACCGCTAGCTGCCAGTTCTTCGGGCCCGCCACGCTCCGGGTGCATGCACCCCCCACGTTTGCGCTTTCAACCTAGGGGCTACGCGCAGGCGCCGCGCGAACTATCTTGGAGACATCCGCTGCTCCTTGAAGGAGACCCCCACATGAGCGCCATCTTCGGTGAGACCCTGACCTTCGGCCAGGCCAACGGCCCCGACATCCGCCTGCGTGTGACGGGCGACGAGTTTTATGCCCGCTACGAAACACTCGACGGCTTCACCGCGGTGAGCGACACCGACCGCGGCTTCTTCTGCTACGGCTACCTGCACAACGGCGTGCTGGTCTCGAGCGGCGTGCCCGTCACTTCGCCGCCGCCTGCGGGCACGGTGCGCCACCTGCGCGAAACGCTGGCCGTGCGACACGGCCGCTTCGAGGCGAGGCGACAACGCATCCGCCCTGCCGGCGCCCGCACCAGCAACGCCAGCGTGCTCACCTTCGGCCCGAGCCAGGGCCTGCTCGAAGGCCGCCGCCTGGCCAATGGCACGGTGCGCGGCCTGACCATCCTGGTCGAGTTTCAAGACGTGCGCACCACCGTCACCCCGGCGGACGTGAGCGACATGCTCAACGGCCAGAACTACACGCGCAACGGCAACTTCTCGTCGGCCCGCGAGTACTTCCGAACCGTGTCCACCGGCAAGCTTGATTACAGCAACGACGTGGTCGGCCCCTTCCGCCTGAGCCAGAACCGCGCCTTCTACATCAACAACCTGCTGGTGAAAGAAGCGCTCGACCTGGCGGTGGCCTCCGGCGTGAACCTCGCCAACTACGACTCGCGCCACGAAGGTATCGTCGATGCGCTCAACATCATGTACGCCGGCCAGACGCAGTACGAAGGCGACCTGTGGCCGCACAACTCGACCATCGACCTGCGCTATGGCGCCATCTCGGCCAACCTGTACCTGCTGACCAGCGCGGGGCGCAGCGCGGCCGACCTCTCCATCGGCACCTTCTGCCATGAAAACGGCCACCTCCTGTGCCGCTTCCCCGACATGTACGACTACGGCGCCGTCAACCGCGAAGGCGATGGCGTGCAAAGCGCGGGCATCGGCAGCTACTGCTTGATGGGCTCGGGCAACCACCTCAACACGGGCCGCACGCCTTCGCCCGTGTGTGCCTACCTGCGCGACCTGGTGGGCTGGTGCAACAACGAGATCATCCTCAACACCACGCCGTCCGCGATGGCGGTGCACAGCGACTACGACACCGTGCTCAAGTTCAGGACCGACGCGCCCAACGAATACTTCATCGTCGAGAACCGCTCCAAGATCGGGCTCGACCAGCACCTGCCCGCAAGCGGGCTGGCCATCTACCACTGCGACACGATGGGCTCCAACGAATTCCAGCAGGGCACCGGCCAGCGCCACTACCAGTGCGCGCTGCTGCAGGCCGATGGAAACACCGACCTGGAGCACAACGTCAACCAGGGTGACGGCACCGACCTCTTCTCGGCCGTGAATGGTGTGGCTCTGTCGCACGCCACCTCGCCCTCCACACGCTTGTGGAGCGGCGCCGATTCGGGCTTCGTGATCTCCGACGTCGACGTGCCCGACGTGCGCATCGGCTTTCGCATCGGCGCGGCGGCGACCGCCCCTTCGGTGCACGGCGAAAACCTGACCCCGACGGCCATCCCCGACAAGAAGGCCGCCGGCATCAGCAGCAAGATCCGCATGGGCACGGCCGGCTCGGTGAAGCGGCTGGTGGTCAGCCTGAACATCACCCACACCTACATCGGCGACCTGCTGATCGAGCTGGTGGGCCCAAGCGGCGCCAAGGCCGTGCTGCACAACCGCGCGGGTGGCGGCAGCGTCAACCTGGTGCAAAGCTTCGACTCGGCCTCGGTCACCACGATGGCGGGCCTGGTGGGCCAAGGCGCCGAGGGCGACTGGGTGCTCAAGGTGAGCGACCTCGAAGGGCAGGACGTGGGCACGCTCAACCGCTGGAGTCTCGACCTGACGGTGGATGCCGATGCGGGCACGACCAGCGGTGAGGTGTCACCGCGACTGGCGATTCCCGACAACCACCCCGCGGGCGTGAGCAGCAGCATCAGGCTCACCCGCGCAGGGACCGTGGGGCAACTCAAAGTGGCGGTGGACATCACCCACACCTACATCGGCGACCTGCGCATCGAGCTCACGTCACCCGGCGGGCGCAGCGTGGTGTTGCACAGCCAGCTGGGCGGGGGGCAAGACAACCTGGTGGTGAGCTACGACTCGTCGGCGCCCTTGTCACCGCTGTCGGCGCTGGCCGGGCAGGCCATGCAGGGTGACTGGACGCTGCGGGTGGTGGACGCAGCCGCGGTCGACGTGGGCACGCTCAACAAATGGTCGCTGGCCGTCACGCCGGCGTTGTGAGGGGCTGCCGCAGGTTGCGATCGAAGAGGCTGAACAGCCGCTCCCAGTGCCGCTCGGCCGCCGCCTTGTTGTAGATGCCTGCGCGCAGCGGAAACACGAAGCCGTGCTCCGCGGCCGGGTACCACTCGATGCGATGTGGCACCTTGGCTGCGGTGAACGCCGCCTGCAGCTGCTCGATGTGGGCCGGTGGCGCCCACTTGTCGATCTCGGCACAGGCGAAGTAGGTTTCGCAGCGGATGCGCGGCGCCAGGCGGTGTGGCGACTCGGGGCTGTCGGTCGCCATGTTGGCGCCGTGGATGGAGGCGATGCAGTTGAAGCGGTCGGCAAAAGCTGCAGCCGCCCACACCACGATCGGGCCGCTCATGCAGTAACCCACCGCGCCAATGCGTGAAGCATTCGCCTGCGGCTGCGCATCGACATAGCTCAGCATGGCACGCGTGTCGCATTCGGTGGTGGCGGCGTTGAGCGAGGCCATGTGGCCAAACATCTCGGCCATGCCGGCCTCGGTGCGCTCTTTCAGCCAGTAGTCGCGCGAACGGCGGTAGTAGAGGTTGGGCAACACGACGAAGTAGCCCACGGCGGCAATGCGCCGCGCCATGTCGTGCAGCTCTTCGCGCTTGCCGGGGGCGTCCATGTAGAAGAAGACCACCAGGAACGGGCCGCCCTCGTCAGGGCAGACCACGAAGCTGTTCATGGCGCCGTCGGCGGTGGGGATGTCGATGTGTTGTTCGATCATGTTCAGTTCCGTGCGGGCACGCGTGCAGCGACCACCGAATCGAGCGCCCCTTCACCCCGCGCCATGGCGGCATCGAACATCGCGGCCACACCGGGCATCACGAAGAGGTCGACACCTCCGCGCTGCGCCTCTTCGATCATCAGCCGCACGTCCTTGCGCGCCATCGACACTTCGAACGATGGCTGAGTGACGTCAGCCGATTCAATGCGCGCGGCCCGTGCCGGCAGCGACTGACCCGGGTTGAAGTGCTTGAACAGCGAGAACGCCTCGGCGGTTGAGATGCCGGTGGCGTGCGCCAGGCGGTTCACATCGCCCAGCACGCCGATGATGCCGATCAGCGTGAGGTTGCCGAAGAGCTTGAACGCCGCCGCACGCTCGGGCGCCTCGCCCATGTAAACCACATTGCCCGTCATCTGCTGCAGCGCGGGCAGCAGTGTGTCGTGGTGCGACTTGTCGCCGGAGACGAGCATCAGGCCCGTGCCTTCGAGTGCGTTCGACGGGCCCATGAACACTGGTGCGTGAACAAAAATGCGCCCGCGCGCATGCCAGCGCGCCGCACGCGCAGCGGTGGGGGTGGGTGCGGTGGTGGTGTGGTCGACGATCCAGGTGGCTTGGGCGATCTTGGCGGCCAGCGGCTCCAGCACCGCGTCGACCGAGTCGTCGTCGGCCAGCGAGAGGTGGATGCGCTCCACCCCTTCGAGCGCCTGCGCCGGGTCGGCGAAGGCCTTGGCCCCCTCGGCCTCCAGCGCCTGGGCCTTGGCCGGGCTGCGGTTCCACACATGCACCTCGTGGCCGGTGGCGCGCAGGCGGCGCACGAAGCCCGACCCCATCAGGCCGGTTCCGAAAAAGGCGATCTTCATGGCGCTGTCCTTCGTGAATGGGGAAGCGGGACGATACGCCAGGGTCGCGAACTTTGCAGGGTGTGAAAATGCCGGGCTTCGCAGCTTCAGGCCAGATGCCCCATGCCAGAGAACATTGACACCACCCCGCTGCCCGACCGCCTGTCGGTCGACCCCGCCAGCCCGCACCACGTGGCGGCGGTGTTCGAACGCGACGTCGGCATCCGCTTCAACGACAAGGAGCGCTTCGACGTCGAGGAATACTGCATCAGCGAAGGCTGGGTCAAGGTGCCCGCCGGCAAGGCGATCGACCGCAAGGGCAAGCCGCTGATGATCAAGCTGAAGGGCAAGGTCGAGGCCTTCTACCGCTAGCCCCGCCCGGGAAAGCTCGCCCTGCAGCGCTGCGGCCTGCGCGCTACCATGACGAGACCTCCGCTGCCGCCGTATTTCCCATGGACAGCCTCGACCTCCAAGTCTTGACCCAGGCCCGCCAGTGGCACGCCGATGGCCACGCCGTGCGGCTGGTCACCGTCATCGAAACCTGGGGCTCGGCGCCCCGCCCGCCCGGCGCTCTGCTGGCCATGCGGGCAGACGGCCTGGTGGTGGGCTCGGTGTCGGGCGGCTGCGTCGAAGATGACCTGATCGAGCGCGTGCGCGGCGGAGACGAAGTCAAGCACCCCTCGCTCGTGACCTACGGCGTCACCAAGGAAGAAGCCGCCCGTTTTGGCCTGCCCTGCGGCGGCAACCTGCGCCTGGTGCAGGAGCCCCTGCAAGACACCCGCTGGATCGACGAGGTCCTGGCCCGCACCCAGCGCCACGAGCTGGTGGCCCGCCGCCTCGACCTGCGCACCGGCCTGGTCACGGTGGAGGCTGCCACACGAGGCGATGAGTTCAGCTTCGACGGCACCACCCTGCGTGCCCTCTTCGGCCCGCGCTGGCGCATGCTGGTGATCGGCGCGGGGCAGTTGTCGCGTGTGCTGGCGCAGATGGCGCTGGCGCTCGACTTCGAGGTCATCTGCTGCGACCCGCGCGAGGAATACCACCTCACCTGGGACGTGCCAGGCACCACCTTCAGCCGCAGCATGCCCGACGACCTGGTGGTCGAACTGCATCTCGACCCGCACAGCGCGGTGGTCGCCGTCACGCACGACCCCAAGCTCGACGACATGGCGCTGCTCGAAGCCCTCAAGTCACCCGCCTTCTACGTGGGCGCACTCGGCTCGCGCAACAACACCGCCAAGCGCAAGGAACGCCTCGCCTTGTTCGACCTGTCGGCGCAAGAGATCAACCGCCTTCACGGGCCCATCGGGCTCGACCTGGGCGGGCGCACACCGGCCGAGATCGCCGTGTCCATCCTGGCCGAGATCGTGGCGGTGCGGCATGGCGTGATGCTCACACAGAAAAAGCCCCTGACTTCGCCTGAGGCCTGCGACAGCCGCTCTGCATGATTCCATGGCTGCGCCACCCGCTCGACCCGCTGCCCGACACGCGGCTCGCCCTGCCGCAAGGCTCTGACGCCCCCGGCCTGCTTGCGGCCGGCGGCGAGCTCACGCCGCAGCGACTGGCCGAGGCCTACAGCAAAGGCGTCTTCCCCTGGTACAGCGACGGCCAGCCCATTCTGTGGTGGTCACCCGACCCGCGCATGGTGTTGTTCGTCGACGAGTTCAAGCTCTCGCGCTCGCTGCGCAAGACGGTGAAGCGCTTCGCGATGGACAAGCGTTGCGAGATCCGCATCGACAGCGCCTTTCGCCGCGTCATCACCGCCTGCGCCAGCACACCGCGCGACGGCCAGGCCGGCACCTGGATCGTGCCGGAGATGATCGACGCCTATTGCGACTGGCATGCGCTGGGCACCGTGCACAGCTTCGAAACCTGGATCGACGGCCAGTTGATGGGCGGGCTCTACGGCATCAACCTCGGCCGCATGTTTTTTGGCGAGTCGATGTTCTCGCACCGAACCGACGCCTCGAAGATCGCCACCGCCGCGCTGGTGTGTTTTTGCCGCAGCCACGGCATCGATCTCATCGACTGCCAGCAACGCACCGGGCACCTGGCGTCACTGGGTGCACGCGAGATCCCGCGCAGCGAGTTCGAGGCCCTGATCACCCCACGGATCAGGGAGCCTTCCATCACCGATTGGACCTATCATCTCGCCATGTGGGCGCAGCTTGAAGACAACAATGCGCCCCCGCAGGAACCTGGCCCGTGACCCACCCGAAAGAGCTGCCGCTCTCATCGATCCAGTTCTACGCGACCGCGCCCTACCCGTGCAGCTACATCGCGGGCCGCATGGCGCGCTCGCAGGTGGCCACGCCCAGCCACCTGATCCACGCCGACGCCTACTCGGGGCTGGTCGCCAACGGCTTTCGGCGCAGCGGCATGTTCACCTACCGCCCGTTCTGCGACGGCTGCCGCGCGTGCGTGCCGCTGCGCATCCCGGTCAAGACCTTCGAAGCCACCCGCAGCCAGCGCCGCGCCTTGAAGCAGCACGGCAACCTGCAGGCGCGTGTGCTGCGCCTGTGCTTCGTGCCCGAGCACTACCAGCTCTACCTGCGTTACCAGGCCGGCCGCCACAGCGGCGGCGGCATGGACAACGACTCGGTCGACCAGTACACCCAGTTCCTGCTGCAAAGCCGCGTCAACTCGCGCCTGGTCGAGTTTCGCGAGCCGTCGACCGACGGCACGCTGGGTGCGCTGAAGATGGTGTCCATCCTCGACATCCTCAACGACGGCCTGTCGGCGGTCTACACCTTCTACGAGCCCGAAGAGCGCACCAGCTACGGCACCTACAACGTGATGTGGCAGATCGAGCAGACCCGGCTGCTCAAGCTGCGCCACGTCTACCTGGGCTACTGGATCGGTGAGAGCGACAAGATGTCGTACAAGGCCCAGTTCAAGCCGCACGAGCTGCTGATCAACGAGCGCTGGGTGCCCGCCGAGGCCTGATTACTTGCCGCCGTAGCCGAGCGCCTGCGGCAGCCACAGCACCGTCTGCGGCACCAGGGTGATGACCAGCAAGGCCACGATCAGCACGCCGATGAAAACCCAGCTCTCGCGGATCATCTCGCGCAGCGGCACGCCGGCCAGTGCGTTGATCACGAACAGCAGCATGCCGAACGGCGGCGTGACCATGCCGATCATCATGTTGACGACCACCATCACACCAAAGTGCACCAGGTCGACCCCGAGCGCACGCGCCGCCGGCAGCAGCATGGGCACCAGCACCAGCAGCATGATCGACGTGTCGAGAAAACAACCCAGCACCAGGAACAGCAGGTTCACGCCCAACAAGAACTCGGTTGGCGACAACTGGAAGCCACTCAACCAGGCCGCGAGCGTCGTGGGCACGTTTTCAGCGGCAAAAGCGTAGTTGATGAAAAAGGCCGAGGCCACGATCAGGGTCACCGAAGCGCTCGATTTCGACGACTCGACGAGGATCTGGTAGAGCCGCCGCCAGCTCAACGCGCCGTACACCACCCCGGCAAGAAACAGTGCGTACAAGGCCGCCACCGCCGCCGCCTCGGTGGGCGTGAACGCGCCGCTGTAGATGCCGCCCAGCAGCACCACCGGCAGGCTCAAGGGCAACAGGCCGCGCACCAGCACACGCGGCAATTCCTTCGGTGGCAGCACATCGCTGCGCGGCAAGTTGCGGCGCTTGGCCACCAGCTGCACGCCCAGCATCAACGACAGCGCCATCAGCAGCCCGGGGATCACACCGCCGAGGAAAAGCGCGCCCACCGAGGTGTCGGACACCATCGCATAGATCACCAGCGGAATCGACGGCGGAATGATCGGCCCGATGGTGGCCGAGGCGGCCGTGATGGCGCCCGCAAAGGCCGGCGAGTAGCCGTGTTTGGTCATCATGCGGATGCTCACGATGCCGGGCCCGGCCGCGTCGGCAATGGCGCTGCCGCTCATGCCGGAGAAGATCACGCTGACAAGGATGTCGACCTGCGCCAGGCCGCCACGCACCCGGCCCACCAGCACGTGCGCAAACGCAAACAGGCGCTCGCTGATGGTGCCCGAGTTCATGATGTTGGCCGCGAAGATGAACAGCGGCACGGCCAGCAGCACATAGCTGTTGTATAGGCCGTTGAGCACCTGCTCGGCGACGAGGCCCACGTCTTGCCCCTTCACCAGCAGGTAGGCCACACCGCTCGCCAGCATGCCGAAGCCGATGGGAATGCGCAGCAGCAGCGTCACCGCCAGCATGCCCAGCAACACCGTCAGTGCCGGGCTCACAGCTGCGCCCGCCAGCCGCTGCGCAGCAGCCTCCAGCCCTTGTGCAGGTACATCAGCACTACCGCCATCACGAACACCAGGAAGGGCGCGTACACCCATGAGAACGGCATGCCCAGCACGGCGGTCGGCTCGCGGTGCATGAAGCGCACGTAGTCGAACGCGTACGGCAACAACGTGCCCATCAGCCCCGCCATCAGCACCGCGCCCACCAGCGCCATCACACGTTGGCCCCAAGGCGGCAGTGCGGCATAGACCAGGTCGAACATCACATGCTCACGTTCCTTGAGCAAGGTGGCGGCCGACCAGAACACCATCGCGATGTAGAGGATGACCACCAGCTCGTCCGACCAGGCCAGCGGTCGGTCGAAGAGAAAGCGCGCCGCCACCTGCACGACGAAGGTGACGAAGAGCAAAGCGAAGATCGCCGCGGCGATGGCGCCCGCGAGCAACTCCAGGCGCCGGCGCATGCCTTACTTCACCGCGTTGATGCGGTCCAGCAACCCGGCCGGCCAGCTCTTGGCCTGCTCCGAAGCCAGGTACCTGGCCTGCACCGCCTTGCGGAAGGCCTCAACGTCGGGCGTGGTGACCTGCAGGCCTTGCTTCTTGAAGAAATCGATCAGCTGCGCCTCGTCTTGAATGCGGTTGTCGTCGTTGTACTTGGCCGCGGCCAGCGCCGCGGCACGCACCTTGGCCTGCTGCTCCGCGCTAAGCCCCTTCCAGGTCTTGCTCGCGATGGCGATGAACAGGCCATCGACCAGGTGGCTGGTGAGCACGATCTGCTTGGTCACCTCATGGAACTTGGCCGAGCGCACGGTGGGCAGCGGGTTGTCTTCGCCGTCGATGGTGCCGGTCTTGAGCGCCAGATAGACCTCGCCGAAGGCCAGCGGTGTGGCGGTGGCGCCCAGCGCCTCGCCGAGGAACAGCCACTCCTTGGTGGCCGGCATGCGCAGCTTCACGCCCTTCAGGTCGGCCGGCGTCACCACCTTGCGCGGCTCGCGCAGGGCGAGCTGGCGGGTGCCGAGGTAGGCCACGTTGAGGAGCTGCACGTCCATCTTGGCGGCGACGGCTTTGGCCATCTCGTCGCCGATGGGGCCGTTGAACACCTTCTTCTGGTGGGCCGGGTCGCGGATCAGGTAGCCCGCGGTGTAGATCGCGTACTCGGGCAGGATCTTGGCGATGTCTTGTGCCGACATGGCCGCCATCTCCAGGCTGCCACGCGCCATCGCGGTCGATTCGGCGCCTTGCTTGAAGAGCGCGCCGTTGAGGTGGATCTGCACGTCGAACTGGCCGGGGGCCGACTTCTCCAGCTCGTCCTTGAACACCGTCCACATCTTGGCGTGCCAGTCTTCGGGCACGGCGGGGGTGGAGATGCGCAGCAGGGTCTTGGTCTGCGCCATCGCGGTGCCGATCAGACAGAGGCTCATCAGTGCGGCAGCCAGCATGTTGCGGCGGTTCATCGCGTCTCCTGGGTGTTCTGGGGTTCGTTCCTGGAAAGGCGCCGATGTTACCGGCGCGGCCTGCACGACAATAGGCGGCTGACCCTGGTGTGACCACCCTCGCATGAACTCCGCGCCCCCGGCCCCCGACCTCGCCCACCACACGCCGATGATGCAGCAGTACCTGCGCATCAAGGCCGAGCACCCCGACACGTTGGTGTTCTACCGCATGGGCGACTTCTACGAGCTGTTCTTCGACGACGCACGCCGCGCCAACAAGCTGCTCGACATCACGCTCACCCAGCGCGGCCAGAGCGGCGGCGAGCCGGTGGTGATGGCGGGCGTGCCGGTGCACTCGGTCGAGAGCTACCTCGCCAAGCTGATCAAGCTCGGCGAGCCGGTTGCCATTGCCGAGCAGGTGGGCGACGTGGCCACCGCCAAGGGGCCGGTCGAGCGCAAGGTGGTGCGCGTCGTCACGCCGGGCACGGTGACCGACTCGGAGTTGCTCGCCGACAAACGCGACGCGCTGCTGCTCGCGGTGTCGCAGCAGGCCAAGCGCGGCGTGGTGACCTACGGGCTCGCCTGGCTGGGCCTGTCGAATGGCCAGCTCGGCATGACCGAGTGCCACGAGCGCGAGCTGGCCGGCTGGCTGGCGCGGCTCAATGCGGCCGAGGCGCTGGTCGATCGCGACCAGATTCCCGCCGCCGTGGCGCAGTCGCGCATCGCGCTGACCCACCGGCCCGCCTGGCAATTCGACGCCACGCTGGGCCAGCGCAAGCTGTGCGAACAGTTGCGCGTGGCGAGCCTCTCCGGCTTCAACGCCCAGGACATGCAGGTGGCCCAAGCCGCTGCCGCCGCGCTGCTGAGCTACGCCGAACACACCCAGGGCCAGGCACTCGCCCACGTGCGCACGCTCACGGTGGAGCGCGCGAGCGACCTGCTCGACCTGCCGCCCACCACCCACCGCAACCTCGAACTCACCCAGACGCTGCGCGGCGACGACGCACCCACGCTGCTGTCGCTGCTCGACACCTGCCGCACCGGCATGGGCAGCCGCGCGTTGCGCCATTGGTTGACCCACCCGCTGCGCGAGCGGCTCGTCGCCACCCAGCGACACGACGCGCTCGAGGTGCTGATCACACGCTCGCCCGAGCCATTGCGCGAAGCCCTGCGCCACGTGAGCGACGTGGAGCGCATCACCGCCCGCATCGCCTTGCGCCAGGTGCGCCCCCGTGAGCTGACCGGCCTGCGCGCCACGCTGCAGGGCCTCCCCGCGCTGCGCTCGCTGGTGCCCACCGGCCAGGCGCTGTTGCTCGACATGCTGGCCGAGGCGCTGAACCCATCCACCGCCATCGAAACCCTGCTGCGCGAGTCCATCGCCGACGAACCCGCGGTGCTGCTGCGCGACGGTGGCGTGATCGCCCCCGGCTACGACAAAGACCTCGACGAGCTGCGCGGCATCAGCCAGAACTGTGATGCCTACCTGCTCGACCTGGAGATGCGCGAACGCACCCGCACCGGCATCACCAACCTGCGGGTGCAATACAACAAGGTGCACGGCTTCTACATCGAGGTGACCCAAGGCCAGGCGAGCAAGGTGCCGAGCGACTACCAGCGCCGCCAGACGCTGAAGAACGCCGAGCGTTTCATCACGCCCGAGCTGAAAGCCTTCGAAGACAAGGCCTTGTCGGCGCAAGACCGCTCGCTGGCGCGCGAGAAGATGTTGTATGAGGCGGTGGTCGACCAGCTGCAAACCCACCTCGATGAACTGAGTGGCCTGGCGCGTGCGCTCGCCAGCCTGGACGCGCTCTCGGCCCTGGCCGAACGCGCGAGCACGCTCAACTGGTGCCGCCCGCAGTTCGTGCGCGAGCCCTGCATCGACATCGAAGCCGGCCGCCACCCGGTGGTCGAGGCACGCCTGGCCGAGACCGGCGGGGGCAACTTCATGGCCAACGACTGCCGGCTCGACGCCACCCGCAAGATGCTCGTGATCACCGGCCCCAACATGGGCGGCAAGAGCACCTTCATGCGCCAGGTGGCGCTGATCGTGCTGCTGGCGGCGGTGGGCTCGTTCGTGCCGGCGGCGGCCTGCCGGCTCGGGCCGATCGACGCCATCCACACCCGCATCGGCGCCGCCGACGACCTGGCCAACGCGCAGTCGACCTTCATGCTGGAGATGACCGAGGCTGCCGCCATCATCCACAGCGCGAGCGACCAGTCGCTGGTGCTGATGGACGAGATCGGCCGCGGCACCTCCACCTTCGACGGCCTGGCACTCGCAGGCGCCATCGCGAGCCACCTTCACGAGCGCAACCGTTCGTTCACGTTGTTTGCGACGCACTACTTCGAGCTGACCGAGTTCCCGGTGAAGCACGAGCGCGCATTGAACGTGCACGTGTCGGCAGCCGAGAGTGGCGACGACATCGTCTTCCTGCACGACATCCAGGCCGGCCCCGCGAGCCGCAGCTACGGTGTGCAGGTGGCGCGTCTCGCCGGCATGCCAGCCACGCTGGTGCGCCAGGCACGCGCCGCGCTCGAAGCGCTGGAGGCGCAGCAGAAATCCGGCGACGCACAGATCGACCTCTTTGCGGCACCGGCCCCGGTGGTCGAGGCCGAAACCTCGGCGATTGACAAGGCGCTCAGCGCGATCAATCCCGATATGCTCTCGCCCAAGGAAGCGCTCGACGCGCTGTACCGTTTGAAAACACTCCAGGAAAGCAAGCCATGACCTACTGCGTGGGCATCAAACTCGACGCCGGTCTGGTGTTTCTCTCCGACTCGCGCACCAACGCCGGGCTCGACCAGATCAGCACCTACCGCAAGATGATGGTCTACGAGAAGCCCGACGACCGTTTCATGGTGCTGCTGTCTGCCGGAAACCTCTCGATTTCGCAATCGGTGCGGGAGATCCTGCAGGTCGAGAAACTCGACAACGGCGACGAGCCGCCGATCACCATCTGGAATGCCACCAGCATGTTCGACGCCGTGCGCGTGCTCGGCAGCGCGGTGCGTCACGTCTACGAACAAGATGCGCCCTCGCTCAAGAAATCGGGCATCGACTTCAACGCCTCGATGATCTTCGGCGGCCAGATCAAGGGCGAGGCGATGCGGCTCTTTCTCGTCTACTCGGCCGGAAACTTCATCGAGGCCACGCGCGAGACCTGCTACTTCCAGGTGGGCGAGTCGAAGTACGGCAAGCCGGTGCTCGACCGCATGATCACGCCGCACACGCCGCTCGACGAAGCGGCCAAGTGCGCGCTGGTGTCAATGGACTCCACGCTCAAGTCCAACCTGTCGGTGGGCCTTCCGCTCGACCTGCTGGTCTACGAAGCCGGCAAGCTGCAAACCGACCAGCTGGTGTGCATCGACGAGCAAAACCCCTACTTCCACATGATCCGCACCAGCTGGGGACAGAAACTGCGCCAGGTGTTCGAGTCGATCGACGACCCGCACTGGGACGGCAGCACCAGCGCGCACCCGCTGTGCGTGAGCTCGGGGCGTTACGAGCCCATGCGCAAGATCACGAACGCCAGCGAGAAGATCGTCTGATGCCGAAGAAGAAGTCCGCCGGCACGATCGTCTTCTCGCACGCCAACAGCTTCCCAGCAGGCACCTACCGTGTGCTTTTCAAAGCCTGGCGCGCCGCCGGCTACACCGTGCATGCGATCGAGAAATACGGCCACGACCCCGAATACCCAGTCACCGACCACTGGCCACGCCTGCGCGACCAGTTGATCCACTTTGCCGAAGCCCATGCCAAAGAGCCGGTCTTCTTCGTCGGCCATTCGCTGGGCGGTTACCTGAGCCTGCTGGCCGCCGCCAAGCGCCCCGACCTGGCGCGCGGTGTGCTGATGATCGACTCGCCCATCGTCGGCGGGCTGCTCACCCCCACCATCCAGTTCGCCAAGCTCACCGGCTGGGGCGAGCGTTTCTCGCCAGCTGCCGTTTCCAAGGGGAGGCGCAAATACTGGCCGACCAAGGAGGCCGCCCATGCCCACTTCGCAGGCAAAGCCTCGTTTGCCCGCTGGGAGCCCGAGGTGCTGCATGACTACATCGAGTGCGGCATCGAACCCCACGAACCCGACGGCTTCACCCTGAGTTTTAGGCGCGAAGTCGAGACTGACATCTACAAGACGCTGGCGCACGACATCCCCAGCTTCTTGCGGCGCCACCCGCTGAAACCCCCGCTGGCCTTCATCGGGGGCACCCAATCCACCGAAGTCAGGCAAGTCGGCATGGCCGCCACCGAGCGGGTGGCCCAGGGGCGCATCTCCTGGATCGAGGGTTCCCACCTGTTTCCCTTCGAGCGCCCCAAGGAGACCTCGGCCGAAGTGATCAAGTGGCTGAAGGTCCTGGCCGAGGCCCCCGTCACGGCCTGAAGAAGCTGACAGACCCGTGGGTCTTGCGGGCGGGTGCCACGCCTATAATCGCGCTTTACCACCAGAGCATTTGCATCACGCAAGTGCCAACAGCAATGACCAAGTTTGTCTTTGTCACCGGCGGTGTGGTGTCCTCGCTGGGCAAGGGCATCGCGGCTGCATCACTTGCAGCGATCCTCGAATCGCGCGGCCTGAAGGTCACGCTCATCAAGCTGGATCCCTACCTCAACGTCGACCCGGGCACCATGTCGCCCTTCCAGCACGGCGAGGTGTTCGTCACCGACGACGGCGCTGAAACCGACCTCGACCTGGGCCACTACGAGCGCTTCATCACCACGCGGATGAAGAAGACCAACAACTTCACCACCGGCCAGATCTACAAGAGCGTGTTGGAGAAAGAGCGTCGCGGTGACTACCTCGGCAAGACGGTGCAGGTGATCCCGCACGTCACCAACGAGATTCAAGATTTCATCAAGCGTGGCGCGGGCCTCGGCACCGACCATGCCGTCGACGTGGCCATTGTCGAAGTGGGCGGCACGGTGGGCGACATCGAGTCACTGCCCTTCCTCGAAGCCGCTCGCCAGATGAGCCTGCGCATGGGCCCCAACAACACGGCCTTCGTGCACCTGACCTACGTGCCCTGGATCGCCGCCGCCGGCGAGTTGAAGACCAAGCCGACGCAGCACACGGTGCAAAAACTGCGCGAGATCGGCATCCAGGCCGACGCGCTCCTGTGCCGCGCCGACCGCGCCATCCCGAACGAAGAGCGCGAGAAGATCTCGCTCTTCACCAACGTGCCCGAGTGGGGTGTCATCTCCGTATGGGACGCCGACACCATCTACAAGGTGCCGCGAATGCTGCACGAGCAGGGGCTCGATGGGCTCATCTGCGACAAGCTGCGCATCAACACGCCGCCCGCCAACCTCAAGCGCTGGGACGCCCTGGTCTACGAGGTGGAGCACCCGCAACGCGAGGTGACCATCGCGATGTGCGGCAAATACACCGACCTGTCGGACTCGTACAAGTCGCTCAACGAGGCACTGCGCCACGCCGGCATCCAGAACCACGCCAAGGTCAACATCGAATACGTCGATTCCGAGACGCTGACACTCGACAACATCAAGCAACTGGAGCGCTTCGACGCCATCCTGGTGCCCGGCGGCTTTGGCAAGCGCGGCGTCGAAGGCAAGATCCTCACGGCCCAGTTCGCCCGCGAGCACAAGCTGCCTTACCTGGGCATCTGCCTGGGCATGCAGGTCGCGACCATCGAGTTCGCGCGCCACAAGGCGGGCCTCACCGGCGCCAACAGCACCGAGTTCGAAGCCGATGCATCGCACCCGGTGATCGCCCTGATCGAAGAGTGGCAAGACGCCGACGGCTCGATCCAGAAGCGCACCGCCCAGTCCGACCTCGGCGGCACCATGCGGCTGGGCGCGCAGAGCTCCGACGTGAAGCCCGGCACGCTGGCGCACGAGATCTACGGCGACGTGGTCACCGAGCGCCACCGCCACCGGTACGAGGCCAACGTCAACTATCTCGACAAGCTCACCGAAGCCGGCCTGGTGATCTCGGCGCTGACCCAGCGCGAGAAGCTCACCGAAATCGTCGAGCTGCCGCGCAGCGTGCACCCGTGGTACATGGGCGTGCAGTTCCACCCGGAGTTCAAGTCGACGCCTTGGGGCGGGCACCCGCTGTTCAAGTCGTACATCGAAGCGGCTCTGGCCCATCAGGCCTCTCGCACTGAAAAGGCGGCGGCATGAAGCTCTGTGGTTTTGACGTCGGCATCGATCAGCCGTTCTTTCTGATCGCAGGCCCTTGCGTCGTCGAGTCGGAACAGTTGCAGATCGACGTGGCTGGCGCGCTGAAAGAGATGACGTCGGCGCTCGGCATCCCCTTCATCTTCAAGAGCAGCTACGACAAGGCCAATCGCTCGTCGGGCACCACCTTCCGTGGCCCCGGCATGGAGAAGGGTCTGGAGATCCTGGCCAAGGTGAAGCGTGAGGTGAAGGTGCCCATCCTGACCGACGTGCACAGCATCGAAGAAATCGCCACCGTCGCGTCCGTCGTCGACGTGCTGCAAACGCCCGCCTTCCTGTGCCGCCAGACCGACTTCATCCACGCCGTGGCGCAGTCGGGCAAGCCGGTGAACATCAAGAAGGGCCAGTTCCTTGCGCCGCATGACATGAAGAACGTCATTGACAAGGCGCGTGCGGCCGCCAAGGCCAAGGGCTTGCCCGAAGACAACTTCATGGCCTGCGAACGCGGTGTGAGCTTTGGCTACAACAACCTGGTGAGCGACATGCGCTCGCTGGCCATCATGCGAGAGACCGGTGCGCCGGTGGTGTTCGATGCCACCCACTCGGTGCAGTTGCCTGGCGGCCAGGGCACGAGCTCCGGCGGGCAGCGCGAGTTCGTGCCGGTGCTGGCACGTGCCGCCATTGCCGTCGGCGTGGCCGGCGTGTTCATGGAGACCCACCCCGACCCGAAGAATGCGATGAGCGACGGCCCCAACGCCGTGCCGCTCAAGCACATGCGCGCGTTGCTCGAGCAACTGCTCGCGCTGGACCGTGTCATCAAGAAGCAGCCGCTGCTTGAGAACGACTTCTCCTGCTGAAAACCTTTAGAACCATCCAAGAGGAAGACTGAATGAGCGCCATTGTTGACATCGTCGGCCGGGAGATTCTCGACAGCCGCGGCAACCCCACCGTCGAATGCGACGTGCTGCTGGAGTCGGGCACCATGGGCCGTGCGGCCGTGCCGTCCGGCGCGTCCACCGGCTCGCGCGAAGCCATCGAGCTGCGTGACGGCGACAAGTCGCGCTACCTCGGCAAGGGCGTGCTCAAGGCCGTCGAACACGTCAACACCGAGATCAGCGAAGCCGTGTTGGGCCTTGACGCCTCGGAGCAGGCCTTCCTCGACCGCACGCTGATCGACCTCGACGGCACCGAGAACAAGAGCCGCCTGGGCGCCAACGCCACGCTGGCGGTCTCGATGGCCGTGGCACGCGCTGCCGCTGAAGAGAGCGGCCTGCCGCTGTACCGCTACTTCGGTGGTTCGGGCGCGATGCAGATGCCGGTGCCGATGATGAACGTCATCAACGGCGGCGCACACGCCAACAACAACCTCGACCTGCAAGAGCTGATGATCATCCCCGTGGGAGCGCCGAGCTTCCGCGAAGCGATCCGCTACGGCGCCGAGGTGTTCCATGCGCTGAAGAAGATCATCGACGCCAAGGGCATGAGCACGGCGGTGGGCGACGAAGGTGGGTTCGCCCCCAGCGTGGCCAACCACGAAGCGGCGATCCAGATGATCCTGGAAGCCATTGACAAGGCTGGCTACACGCCCGGCGAGCACATCGCCATCGGCCTCGACTGCGCGGCCAGCGAGTTCTACAAGGACGGCAAGTACGTGCTGGGTTCGGAAGGCCTCACGCTCTCCGCTCCGGAGTGGACCGACGTGCTGGCCAACTGGGTCGACAAGTACCCCATCATCAGCATCGAAGACGGCATGCACGAAGGCGACTGGGACGGCTGGAAACACCTGACCGAACGCCTGGCCAAGAAGGTGCAGCTGGTGGGCGACGACCTGTTCGTCACCAACACCAAGATCCTGCGCGAAGGCATCGAGAAAGGCATCGCCAACTCGATCCTGATCAAGATCAACCAGATCGGCACGCTGACCGAAACCTTCGCCGCGATCGAGATGGCCAAGCGCGCCGGCTGGACCGCCGTGATCAGCCACCGCTCGGGCGAGACCGAAGACTCGACCATCGCCGACATCGCCGTGGGCACCAACGCCGGCCAGATCAAGACCGGCTCGATGAGCCGCAGCGACCGCATGGCCAAGTACAACCAGCTGCTGCGCATCGAAGAAGACCTGGGCGACGTGGCCAGCTACCCCGGCCGCGCCGCGTTTTACAACCTGCGCTAAAGCCTCATCACCTTGCGCGTTGTCACCCTCGCCCTGCTGGCGCTCCTGGCGCTGGTGCACGCCGAGCTCTGGCTCGGCAAGAGCGGGGTGCCGCGCGTGATGGACCTGCAAGCCAGGCTCGACACGCAGAAGGCCGAGAACGAAGCCGCCCACGCACGCAACGACCAGATCACCGCCGAAGTGCGTGACCTGAAAGAAGGCCTGGAGATGGTCGAAGAAAAAGCCCGCTTCGAGCTGGGCATGGTCAAGCCGGACGAGATCTACGTCCAGGTGTCCACCGTCAAGCGCTAGCCCGGTTTGATGGACGCGCTGCTGCAGTCGGTGCAGCCTCTGTTCGCTGCGGCCTTCACGCTCTGGGGCTCGCCGGTCACCTGGCTGGAGATCGTGGCCTTCGTGCTGGCGATCTGGATGGTGGTGGCCAACATCCGCGTCAACCCGATCGCGTGGCCGCTTGCCATCGTGAGCTCGGCGCTCTACCTTGCACTCTTCGGCAGCAGCAAGCTCTATGGCGAGGCCTCGCTCCAGCTCGTGTTCATCGTGGTGGCAGGCTGGGGGTGGTGGCAATGGCTGCGAGGCACAGCGGCCGACGGCTCGGCGCTCAAGGTGCGCTCGCTCACGGCGCGCGGCCGGTGGCTGATGCTCGGGATTTTCGCCATTGCCTGGCCGGTTGTCGGCATGTTCCTCAAGCGCCACACCAACACCGACGTGCCCTGGTGGGACGCCTTCCCCACCGCCGGCAGCCTGATCGGCCAGTGGCTGCTGGGTCGCAAGTACGTGGAAAACTGGCCCACCTGGGTCGTGGTCAACGTCGTCAGCGTGGGGCTGTTCGTTTACAAGGGCCTGTGGCTCACCACCTTGCTGTACGGGGTCTTCATCGCGATGTCGTTCATTGGCTGGCGGGCCTGGCATCGGCTCGCTGCAAAAGCATGAGCCGCATCATCGCCATCGTCGGTGCCGAGAGCACGGGCAAGACCACCCTCGCCGGGGAGCTCGCCGCAGCGCTGCGTTCAGAGGGTCACACGGTCGCCGTGGTCAGCGAATACCTGCGCGAGTTCTGCGACACCCAGGGCCGCACACCCCAAGTGCACGAGCAGGCTCACATCGCCGGCGAACAAACCCGCCGCATCGCCGAAGCAAGCCAAGCACACGACATCGTGGTGGCCGACACCACCGCCCTGATGATTGCCGTCTACAGCGACAAGGTATTTGGTGACCTCAGCCTGTACACCCAGGCCGAGACGATTCAGCGCGGCTATGCCCTCACCTTGCTGACTGCGCTCGACTTGCCCTGGCGGGCCGACGGCCTGCAGCGAGACGGCCCGCAGGTGCGCGAGCCGGTGACGGCGCTGGTGCGTGCCAGTCTGGCGCGCGCGGCCGTGTCGTATTCGGTGATCGGTGGCTCAGGCCCTGCGCGCCTGGAATCGGCGCTGGCCGTGGTGCGGCATTCGCCGAAATCCGACGCCGGCCCGCGCTGGCAATGGGCTTGCGATCACTGCGGTGACGTCAACTGCGAGCGTCACCTGCTCGCACGGGGCTGACCCCTTCAGCTCACCGTGCCCAGCAGCACGACCAGGATGATCAGCGCGCCGAGGCCCAGGTTCACCGCCACCCAGGTGCGGATGGCACCGAGCGCGGCGCCACCGGCTGGCCAGTCAAGCGCTGCCACCGCCCGCTGCAAGCGCTTGTAGAGCGCAAAGCGGATGTGGCCGAAGATGGCCAGCATCACCAACCCGAGGGCCGCCATCACCATCCAGTCGAGCGTCATGTTGAAGGGTGCCCCGGTCTGGCGCGTGGTCTGCGCCACACGCATCACCAAGGCCACGCCGCTGCCGATGGTGGCCAGCGCCACCCACAACACGATGTTGAAGAAGCGCCCCAAGGCGTCGGCCATGAAAGGCACACGCGTGGGCGGCGGCAGGTTCATCGCCGCAGGGCGCAGGCAGAAGAGCGCAAAGAACATGCCCCCGACCCAGATCACGACCGAGCCCAGATGCAACAGTTTCAGCAGTGCGTAGCCCATGTCGTTTTTTCTCGTGGTCAGTTCAGCGTGGCGGAGCCGGGGGCTTGCCGTTCATTTGGTGTGAACAGCTCGCCCACGTCGACCGGGTCGAAGTGGTATTTGACGCCACAAAAGTCGCAGGCGATCTCGACCCGGCCTTGTTCGACGATGATGCCGTCGATTTCTTCGCGACCCAGTGTCTTGAGCATGTTGCCCACCCGCTCGCGCGAGCAGGTGCAGGCAAAGCGCGGCTCCACCGGCTCGTAGCGGATGACCTTCTCTTCCCAGTAGAGGCGGCGCAGCACGGTGTCGGCGTCGAGCGTGAGCAGCTCTTCGGCGGTGAGCGTGGCCGTCAGATGGGCAATGCGGTTGTAGGCCTCGTTGATGCCGATCTCGTCTTCATTCTTGCGACCGAGGTTGCCCTCGCCCTCGACCGGCAGGCGCTGGATCAGCAGGCCGGCGGCGATGTCGTCGTTGGCGGCGAGGACGAGCTTGGTGTCGAGTTGCTCCGACTGCAGCATGTAGTGCTCCAGCACCTCGCTCAGCTGGTGCAGCGGCTCGCGTTGGTCACCGTGCAATGCGACCACGCCTTGGTAGGGCTGCTGGCCAGGGAAACGGTCCTTGGGGTCGAGCGTGATGGCGCAGCGGCCCTTGCCGTGCACGTTGAGCAAGGTGTCGAGCTGAGCCCGCTCGGGCATTTCGCCCACCACCTTGGCCGTGACGCGAAACGACAGGTCGGGCTGCACCTCGGTCACCGCGAGCTTCACCGGGCCGTCGCCAAATATCTGGATGATCAGCGAGCCGTTGAACTTGATGTTGGACTGCATCAGCACACCGGCGGCGGCCATCTCGCCCAGCAGCGCGCGAACGGGTTGCGGGAACTCGTCTTGCGCCGTCTTGCGGCGCTGCAAGACCTCGCGCCAGTCGCCGGTCAAACGAACCAGCAGCCCGCGCACGGGCAAGCCTTCGAACAAGAATTTATGCAGTTCGCTCATCAACCGATCTTCTTCAACCCCGCCTTGAAGCGGCGGGCATTCAACACATAGTGCATCGCGCTGTTCTTGATGCCGTCAATCTGCTCCGGCGTGAGCATGCGCACCACCTTGGCCGGCGAGCCGATGATCATCGAGCCGTCGGGGAACTCCTTGCCCTCGGTGATGAGCGCCCGCGCGCCGACCAGGCAGTTTTTCCCGATCTTGGCGCCGTTCAACACCACCGAGCCGATGCCGATCAACGAACCTTCGCCCACCGTGCAGCCGTGCAGCATCACCTGGTGGCCCACGGTCACGTTGTCGGCCAGCGTGACCGGGTAGCCGCGGTCGGCGTGAATCACCGTGCCGTCTTGCACGTTGGAGTTCTTGCCAATGGTGATGCGCTCGGTGTCGCCGCGCAGGATGGCACCAAACCACACGCTGGCGTTGTCGTCGAGCGTCACCGCGCCCATCACCTGTGCGCTGTCGGCGACCCAGGCGGTGTCGGCGATGTCGGGCGTGTCGTCGCCTAGTTCGTAAATGGCCATGGGCGCGATCCGGAGTGCGAAGCCCATAATTCTAGGGATGAACCCGAGACAGCGCGCCCTGGAGGTCTTGTGCCTGCGCGACCCCACGACCAAGGCCTTCGAGACCCGCGCTCTTTTTGCGGGGCTGGACACGAGCCTGATCGCCCCAGCGACCCGCTTTGACGTACCCGCAGAACTCCCGGGCCGCCCCGACAAGCCGGCTCTCTTGCCACCGCGGCAGGTGCCGTCCCGCACACCGTTCACGCCCGAAGGCAAGGCGGCCCTGGTCCACGCCATAGCGCACATCGAATTCAACGCGATCAACCTCGCACTCGACGCCGCGTTTCGTTTTGCCGACATGCCGGTGGCCTTCTACGTGGATTGGTTGCGTGTAGCCAGCGAAGAGGCGCTTCATTTCAGCCTGCTGCGCGAACACCTGCAAAGCGTCGGCCACGACTATGGCGACTTCGACGCCCACGACGGCCTGTGGCTGATGACACAGCGCACCGCCGGCAACGTGGTCGCCCGCATGGCGCTGGTCCCCCGCACGCTCGAAGCGCGCGGGCTCGACGCCACGCCGCCGCTGCAAGCCAAGTTCGCCCGCGCTGGAGATCAACGCATGGTCGAGATCCTCGATGTGATCCTGCGCGACGAGGTCGGCCACGTCGCCATCGGCAACCACTGGTACCGCTGGCTGTGCGAGCGCGGCGGGCTCGACCCGGTGGCCCACTACGCCGAGCTGGCGCTGCGCTACGAAGCGCCCAAGCTGCGCCCGCCGTTCAACTGGCCGGCCCGCGAAGCAGCAGGCTTCACTGCCGACGAGATGGCCCGCCTGAACGCAGGCTGATCGTTTCCAGCACCCGCTCCAATGGCTCGCATCTTGCTGCGAACAGGCTCCCCGCCACCATTACACTGAGGCCCCTTCGCGCACCCCGCCACAAGCGGTGTGCCTCCACGGCCCATTCGAGGATGTCCATGAACACCATTTCGACCCGTCGTTTCCTGCAAACCAGCGCCCTGCTGATCACCGGCCTGCTCTTGTCCGCCTGCGGCAAGAAGACCGAAGCACCCGCTGCGCCCGCTGCCTCCGCGGCTGTGGCCTCTGCGCCTGCCCCGGCACCTGCCAAGGTCTACGTGGTCGGCACCGATGCCGCCTACGCTCCGTTCGAATCACAGAATGAGAAGGGCGAGATCGTCGGCTTCGACATCGACGTCGTCACCGCCATCGCCAAGAAGGCTGGCATCGAGGTCAAGTTCGTCAACACCCCGTGGGAAGGCATCTTCAAGACGCTGGACCAGGGCGACCGCGACTTCCTCGTCTCTGCCGTCACCATCACCGACGAGCGCAAGCAGTCGATGGACTTCAGCAACCCCTACTTCGACGCACAGCAGCTGATCGCAGTGAAGGGCAACTCCAAGATCTCGAAGTTCGACGACCTCAAGAAGCTCAAGGTCGGCGTGCAAACCGGCACCACCGGCGATGAAGTGGTGACCAAGCTGCAAGGCAAGAACAGCACCAACATCAAGCGCTTCGAATCCACCCCGCTGGCGCTGAAAGAGCTCGAAGCCGGCGGCGTCGATGCCGTCGTTGCCGACAACGGCGTCGTCATCAACTACGTGACCAACAACGCTGGCAGCAAGTTCAAGACGGTGGCCGACAAGGCCTTCGCCCCTGAGCAATACGGCCTGCCGGTCAAGAAAGGCAATGCCGACCTGCTGGGCAAGCTCAACAAGGGCCTGGCCGACATCAAGGCCGACGGCACCTACGACCAGATCTACGCCAAGTACTTCGGCGCAGCGCCCGCATCGGCAGGCGCGCCCGCCTCCGCCGCTTCGAAGTAAGAAGAGCCGAGGCACGCGACGATGGATCTGCGCTGGGAGATCCTGGCCGGCTACGGGCCCTTGTTCGTGGCCGGCCTATGGATGACCGTGGCGCTGACCATCGTCTCCATCAGCTCGGGCCTGGTGCTGGGGGTGTTGCTGGGGCTCATCAGCAGCTCGCGCGACGCACCCCAGCCGCAGTCGGTGCCGCTGGCCTGGGCCCTGAAGGCGGTGCGTGTCGTCACGCTGGCCTATGTGACCTTCTTTCGCGGCACGCCGCTGTTCGTGCAGATCCTGCTGGTGCACTTTGCGCTGATGCCGGCGCTGATCCACCCTGACAGCGGCCTGCTGCTGGCCGGTGAAGCAGCCCGCGAGTTCAGGCAATCGCATGGCGCCTTCTTCTCGGGCGCTCTGGCACTGAGCCTCAACGCCGGCGCCTACATCTCCGAGATCTTCCGGGCCGGCATCCAGAGCATCCACATCGGCCAGACCCAGGCCAGCTACAGCCTGGGGTTCACGCACCCACAGGCCATGCGCTTCATCGTGCTGCCGCAGGCGTTTCGGCGCATGCTGCCGGCGCTTGTGAATGAAGGCGTCACGCTGATCAAGGACTCGTCGCTGGTCTCCGCCATCGGCCTGGCCGAGTTGGCTCTGGCCGCCCGCACCGTGGCCGGCGCGTATTCGCGCTATTGGGAACCGTATCTGGCCATCTCGGCCGTGTACCTGGCCCTGACCTTGCTACTGTCGTTTTTGGCAAAACGCCTGGAAAGCCCTGCGCATCAACGCGGCCGTTGAGCTTGTGCTAGCAACGCAGCTTCACAAAATTCCGTGTTGCACAAGCGCAACGAGACAGGGGTTTTCCATGAACGCCACGCCTAAACTCACGAGTCAGTTGTGCAGGCCGTACGCACACAACCCTTGTGACACCCCCGCGGTACTCACTCCGCACATCGCAAATAAGGAATGCTCATGAAGCGCTCTCTCCTCCTCGCCGCTCTGTCCACCCTGGCCGCCGGTTCGGCTTTGGCCCAAAGCACCGTGACCGTTTATGGTCGCCTGAACGAAACCGTTGAGCGTCAGAAAGACGCTGCTGGCGACAGCAAGACCGTTCTGGCTGACAACGCTTCGCGCCTTGGTTTCAAGGGCTCCGAAGATCTGGGCGGCGGTCTGAAGGCCAACTTCCTGATCGAACACCGTTTCAATGCCGACACCGGCACCACTAACGGCGCCTTCTGGTCCGGCGACAGCTGGGTTGGCCTGTCGAGCGGTTTCGGTGACCTGCGCCTGGGTCGCATGACCAGCGGTGCTTATTTCGCCACCGCCGACTACGTCAGCTACCACAACCACGACACCGGCTCCTCGGCCGATGCGCTGTACTCGCTGGGTTTCCAGAGCTGGGTCACCAACAACAAGATCTCCTACACGACCCCGTCGCTGGGTGGCGCCACGGTGGAACTGCAGTACGCGCTGCGTGAAAGCACCACCACCGGCAACAACGCCGTCGATCTGGCCGTCAACTACGGCATCGGTGACCTCGCCCTCGGCGCTGGCTACACCAAGCTCGGCAATGACAAGCAGCTTGCCATTCGTGGCCAGTACACCTTCGGTGCCTTCACCTTGGGCGGCTACTTCCAGCGCACCATGCTCGAGGATTCGGCCGCAGCCTATGGCGCACCGTTCTCGGATGGCAAGGCCAACATCGTCCGCCTTTCGGGCATGTACACCATGGGCGCTTCTGAGTTCCATGCCAACGTTGGCCTGGCTGGCAAGGTTGACGGTGTTTCTGACACCGACGCCAAGCAGTTCACCTTGGGCTACAACTACAACCTGAGCAAGCGCACCAAGGCCTACACCTACTACACCAAGCTTGACGCCAAGGACGCAACTCCTTACGCCAGCGACTTCAGCTCGATCGCTGTCGGCGTCCGCCACAACTTCTGATCTCCCGATCAGTCGAGCGGCAAATGAAACGGCCAGTCGAAAGACTGGCCGTTTTTCTTTGTGCGAAGCAGAGGCTAGCCAAGGAAGTAGCGCTTCAGCCCCGCCAGGATCATCTCGACCGCAATCGCGGTGAGCACCAGGCCCATCAGTTTCTCCACTGCTGAGACCACCGAATCACCCACCCAGCGGCGGATGCGATCGCACAGCAGCAGCACCACCAGCGACACCGCCATCGCGCTGGCCAGCGCCCCCACCCACGACAACATGCGCTCGGGCTGGCGCGAAGCGAGCAGCAGCACCGTCGCCATCGCGGAAGGACCTGCGAGCAGCGGCACGGCCAGCGGAAAGATCAGCGGCTCCTTGCCTTCAGGTGTGCCGTAGACACCGCCCTCGTGGCTGAAGATCATGCGGATGGCCACCATCAACAAGATCACGCCGCCCGCCACTTCGAGCGACCGCTCCGACAAGTGCATCACCCGCAGAAAGCCTTCGCCCAGGAACATGAAGGCAAAGAGCACGGCGAACGCAATGCCCACCTCGCGCACCGCGACCCAGCGCCGCCGCTGCGGCGCCACCTGGCGCATCACCGGGATGAAGATCGGCAGGCTGCCCAGCGGGTCGAGCACCAGCAGCAGCAGGATGAAGGCCGAGAG
>NZ_JADMJX010000336.1 GCF_018780185.1 Rhizobacter sp.
TGCGGTGTTGCGAGCGGTCGTCCTGGCATTCGGCGACGATGCCGGTGGGCAGGTGGGTGACGCGGATCGCGCTGTCGGTCTTGTTCACGTGCTGGCCGCCGGCGCCACTGGCGCGGAAGGTGTCGATGCGCAGCTCGGCCGGGTTGAGCTGGATCTCTTCCGCTTCATCGGGCTCGGGCATCACGGCCACGGTGCAGGCGCTGGTGTGGATGCGGCCTTGCGTTTCGGTGGTGGGCACGCGTTGCACGCGGTGGCCGCCCGACTCGAACTTGAGGCGGGCGTAGACATCGTCGCCCACGATGCGCAGCACCACTTCCTTGTAGCCGCCGAGGTCGGACATGCTCTCCGACATCACCTCGGTGCGCCAGCCTTGGCGCTCGGCGTACCGCAGGTACATGCGCAGCAGGTCGGCCGCGAACAGCGCCGATTCATCGCCACCGGTGCCGGCGCGGATTTCGAGGAAGGCGTTGCGGCCATCGTCGGGGTCGCGTGGCAGCAGGGCGGCTTGCAGCTCGCCGTGCAGGCGGGTGATGTCGGCTTCGGCGCAGGTGATCTCTTCTTGCGCCATCTCGGCCATGTCGGGCTCGGAGAGCATCTCGCGTGCAGCAGCCATGTCGCGTTCACGCTGCTCGTATTGGCGAAAACGTTGCACCAGCGAGTCGACCTCGGCGTGCTCGCGGGTGAGGGCGCGGTAGCGGTTCATGTCGCTGGCCACGCTGGGGTCGGCCAAGGTCGCGTCGAGTTCGGCCAGGCGCATGGCGAGGCGTTCGAACTGTTGGCGAAGGGTGTCTTTCATGCGGGCTCCGGAAGAGAGAAGGTCGGAGCCGGGGTGCGGGCCACGAGGCCAGGCACATCAACGCTCCGCCGAGAGAGGGCGGGGCGCAGCGTCGCTAGTACTTGCTGCCTGGCTTGTCGTCCGCGGGGTCGCGGGCGTTGCCGCGCAGGAACAGGCGCGACACCGTGTGCGCCAGCTGGGTGCGGTGCTCGCCATCGGCGGCATGCAGCTCGGCCAGTGTGCCGTGCAGCATCTTTTGCGTGAGGCCGCGCGAGAGGGCTTCGAGCACCACGTCGATGTCTTCGCCCTTGGCGAGCAGCTTGCGGGCACGGGCGATTTCCATCGCGCGCCAGTCGTCGGCCTGCGCGTTGAGCGCCTGGATCAAGGGAACCGAGCCACGCTGGCCGAGCCAGTGCACGAAGCTTTGCACGCCGCTCTCGATGATGGCCTCGGCCTGTTGCACCGCGGCCTGGCGCTTTTCACCCGCGCTCTGCACCAGGGCCGACAGGTCGTCGACGGTGTAGAGGTAGACGTCAGACAGGCGGGCGACTTCAGGCTCCACGTCGCGCGGCACGGCCAGGTCGACCATGAACATCGGGCGATGCTTGCGCGCCTTCAACGCACGCTCCACAGCCCCCAGCCCGATGATCGGCAACGAGCTCGCCGTGCAGGAGATGACGATGTCGAACTCGCCCAGGCGAGCCGGCAGGTCGGCCAGGCGCAGCGCTTCGGCGCCGAAGCGGCTGGCGAGCTTTTCGCCGCGCTCCAGCGTGCGGTTGGCGACTGCCATGGCCTTGGGTTGGCGAGCCGCGAAGTGCGTCGCCACGAGCTCGATCATCTCGCCCGCACCGACGAACAGCACCTTGGTGTCGTGCAGGTCTTCAAACAGCTGCGACGCCAGGCGCACTGCGGCGGCGGCCATGCTGATGGAGTGCGAGCCGATCTCGGTCGAGGTGCGTACGTCTTTGGCCACCGCGAACGAACGCTGGAACATCTGGTGCAGCGTCGTGCCCAGGGTGCCGGCCGTGTTGGCTTCGCGCACCGCCTGCTTCATCTGGCCGAGGATCTGCGGCTCTCCCAGCACCATGGAATCAAGCCCGCTCGCGACACGAAAGGCGTGCCGCGCGGCAGCGCCACCTTCCAGCACATAGGCATGGTGCATCAACTGCTGGCTGGCCACACCGCCCACGCCGGCCAGCCAATCGACGGCCGGTGCGACCATGGTGGGGTCGGCAGCGCAGTACAGCTCGGTGCGGTTGCAGGTGGACAGCAAGGCCACTTCGGGCTCGCCGCCTTTGCGGTGCACTCGGCTGCGAAACTCCTGCAAGGTGGGCGCCAATTGTTCGAGCGTGAACGCAAACCGGCCCCGCAAATCGAGTGGGGCCGTGGTGTGGTTCAGCCCGAGGGCGAAGACGCTCATTCTCAAATTATAAAATCGAAGCCTTTCCCCGGGTTACCAGCTCTGTTGGAGCCTTTTCACGGAGCGTGACGCAATGGGCGTGTTGGATGGACTGTGGCACCTGCTGAACTTCTTTGCGCCAGCGCTGGGGGTGGGGGTGATGGCGGCTTTCATGGCCAAGCTGCTGTGGTGGCGCGACCTCAAAGGCGTGGCGCCCTGGCGCATGGCGGCCTGGGCGGTGCTGGCCGGGTCGATCGCCCTGGTGGCGGGGCTGCTGTGGACGGGCCGTGACGGCAAGATGCTCACCTATGGCGCGATGGTGCTGGTGAGCGCGCTGGCCTTGTGGTGGGCCGGCTGGGGAACTCGGCGGGGCTGACCCGCGCGCTCAAGTTGCCTGCCATCCGCGCCGAAAACACAGGTTGCGAGGCCGCTTGCTGCAGGCCTGTCCCCATGAAGCTCGACGCCCTAACACTTTTCTTTTCAATGTTCATCAACGTCACGTTGGTGTTCTGCGCGTTGCTGGTCGGGGTGCGCTGGAAAACAGGGTCCGGTATCCGCTTCTGGATTGTGGCGTTGGTCCTGCAGGCGGTGGGATGGGGCTCGCTGATGGCGGCCTACCAGGGGAATCCGCGTGAGTTCGCCACCCTCGGCGCGGCGGCGATGGTGGGCGGCTTCAGTTTTGTCCACGTCGCGGCCAAGGCCTACCTGCAGCAACCGTTCTCGCGCGCCTGGGTCGTTGGCATTCCCGTGCTGGCCACGCTGCTGCACTGGCTGTTGTTCAGCAACTTTGCTGCCCGCATTGCCGTTGTCAACGCCGCACTGAGCTTGCAGATGCTGTGGTTGTCATGGCTGCTGATGCGCCCAGGTGCCGTGGGCGGTTGGCGCTGGCGCTGGTTGGCTGGGCTCGCGCTGGTGGCCACGGGGGGAATGGTCGCCGGGCGGTTCATTCTGGTGCTGGCCGCGCCTGAAAGTTACCCGACGTTCGAGTCGGCGCACTGGATCAACATCGGCGGTCTGATCGTCAGCAACGCTTGCCTGATGGTGGGCACGCTCGCATTTCTGCTGGCGCATCGCGACGAGGCTGAGCGCGAACTGCAGCGCCTGGCCACCACCGATGGGCTGACGGGTGTGCTCAACCGGCGTTGCTGGATGGAGCAGGGGTTGTCGCACTTCCAGCTGGCTCAGCGCCATGGCCGCAGCCTGGTGGTGGTCATGCTCGACATCGACTTCTTCAAGCGCATCAACGACACCCATGGCCACCAGACCGGTGACCGCGCCTTGGTGCTGTTTGCCCACGCGCTGCAGCAGCTCGTGCGCCAGCCCGACCTGGTGGGGCGTTACGGCGGGGAGGAGTTCTGCGTGCTGCTGCCGATGTCAGACGCCGCGGCGGCCCAGACGGTGGATCAGCGCCTGCGCGCCGCCATTCAACGTGACGTGCACCCGGCGCTCGGTTTCGAGCTCACCTTCAGCGCTGGAGTGGCCACTCTGCGTGAGGGTGACACCAGCCTGGATCAGGTCATTGCCCGCGCCGACCAGGCGCTTTATGCAGCCAAGCAGGGCGGGCGCAACCGACTTCAGGCCGCCTGAGCGGCGTCAGACGGCGAGCAATTCGCTGTCGCTCGTCATCACCTCGGCGCGCAGCGAGTGCGGGTAGGCTTGGGTGATGCGCACATCGATCATCTGGCCGATGAGGCGCGGGTGGCCAGCAAAGTTGACGATGCGGTTGCACTCGGTGCGGCCCATCAGCTCGGTGACGTCTTTGCGGGCGTTGCCTTCGACCAGCACCTTCTGCACCGTGCCCACTCGGGACTCGCCAATGCGGCGCTGGTTGGCCTCGATCGTGGCCTGCAGGTGCTGCAGCCGCTGGAGCTTGAGCTCTTGCGGCGTGTCGTCGTGCAAGGCCGCGGCGGGTGTGCCGGGGCGGGGGCTGAAGACGAAGCTGAAGCTGCTGTCGAAGCCGACGTCGTTGATCAGCTTCATCATCTTGCTGAAGTCGTCTTCGGTCTCGCCAGGGAAGCCGACGATGAAGTCGCTCGACAGGCTGATGTCGGGCCGCACCGCGCGCAGCTTGCGCACCGTGCTCTTGTATTCCATCGCGGTGTAGCCGCGCTTCATCGCCATCAGGATGCGGTCGCTGCC
>NZ_JADMJX010000230.1 GCF_018780185.1 Rhizobacter sp.
GATCGACGAACACGCAGGTGAGCTGGTCGCCGATGGCGCGGTGGATCAGCGCCGCCGCCACACTGGAATCGACACCACCGCTCAACCCGAGAATGACTTCTTCCTTGCCAACCTGCTCGCGGATGCGCGCCACCACCTCGTCAACGTAGTTGCCCATCACCCAATCGGGTCTCGCCTTGGCGATGTCGAGCACGAAGCGGTTGAGCAGCTCGCGGCCCTTGACGGTGTGAGTGACCTCGGGGTGGAACTGCACCGCGTAGTAGCCACGCGATTCGTCGGCCATGCCCGCGATTGGGCAGCTGGGCGTCGACGCCATCAGCTTGAAGCCGGGCGGCAGCTCGGTGACCTTGTCACCGTGGCTCATCCAGACCTTCAGCATGCCGTGGCCTTCTGGCGTGGCGAAGTCTTCGATGCCCTTCAACAGCGTGGTGTGGCCATGCGCCCTCACCTCGGCATAACCAAACTCGCGGTGCGTGCTGGCCTCGACCTTGCCGCCCTGTTGCACGGCCATCGTGAACATGCCGTAGCAGATGCCCAGCACCGGCACGCCCGAGTCCCACACCGCTTGGGGTGCGCGCAGGTCGTGCTCTTCGTAGGTGCTGGCATGGCTGCCCGACAGGATGATGCCCTTGGGCTTGAACTCGCGGATGAACGCGTCGCTCACGTCGTTGGGGTGGATCTCGCAGTACACATGCGCTTCACGCACGCGCCGCGCGATCAGCTGGGTGACCTGGGAGCCGAAATCGAGGATGAGGATCTTGTCGTGCATGGTGAGGTTTCAAGCGTGAGGCAACGGCGCCAGCTCAATGCGCCTGCGGGAAAAGTGCCACAGCGCGACGGCCGTGGAGCAGGCCATGAGCACCGCGCAAAGAAAGAACGGCGCGCCGATGCGCCAGTCGTCGCGCGGCAGATGAGACACCACGCCCAGCAGCGGCGCACCGATCACCGGGGCCAGCACCGCCATCAGGCTGTTGAGCGACGACACCGAGCCCATGGTCTGGCCCTGCGCCTTGGCGTCGGCAGCATTCGAGACCAGGCTCTGGATCGATGCGGTGACCGTGAAGCCGAAAATGTTCAAGCCAATCACCGCGTACATCATCCAGCCCTGCGTGGCCAGGGCCCACAAGGTGAAGGTCATGGTGCTGGAGATCAGCCCCAGCACGGCCAGGCGCTTGGCACCAAAGCGCGCCAGCATCCGCTTGAGCAAGACCCCCTGCACCAGCACCGAGACCGCGCCCACGGCAAACAAGGACCAGCCGTTTTCGAGCGGCCCCCAGCCATAGCGCAGGCCGGTGTAGAGCACCCAGGTGGTGCGCAGCACGGCGTCGGTCAGCGCGCCCAGCGCAATCACCAGCACCAGCGGGCCCACACCTTTGAGCTGGGTCAGCTGCTTCAGCGAGCGGATCGGGTTGGCCGATTGCCACGACATCGGCCGGCGCTGCGACGGCGGCAAGGATTCTGGCAAAACGAAGTAGCCATATGCCAGGTTGAGCAAGGCCAAACCGCCGGCTGCAAAAAACGGCAGGCGAATGTCGATGGCACCCAGCAGCCCGCCCATCACCGGGCCGAGGATGAAACCCAGCCCGAACATCGCACCCAGCTGACCGAAGCGCTTGGCCCGGTCTTCGGGCGCGGTGATGTCGGCGACATAAGCGTTGGCCACGCTGGCGTTGGCCTGCAGCGCACCGCTGACGATGCGGATGGCGATCAACATCCACAGCTGCGTGGCCAGGGCGGTGGCGAAGAAGCTGAAGGCGAAGCCGCAAAACCCGATCAGCAGCACCGGCCGGCGGCCGAACCGGTCGGACAGCCCACCCAGGATGGGGGCAAAGAAGAAGTTCGCCACCCCGAAGCTGAGCATGATGGCGCCGTACCAGAACGCCTGCTCGCTGCGGTCGGCGGTGAAGTGCCCGACCAGCTCGGGCAGCACCGGGATGATCAGGCCGATCGACACCATGTCGATCAGCACCGTCAACAAGATGAAGCGCATGGCCGCGGGGCGACCCACGGCGGTGTCAACGGTGCTTGAACTCAAGGGCTTCATCGACGCGGGCTTGGCCCCGCGTCACTCCATGCGGTAGTTGGGCGCTTCTTTGGTGATCTGCACGTCGTGCACGTGGCTCTCGCGGATGCCCGCCGAGGTGATCTCGACGAACTCGGCCTTGCTGCGCATCTCATCGACGCTGGCACAACCGCAATAGCCCATGGACGCACGCAAGCCGCCCGCCATCTGGAACACGATGCTGACCAGCGAGCCCTTGTACGGCACCCGGCCTTCGATGCCCTCGGGCACCAGCTTGTCGGCGTTGGGGTTGGCGCCGGTGTTGTCTTGGAAGTAGCGGTCGGCCGAGCCCTGCTGCATGGCACCGATGGAGCCCATGCCGCGGTAGCTCTTGTAGCTGCGGCCCTGGAACAGCACGATCTCGCCCGGCGCCTCTTCGGTGCCGGCGAACATGCCGCCCATCATCACGGTGTTGGCACCTGCGGCGATGGCCTTGGCAATGTCGCCCGAGTAGCGCACGCCGCCGTCGGCGATGAGCGGCACGCCGGTGCCGGCCAGCGCCCTGGCCACGTTGTCGATGGCGGTGATCTGCGGCACGCCCACACCGGCCACGATGCGGGTGGTGCAGATGGAGCCCGGGCCGATGCCCACTTTGACCCCATCGGCGCCCACGTCGGCCAGCGCCAGCGCGGCGGCACCGGTGGCGATGTTGCCGCCGATCACGTCGACCTGCGGGAAGTTCTGCTTGACCCAGCGCACACGCTCGATCACGCCGGCGCTGTGGCCGTGGGCGGTGTCGACCACGAGGGCATCGACACCGGCCTTGACCAGCAGCTCGACACGCTCTTCAGTGCCCTCGCCCACACCCACCGCCGCGCCCACGCGCAGCTTGCCTTGCGCATCGCGCGCGGCATTGGGGAAGTTGGTCTGCTTGGTGATGTCTTTCACCGTGAACAGGCCGCGCAGCTCGAAGGCGTCGTTGACGACGACCACGCGCTCCAGCTTGTGCTTGTGCATCAAGGCCTTGGCCTCGGCCAGCGTGGCGCCATCGCGCACGGTGATGAGCCGCTCGCGCGGCGTCATGATCTCGCGCACCGGGATGTCCATGCGCGTCTCGAAGCGCAAGTCACGCCCGGTGACGATGCCCACCACCTTGCCGTCTTCGAGCACCGGGAAGCCCGAGATGCCGTGCTGGCGCGACAGGTTGATCACGTCGCGCACCGGCACGCCGGGAGAGATGGTGATCGGGTCGCGCAGCACACCCGACTCGTAGCGCTTCACGCGCGCCACCTCGGCAGCTTGCTGCTTGGGCGAGAGGTTCTTGTGGACGATCCCGATGCCGCCCTCTTGCGCGATGGCGATGGCCAGACGCGCTTCGGTCACCGTGTCCATGGCGGCAGACACCAAGGGCAGGTTGAGGCGGATGTTGCGGGAAAACTGGGTGGAAAGCGTGGTGTCGCGAGGCAACACCTGAGAGAAAGCCGGCACCAACAACACATCGTCGAAGGTGAGCGCTTTGCCTAGAAGGCGCATGAGGAAGCTCCTGACGCAAAAGCGAATTATACGGATGGCAAACACCCTCGGCCTGAACGTGGCCTGCGGCCTTGTGAATCACGCACTTGGTAACACCTCTGGCAATAGTTCACGAAATGCGCGCGTACATGGCGAGAAGCGCCGGCAAAACCAGACAAGGCCTTGCGGCGATGCGCTCCTGCCCCCTCTGCACGACTACACTTTCGGGATGAAATCAGCCCGCCATTTCCCTGCTGTGCGCCTCGCCGTTGTGGCGCTTGGAGCGCTCGTGACCCTCAGCTTGAGCCACACGGCTTTTGCGCAGTGGAAGTGGAAAGACCCGAGCGGCCGCGTTCAATACAGCGACCTGCCGCCACCGCCCTCGGTGAAAGACACCGACATCCTTCAGCGACCGAGCGGCAGCTCGGGCAAGGCCCCGCCAGCTTTCGCCCCCGGCAGCGCACAGGCTGCAGTGGCGGCGATGGCTGCCTCCGGCGCGGCATCTTCGGCCGCCAGCGGCCCGGCCAAGACAGTTGAGCCCGAGCTCGAGGCCAAGCGCCGCAAGGCCGCCGAAGAAGAAACCGCCAAACGCCGCGCCGAAGAAGAGAAGCAGAAGGCTGCGCGCGCCGACAACTGCCTGCGCGCCAAGTCGCAGCTGCGCGCGCTCGAAGACGGCATGCGCATGGCCCGCGTCAACGCCAAGGGCGAGCGCGAAGTACTCGACGACAAGGGCCGCGCCGAAGAGAGCAAGCGCGCCCGCGACATCGTCGCCTCCGACTGCAACTAGGT
>NZ_JADMJX010000240.1 GCF_018780185.1 Rhizobacter sp.
GCGGAAGAACGAGGTCAGGTTGGTGGTCAGGCAGTTGACGAACTCCTGCCATTCGGGGTCGCTGGCGGCGGTGCTTTCAAGCGACTGCAGGTATTGGCCAAACGAGCGCTGGCCGGTTTCGCGCAGGCGGCGCGACAAGCGGCTGTAGACCATGGCCTGTTTGCCGGCGTGCAAGCTGATGCCGGCGTGCTTGTAGATCAACTCGCGCACCCGATCGAAGTCGGCCGCATTGAAGCTGAACTCCTGCTCTGCGACAGTGCGCAGGGCGGCTAGTTCGGCGGGTGACGCAGCTGCGCTCATGAAGGCTCCAGACGGAATACGCGGTGGTTTCACCCGCCAGCCTGGGGCGCGGGTTCTCTCGGATTTATCGGTTGGAAGTCTGCTGGGCTTGAGCTGCAAAGAAGCCTCAAGTTGGCGGGTATTCACGTTTCAAATCGGTGCCGACCCGCCGGGAGGGCGCTGCTAGACTGGGTTGCAGCCTGTTTTTTGCCATTCGTGACCCGACCCTCCACGCCCACCGAACCCTCCCAGCTCAAGCTGGGTGCGGCGCTGCAGTTGCTGGGGCAATCGGGCCACGCCTTGCCCGACCTCGACCAGGTGGGCTCGGCCGTTTGGCTGCAGGCGGTGATCGACGCCTTGTGCGACCTCTCCAGCCGCGACCCGCTCACCGGCCTGGGCAACCGCCGCCAGTTCGAGCTGGCGCTGGCCCGCGAGGTCGACCGGGTGGCGCGTGCCGGCGAGCCGGCCCTGGTGCTGATGTGCGACATCGACCGTTTCAAATCCGTCAACGACACCCACGGCCATGCGGCGGGCGACCTGGTGATCCAGTCGGTGGCGCAATCGCTGATGGAATGTGTGCGCCCGATGGACACGGTGTCGCGCTTCGGGGGCGAAGAGTTCGCGATCATCTTGCCCAATTGCCCGCCCGCCTTCGGCCAGACGGTGGCCGAGCGCATTCGCCGCAAGGTGGAGCAGCGCGAGGTGACCATCGGCATCAACGAGACCTTGAACGTCACCATCAGCCTGGGTGGTGCGTTTGCGCCGCAGTGGGTGCGCTCTTCGGCCACGCTGTGGATCGAGCGCGCCGACCAGCAGCTCTACCGCGCCAAGACCGAAGGCCGCAACCGTGCCTGCCTGGAGATGCCGCCGGTGTCGCTGGTCAGCGCCGAAGAGAAGGGCATGTTGTTCGGCCATTCTCAGTTCCAGGATTTTGAGTAAGCCATGACCAACCCCACGCCAAACCGTCGCATTCGGGCCGCCGCGCCGGGCCGCCCCAAGCAAGGCCCGGCCCTCGTGGAGGGCCGCTCGCCGTACCCGGCGAGCGGGGAGTCGTCATGACTGCACGCATTCTGGCCGTGACCAGTGGCAAGGGTGGGGTGGGCAAGACCTTCATCTCGGCCAACCTGGCGGCCGCCCTGGCGCGCCGTGGCGAGCGCGTGCTGGTGCTCGATGCCGACCTCGGCCTCGCCAACCTCGACGTGGTGCTCAACCTGTTCCCCAAGATCACGCTGCACGACGTGTTCACCGGCAAGGCCACGCTCGAAGACGCCATCCTGCCGGCACCCGGCGGCTTCTCGGTGCTGCTGGCCGGCTCGGGGCTGGTCGAGTATTCGCGCCTGACCGCCGAGGTGCGCGATCAGCTGCTGAAGATCATCGAAACCGTGGCGCCGCGCTACGACCGCATCCTGCTCGACACCGGCGCGGGCATCTCCGACGTGGTGCTGTTCGCCGTGTCGCTGGCCACCGAAGTGCTGGTGGTGGCCACGCCCGAGCCCACCTCGCTCACCGATGCCTACGCCACCATCAAGGTGCTGGCCACGCAACAGCAGCGCCATGCGATCTCGCTGGTGGTCAACCAGGTCGGTCGCACGGGTGAAGGCCGGGTGATCCGCGGCCAGCTGCAGCAGGTGGTCGACCGTTTTGTGTCGCCGTCCTTGCCCGAGGGCAGTGCGCCGGTGAAGCTGGAGCTGCTGGGTGAGATCCCGACCGACACCGCCGTGCGCGAGGCGGTGCAAAAGCGCCAGCTGCTGCTGGAGTCGCTGCCCGGCAGCGAAGCGGCCAAGGGCATCGTCGCGATCGCCGCCAAGCTGGCCACGCCCTGATGTCGGAGTCGACCCAGCCCGCGACGGCGTTCGAGTGGGTCGGTGGCGAAGCCGCCGTGCGCTCACTCGTCGACCGCTTCTACGACCTGATGGACCTGGAGCCGGCCTTCGCCGGCATCCGCGCCATGCACCCGAGCACGCTCGACGGCTCGCGCGACAAGCTGTTCTGGTTCTTGTGCGGCTGGTTGGGCGGCCCGCAGCACTACCAGGAGCGCTTTGGCCACCCCTTTCTGCGTGCGCGGCATATGCCGTTTGCCATCGGCATTGCGGAGCGTGACCAGTGGCTCATCTGCATGAAGCAGGCGATGGATGAGGTGGCGCTCGACCCGGCCTTGGTTGTGCGGCTGGAAGAATCCTTCTTCAAAACCGCCGACTGGATGCGGAACCAGCACGGCGCCTGATCAGGCGCCGCTGGCTCGAAGCAACACCACCAGCGCGCCATTGCCCCCCTCGGCAGGCCGTGCCTGCACGAAGGCCAGCACCTCCTGCTTTTGCACCAGCCAGCTGTGCACACGCCCCTTGAGCACCGGTTCGCGCCCAGGGGAGCCGAGGCCCTTGCCGTGCACCACACGCACGCAGCGCAGTTGCTGCGCCATGGCGTCGCGCACGAATTCGGCCAGCCGCTCGCGGGCTTCGTCGCGGCGCAGGCCGTGCAGGTCGACCTGGGCCTGGATCGTCCAGCCGCCGCGGCGCAGCTTGCGCACCACGTCAAGGCCGATGTCGGGGCGGCGATAGAAGAGGGCCTCGTCGGTCTCGAGCAACGACTCGACGCTGAACTCGTCGGAGATGGTCTCGCGCAAGGCGGCACGCTCGTCGCGTTGGCGTTGTTTGGGTTCGGGCTCGGGCGGCAGGGGGGCGGTGTGGGCGCGGCCCTTGTCGGGCAAGGGCTGCACCGGCCCGACGGTGGTGGCGAACAGCTCGCGCTCGCGCTTGTCTCGCAACGCGGCCTCGCGTCGACGGGCCGCCACGGCCTCGGCCTCACGCTGCGCCTGCAACAAGGCGGCCTTCAACCCGCTCAGGTCTTGCAGGCTGCGTGCCTTTTTCACATCAACCCCCGCTCCGCGAACGACACCACCTCGGCCTGGCCCACCACCAGGTGGTCGAGCACGCGCACGTCGATCAGTGCCAGAGCCTTGTTCAGCGTCTGGGTCAGGTATTCGTCGGCCTTGGACGGCTCGGCCGCCCCAGACGGGTGGTTGTGCGCCAGCAGCACGGCTGCGGAGCCGAGCTCCAGGGCGCGCTTGAGCACTTCGCGCGGGTAGACGCTGGTTTGCGTGAGGCTGCCGCGAAACATCTCTTCGCAGCGGATCAGCCGGTTCTGCGCATCGAGAAACAGCACCACGAACACCTCGTAGCCGCGTGAGCCGATCTGCAGGCGCAGGTACTCCTTCACCCGGGTGGGCGAGTCGAACACTGGCCGCTGCATCAGCTCTTGCGCAAGCGAGCGGCGCGCCAGCTCCAGCACCGCGCTCATTTCGGCCCGTTTGGCGGGCCCCAGGCCCTTGATGCGCTTCAAGTCATCGGGCTCGGCCTGCAACAGGCCTGTCAGCCCGCCCAGCTCAGTGAGCATTTGCTGCGCCAGCTGCAACACCGAGGTGCCCTTGAAACCGGTGCGCAGCAGCAGGGCGATCAGCTCGGCATCGGCCAGTGCGGCGGGGCCGCGTTGGAGCAGTTTTTCGCGGGGTCGCGCATCGGGGGGAAGGTCTTTGAGCACCATGGCAGGGCGGGCACCTAAAATTCGAACCAGTCTATCGAAGGAAATTCATTGAACCACGCAGTCAAACAGGTGCAGCACGGCTCGTTCCTGACCTTGCACTACCGGCTGAGCGGCCCCGACGGCGCCGACATCATCAACACCTTTGCCGACAAGCCGGCCACGCTGTCGCTGGGCTCGGGCGAGCTGGCGCCGGCCGTGGAGGCGCGGCTGATGGGCCTGGCCGAAGGCACCCGCACCAGCTTCGAGCTGGCCGCGGGTGAGGCCTTCGGTGATCGCAACCCCGACATGCTGCAGCGCGTGAAGCTCAGCCTGTTGCACCAACTGGGCGACCCCGACGAAAAATACGGTCTCGGCGACGTGGTGCAGTTCCCCACGCCCGACGGGCAGGGCGCCTACGCTGGCGTGGTGCGCGAGGTGGGCAGCGACTGG
>NZ_JADMJX010000038.1 GCF_018780185.1 Rhizobacter sp.
CACCCTTTCACGGTGATTACAGGGGTTCGAATCCCCTAGGGGACGCCAAGTTCGGTGGCGCTTGCAGAGCAATCTGGAAGCCACCATGGAGTGGTAGTTCAGTTGGTTAGAATACCGGCCTGTCACGCCGGGGGTCGCGGGTTCGAGCCCCGTCCACTCCGCCAACAAAATGAACGGGTTAGCTCACATCGAGCTAACCCGTTTTTCATTGGGCATTCCAGAGTTGGAGTGTCCGATCTCATCTTGACAGGCGACCACTCCTTCGTGAAGCGAACCGCTGGCCATGGTTTGCGGCGCCAGGCGCGGCAAGCGAGCGATGGTCGATCACTGGCGCGACGGCGTGTTGAACGTCACGATCACGCCGTGAGGTGGGGAGACGTGGCGGGAAGAATTCGTTCTCAGGATCGACTGCGCGAGGCACTGCTCCGTCGCAGCGGTCGGTGCCGCGCGAGCTGGTCTGCCGGACGACCGCGAGCAACACGCTTCGTCACGAGCGCGCTGGCGAGGGTTCGCAATTCAGCACCTCAACGGCGCGTGATCGTTTCTGGCTGGCGCATCAGTTCGTGCGGTACTTGCCTGCGCAGACACAGTCGACCGCAGCCAGCCGCTGCTCCGCTGCTCACCCACGTCGCGACGCCAGCAAGCGCGAGATCGACTGCGACGCCTGCAGCAGCGCGGGCAGCAACTGCGCCTGCATCACCTTGGCGTTGGTGCGGTTGGCCTGGCCGCTGATGTTGAGTGCGGCGATGGTCTGCCCGGCGCGGTTTTTCAACGGTGCCTCGATCGAGATCAATCCTTCTTCCAGTTCCTGGTTGACGAGGCACCAGCCCTGATTGCGGGCCGCCCGGATGCGTGCCCGCAACTCTTTGTCGTCGAGGACCGTGTGTGGCGTGAACGCGTGTCGCGGCAGGTCTCGCAGGCGGTCGGCCACGGTACGGAATGGAGCGCAGGTTCGCGCCGTTGCCGATGCGCAGCTGTTCAGCGGCCAGGTGCCCGATCGTGCCGTTCCCCGGGTGGGCGACGGACAAGGCATCGGCCCGCTTGCTCAACGCGACAAGCTCCTTGAGGTTGCTGACCTTCAACGTCGGGTTGATGGCCAGCACCAGCGGAATCTCGCCGACCAGTGCGACCGGCGCCAAGTCCTTGTCGGGATCGAAGGGCATCACGTTGTACAGCGACTTGTTGTTGGCGAGGGGGCCCGAGGTCGCCAGGCCCAGGGTATAGCCGTCTGGGGCCGTCTTGGCGACCGCATCGACACCGATGTTGCCGCCCGCGCCAGCCCGGTTTTCCACGATGAACTGCTGCCCATCGCGTGTGCTCAGGTGCTGGGCCAGTTGACGGGCGACGAGGTCTGAGCTGCCACCGGGGGCAAACGACGCGATGATGCGCACGGGCTTGTTGGGCCAATCGTTTTGCGCATGCACCGCGCCCGAAAGCGCCAGGAACATCTTGCGCGCGGGGCAGCGCGACAGAAGCTCCGCGCGGTCGTCGATGAGACGCGTTGGATCGTTGCGCTAGGTGCGCAGGATACCGTCGGGAGAATAGACACCCAGCGACACCGACTTCATCCCGACGTACGGCGCTCGACCCGGGAAGCTCACGCGCATCTCGTCCATCGCGAAGTCACGCGTGCCGGTCAGTGCGGCACGGAGCTTTTCGCGCGTCAGGTCCCGGCCTGCACGGCGCAGAGCCTGGGCCAGCACCTGCGCGTTCCACCAGCTCTCGAGCGCGGAGTTGGCCTGACTGTCCTGGTTGGCGGTGCGCATCGAAGCCCAGAAGCGGCGAACGATGGCGTACTTCTCGCTCTTGAAAGGTGGGAAGACGAGCGTCGAGGCCAGGCCTGTCGTGTTCTTGCCCAGGCGGGCGCCGTCATTGAATGTCAAAGACAGCCCGATCATCGGCAGACCCCTCGCGAGGCGACGCACCGCCAGCACGAAGTCGGTGTTGGCGGCTCCGGTTGTGGCGAGGATCACGGCCGTCGCCCGGCTGCGCACGATCTGCTCTGCACACTCCTGCGCGTTCTTGCCATCGCCCGCCAAGGCAACCTCGGCCAGCGCTCGGCTGTTCGCGTTGGCAAACGCCTTCTTCGCGTAGCCCAGGATCTCCTTGCCAAAGGCGTTGTCGATGTAGACCACGCCCAGATCACGGGTCCCCGTGAGTGCCAGCTGATTCACCATGTACTCCACCTCGTCGTAGTAGCTCGGGCGAATGTGGAAGGTGTAGCGTTGGGCGGCTTTGCGAAGCGACTCCGCGCCGGTGATCGGCCCCAGCAACGGCACGCCGGCCTTCTCGATCATGGCGTTGGTGGCGAGGTTGTTGCCCGTGCCGACCGTGGACATCAACGCGAACGCGCTGTTGCTGTCGAGCATGGCCGTGATGTTCTCGACGCTTCGCTTGGGGTCATAGACGTCGTCCCGGCAGTCCAGGCGCAGCGTTCGGCCATGGATGCCACCGGCGCGGTTGATCTCGTCGAACGCCGCCTGGATCCCAGCCACGTGCCCACGCCCGCCCACGGCGGTGGCGCCGGTGAGCCCCATCGACGATCCGATCGTGATGGTGTCCGAGCTCAGGCCTTGCGCCGCAGCAGGCCGGGCTGAGACCCAGCCGGTCACGCCGAGGGCTGCAGTTCGACTGAGATTCGTCAGAAAAGGGCGACGGCCGATCATGGGGTTCCTTCCTCGTGCGGCATGCACTGCGCGGTCGCGGTTGCAACCTCACTGCCTTCTGCGGCAGGCGTTCGGGTTTGCGGGCCGGCTCCTGGGGAGTGGGCCTTTCCGTGGCTCGCATCTGCGTTGTCTCCGTTCGATGTGGAAACTGGTGTTCCTCTGCGCCGAAGGTTAGAGGCAACGGTGAAAACGGGATACTCGATAGTTCTCATCAAGTGATCACGATTGGTGATCACCAGGAATGGGCCACCCAGTGCGCTGATTGCGCTTGAGGCAGATCGAACTGCTGCTCAAGTTGGCCGAGGGGTGGCAACGGGGTCACCCCTTCGGGAGTGCCGGAGGTGCCGAGCCTATGCACATTGATTCATAAGGGAACGCCTGCGCTTTGCGGTGCTTGCCGTTGCTCGAACAATGTGATTCAGATCGATCGTCGGTCGGATCATTGGCCCCTCGTTTCGCAGGAGACAACCGTGAGCATTCCTCTTTCATTGACGGTCAACGGCAAGCCCATCAACACCAGCGTCGACCCGCGGACCCTGCTGGTGCAATTGATCCGAGAGCAGCTGCAACTCACCGGCACCCACGTCGGCTGCGACACCGCGCAGTGCGGTGCCTGCACGGTGCACCTGAACGGCCGCGCGGTGAAGTCGTGCTCGATGCTGGCCGTGCAGGCCCAGGGCGGCACGGTCACCACCATCGAAGGGCTGGGCCAGGATGGAACACTTCACCCGATGCAGGCGGCCTTTCGCGAGTGTCATGGTCTGCAGTGCGGCTTCTGCACCCCGGGCATGGTGATGTCGGCCGTGCAGCTGCTGAAGGACAAGCCCCAGGCCAGCGAGCAGGAGATCCGTGAAGGTCTGGAAGGCAACATCTGCCGCTGCACGGGCTATCACAACATTGTCAAGTCGATCCAGCTTTGCCAGAGCGGCAAGGTCGGCGCTGCCGCCTGAAGGAGAACGAGATGACCGACATGTCCAATTCCCCCATCGGCAAGCCGCTGCAACGCCGCGAGGACTACCGCTTCCTGACAGGCGCCGGCCAGTACACCGACGACGTGGTGTTCCCCGGCCAGACCTTCGGCGTGTTCCTGCGCTCGCCCTACGCGCATGCCCGCATCCGCTCGATCGACACGGCCGCCGCGCGCAAGGCGCCGGGTGTGGTGCAGATCTTCGTGGGTGCCGACCTGGCCGAGGCCAAGGTCGGTGGCCTGCCCTGTGGCTGGCTGATCCACAGCAAGGATGGCACGCCCATGAAGGAACCGGCGCACCCGGTGCTGGCGCACGACAAGGTGCGCCACGTCGGTGACCAGGTGGCGCTGGTGGTGGCCGAGACCTATCTGCAGGCGAAAGACGCTGCCGAGCTGATCGAGGTCGATTACGAAGAGCTGCCGCCCGTGATCGACATCCGCACCGCCGACGGCGCCAAGTCGGCCGTGCACGACGACGTACCGAACAACGTCTGCTACGACTGGGGCCACGGCAACAAAGACGCGGTCGACGCTGCCTTCAAGACCGCCGCCAAGGTGACCAAGCTCGAGTTCACCAACAACCGGCTGATCCCCAACGCGATGGAGC